>CALXGG010000050.1 GCA_944387785.1 uncultured Oscillospiraceae bacterium | reverse complement strand
AGGGACGCGGCCTGCTCCACTTCCTCCAGGCCGATATCCATGGAGCCGGTGACGTTGATGAGGATGCCCCGGGCGCCATTGATGGAGGTCTCCAGCAGGGGGCTGGAGATGGCCATGCGGGCCGCCTCCTCGGCCTTGCCCTTGCCGGCGGCCCGGCCCACGCCCATGTGGGCCAGGCCCGCGTCCTTCATGATGGCGGTAACGTCGGCAAAGTCCAGGTTGATGAAGCCGGTCTCCCGGATCAGGTCGGAGATGGACTGCACCGCCTGGCGCAGCACATCGTCGGCGATCTCAAAGGCGTTGGCAAAGGTGATCTTCTGGTCGGTGGCGTGCTTGAGGCGCTCGTTGGGGATGATGACCAGGGAGTCCACCTTCCCCCGCAGCTCCTCGATGCCCTTCTCCGCCTGCATCATCCGGCGGCGGCCCTCGAAGCCGAAGGGCTTGGTCACCACGCCCACGGTGAGGATGCCCTGCTCCTTGGCGGTCTCCGCCACGATGGGCGCCGCGCCGGTGCCGGTGCCGCCGCCCATACCGGCGGTGATGAACACCATGTCGGTGTCCTCCAGGGCCTTGGTGATCTGGCTGCGGCTCTCCTCGGCGGACTTGCGGCCCACCTCGGGGTCGGAGCCCGCGCCCTGGCCGTGAGTCAGCTTCTCGCCGATCTGGATCTTATATCCCGCGCTGGAGATGTTCAGCGCCTGCTTGTCCGTATTCACCGCCACATAGTCCACGCCGCCCACACCGGAGCGCACCATGCGGTTGACCACGTTGTTGCCGCCGCCGCCGATGCCGATGACCTTGATCTTGACCACGTTGTCGGGAGCGGTTACCAGTTCGAATGCCATAGTGGGATCCTCCTACCACAAGTTGTATCGGCCGTATATCACCGGGGCAAATAACCCCCAGATAAAGTGCTAAATCTTTTTCTTATTGTATGCTTTTTTCTACGGCAGGTCAATAGCGGATTCCCGGTTTTTTTCGAAATTTTGGTGGGAAAAACGGCTGGGAAAATCTGCCTGCCGCCCCGGTCATTTGTCCGGGATGAAGCGCACCTCGTTGTCGTCCTTCATGGTCATGCGGATGGTGCCCGTCTCGTTGGGCTCCAGCTGGGCCACCGCCGCCTGGAGGCAGTTGAGCTTGAAATCAAAATCCGCGTCATAGAACATCTCCACCCGGAAGCGGCCGTCATAGGCCATCGTAAGGTACTCCGGGTCGGAGGCGTCCAGGGCGGACACCTTGTCCATCAGCCCCCGCCGGGACAGGGCCTGGATCAGCTCCAGCAGCCGGGAGGCGGTGATGGGGCTCTCCTCCCCCAGCCGCAGCGTGCCGCTGATGGCCGGCTCCTCCGCCGTCAGCCCCTCCAGGGACACATACTTTTGGGCCACGGAGTTGCTGACCACCTCCAGCAGCTTCCCGCCGCTGTCCAGCAGCCAGGTGCTGCTGCCGCCCTTGATGGCCGCCACCGCCTGGGTCTCCACCACCTCCACCATCAGCACGTCCGGCAGCTTCCGGTTGATGCGCACCTCCGTGATGTAGGGCAGCTGGGTGTAGAGCTTCTCCGCGATGCGGTACTTGTCCATCAAAATCAGGTTGTCCCCCTGCTCCACGCCGGAGACCTCCACGATCTCCTGGGTGGAGTAGCGGTCGTTGCCGCTGACCACCACCTGGTCCACCTTGAAAAACAGCGTGAGAGCCGCGACCACGGCCACCGCTGTCAGCAGCACCGACAACACCCGCAGAAGAGGCCCCAGGCTCCCTCTGCGGCGGCGTTTCCTGCGCCTGTGCGCCACGGCTCTCACTCCTCTCTCGTCTATCTCTCTTCCCACCGGACATCCGCCCCCAGGGCCGCCAGGTCCCGGACCGGATCCTCGTAGCCCCGGCAGATGTGGCGGACGTTCTCGATCCAGGTCTCGCCCTCGGCGCAGGCCCCCGCCACCAGCAGGGCCGCTCCGCCCCGCAGGTCGGTGCACCGCACCGCCGCGCCGGAGAGACGGGGCACCCCCGTCACCACCGCTACCCGGCCCGCCACGCTGATATCCGCCCCCATCCGGCAGAGCTCATCCACATGCCGGTAGCGGTTGTCGAACATATTCTCCACAAATACCGTGGTCCCCCGGCTCTTCAGCAGCGCCGCCATCAAGATGGCCTGGGCGTCGGTGGGGAACCCCGGGTAGGGCGCCGTCCGCACCGCGCTGATGGCCTTCAGCGCCCCGTCGCTGCGCAGCAGCACCCTCCCCTCGCCGCCGATCACCCGGCAGCCCGCCTCGTGGAGGGCGGCGGTGACGGTGGAGAGATGGCGGTAGTCCACATGGGCCAGCTCCACCTCGCCTCCCGCCGCGGCCACGGCGGAAAGATAGGTGGCCGCCACGATCCGGTCCGGCATCACGGTATGTACGCAGTCCCGCGTCAGCTGCCGCCCCGCCACACAGATGGTGGAGCTGCCCGCCCCCCGGACCGCGCAGCCCATGGACCGCAGGAAGTCCTGTAAGTCCACGATCTCCGGCTCCCGGGCGGCGTTGACGATCACCGTCTCCCCCCGGGCCCCGCAGGCCGCCAGCATGGCGTTCTCCGTGGCCCCCACGCTGGGCAGGCTCAGGGCGATCTCCCGGCCCTCCAGGGCCGCCGCCTCGCAGCACAGCCGGCCGCCCCGCTCCTCCACCGACGCCCCCAGCCGCCGCAGGGCCGCCAGGTGCAAATCGATGGGCCGGGGCCCCAGCTCGCAGCCTCCGGGGTAGGACAGCTCCGCCTTCCCCAGCCGGGCCAGGATGGCCCCCAGGAAGATCACCGAGGAGCGCATCTCCCGCATCAGCCGGTCGGGCACGTCCCAGCGGCTGACCGTGGAGGCGTCCACCACCAGCTCCTCCCCCTGCCACCAGACCTCGCAGCCCAGGTGCCGGAGGATCCGGACGCTGGCCTCCACGTCGCTGAGCCGGGGGCAGCCCCGGAGCACCGTGACGCCGGGATGCAGGATGGATGCGGCCAGTATGGGCAGCACGCTGTTCTTGGCCCCCTGGACCGGCAGGATCCCCTCCAGCCTTTGGCCGCCCCGGATGACAATACGCTTCATTTCGACCCCTCCGCATATGGATTTGCAAACTAATCCATACTATGCGGAAGGGCCCGGGCTGCTACTTCTTCCGGCGCAGGGCCATGACGGCGGCGTAGATGTTCTCCGCGGCGTCCACCACCCCCAGGGACGCCATGGCCGCGGACATGGCCCCCCGCCGGGCGTCATCCCCCAGGATGGAGCAGGCGGTATCATACAGCAGCCGCCCGCTGCTGTCCTTCTCCAGGACCAGCTCCGCCCCGCCGGCGTCGGAAAGCACCCGGGCGTTGTGCTCCTGGTGGTTGTGGGTCACATTGGGGGAGGGCACGATGATGGCCGGCACCCCCAGGGCCGTCAGCTCGCTGATGGTACTGGCCCCCGCCCGGCAGATCACCAGGTCCGCCCCGCGCATCAGGGTCCCCATGTCGTGGATATACTCCCTGACCTCCAGCGCCGGCGTTTTGCCCAGATCCACCCCCGCGCCGGCCAGGTACGCCGCCATCTGGCGGCTGCCCACCACGCCGGCGGCGTGGATATGGTGGAAGGGGCAGCCCGCCGCCGCCTCCAGGGCCAGCAGCTCCGCCGTCTGGCGGTTCATCTCCGACGCCCCCAGGCTGCCCCAGAAGGACACGATCACCGGCCGGCCGTCGTCCAGGCCCAGCTTCCGCTTGGCCTCCCGTTTCGTGTAGGTGAAGAAGTCCCCTCGGACCGGGGTGCCGGTGACCAGCACCTTCTCCGGGTGCTTATAGTTCTTCCGGCACTCCTCAAATCCCACCATGATGAGGTCCGCGTGGGGCTCCAGAAGGCGGGTGGTGAGGCCGGGGATGGCGTTGGATTCGTGGATGGCGGTGGGGATCCCCTCCCGGGCCGCCTGACGGATCACCGGGTAGCTGGCATAGCCCCCGGTGCCCACCACCAGGTCGGCGGGAAATTCCTTAAGCAGGGCCCGGGCCTCGGCGGGGGAGCGGACCAGGTTCCGCAGAGTGATGAGGTTGTGGCGGATCTCCCGGGGCTTCAGGGAGCGGTGGAAGCTGGAGATCTCCACCGCGCGGAAGGGCCAGCCCGCCTCCTCGATAAGCTTGCGCTCGATGCCCCTGCGGGCCCCCACGAAGAGGATCTCGCTGTCCGGCCGCCGCTGGCGGATCAGCCCTGCCAGGGCCAGGGCCGGGTTCACATGTCCCGCGGTGCCCCCGCAGGTGAAGATCACGCGCATCGCGCCGCGCCTCCCTTCCCAAGCAAATGGTATCCATGCTTCTCTTGCAAAAGCATTATTTTCTGTTTTGCTGCCGCTGAAACGGCTGATTGCTGCCCTTTGGCTTTTTGCCTCCGGCGGGCCCACTTTGGGACATGGCTCCCAGGGCCTCCCCGGCCCCGGACCCCGGGTGACTTTTTGTACGCACAAAAAGTCACCAAAAAAGCGCCAAAACCAAGGTTTTGGATTCCTTTGACTAATCGGTCTGGATTGGATTTGATACTGCGTTGCCACTGAATCAGAAAATCCTCCGGGCATCTGATCTGCGGCGGGCTGCTTATCCGACTTCGCCTGACGGCCTTTTGAAGGGACAGGCGAATCTGGCTTTCTGTGTCGAGCTGCCTGCCTCTGCCGAAACCCCACAGGCTCCCGCCAGCAAAAGAGAAACAACTCTCAGCACGAGGGCCGTCAGGCGAAGTGCGGCAGAGCACCGCACCGATCACGAGGGAGCCGGAGGCAAAGGGGAATCTCAGTGGCTGCCCGGTATCAGTTTCGTAGTGACCGATTGGATAAAACCGGGGTCCGGAGTGTCCCCGGCGCTTTTTTGGTAACTTTTTGTGCGTACAAAAAGTTACCCGGGTCCGGGCCGGGGAGGCCCGGAAGGCTGAGGGCCGCTTCTGGCCTATTGGGAAGCAGCCGGGGCCCAGGGGCGCGGAGCCCCCGCCCTCTCCTCAGCCGCTCTTGGGGGCAGGGATCTGCCGGGATACCGACAGCACCACGCCCACCTCCACCAGCTGGATGGCCAGGGCCGTGCCGCCGTAGCTGAAGAACGGCAGGGAGATGCCGGTGGCCGGGATCAGGCCCGTGACCACGGCGATGTTCAGGAAGGTCTGGAGGGCGATCTGGGTGGTGACGCCCACGATCAGGAGGCTGCCGAAACGGTCCTTGGCGTGGATGGCCAGCCAGTAGCCCCGGATGATGAGGAGGGCGAAGAGGAGCATGATGAGGGTGGCCCCCACCAGGCCCAGCTCCTCGCAGACGATGGCGAAGATAAAATCGTTGTGCTCCTCCGGGAGGAACATGAACTTCTGGCGGCCCTTGCCCAACCCCAGGCCCAGAAGGCCGCCGGAGCCAATAGCAATGAGGCTCTGGGCCATCTGGAAGCTCTTGTCCTGGGCGTCCCAGAAGGCGTCCCGCCAGGTGGTGATCCGGTCGGAGTTGTAGCCGATCTTCTCCATGAGGTCGGTGAAGAGCAGCAGGTAGCCGCCGGCGGCGCCGGCGCCGAGGCCCGCCGCCACCCACCGCCAGTCGATGCCGCCCACTACCATCAGTACCGCCCCGATGCCCACCAGCAGCACCATGCCGGAGGCGTGGGGCTCCATGGCCATCAGCACCGCGATGGCCATGAGCATGAGGCCGTAGGGGAGGATGCCGTTTTTGAAGGTCAGCATCTTCTCCCTCTTCTTGGCGATGGAGGCGGAGAAATACACGATGATGCCCAGCTTTGCAAGCTCCGAGGGCTGGAACTGGAAGGAGGTGCCGGGGATCCCCAGCCACCGCCGGGCGCCGTTGCGCCAGATGCCGATGCCGGGGATCGTCACCAGGATCAGCAGGATGAAGGACAGCACGATGGCCAGCCGGGCCAGGCCCCGGAACCGCTGGTAGTTGATCTTGGACACCCAGAACAGGGCGAAAAGGCCCAGCAGGGCGAAGGCCCCCTGCCGCTTGAAATAGTACAGCGGGTCGTAGCCGCAGGACTCAGAGGACTGGGCGGAGGGGAAGCTGGCGGAGAGGAGCATGATGAGGCCGATGACCAGCAGCACCAGCGCCAGCAGCAGGAAGGGCAGGTCCATGGGGCCCCGGGCGGCCTGCCAGGCCTCTCGCTCCTTCCGGCGCTGCTCCCGGATCTGCTGGCGTTTGTATTCCCTTTGCTGTTCCCGGGTCACAGGGCTCCCCCCTTTCCTGTCGGGATTCTATACCGCGCCTCAGGGCGCGGGACGGTCCATGACGCCGAAAAGCGCCAGGGCGCAGAACAAAATGGATACGGCGGTGAACACCGTGACGATCTTCACCTCGCTCCAGCCGCACATCTCAAAGTGGTGGTGGATGGGCGCCATCTTGAAGATCCGCTTGCCGTGGGTGAGCTTGAAGTAAACGATCTGCAGGATGTCGGACAGCGTCTCAATGATGTAGACAATACCTACGAAAATCAGGATCAGGGGCATGTCAAAGGCAAAGGCCAGGCCCGCCACCGCGCCCCCCAGGAACAGGGAGCCGGTGTCCCCCATGAAGGTCTTGGCGGGGTGGGCGTTGAAGAGCAGGAAAGCCAGCAGGCCCCCCAGCAGCGCCCCGGCAAAGATCCCCAGCTGGGTATAGCCCCACCAGGTGGCCACGGAGACGAAGAACAGGGCCACCGGGATGGTCACGGAGGTGGCCAGGCCGTCCAGGCCGTCGGTCAGGTTCACCGCGTTCACCGCCCCCACGATCACAAAGGCGGAGAACACCATGTAGAAGGGCCAGCCCAGAGGGATGCTGACGTGGAAAAAGGGCACATACAGCTCCGGGGAGAGAAGGCCCTCATAGCGCATGAGGCACAGGAAGGCCACCGCCGCCGCCAGCTGCAGCACGAATTTCTGGATGGCGGTGAGGCCCAGGTTCCGGTGGAGCTTCACCTTCTCAAAGTCGTCCAGGAACCCAATGCAGCCGAACACCGCCGCAAACAGGAACACATAGATGTGGGACAGGTCCCCGGCCATCATCCCCTGCCAGCCCACCGCCAGGATGGACACGGCGATGCCGATGATGAACATGAGGCCCCCCATGGTGGGGGTGCCGGCCTTGGTGGCATGCCACTTGGGCCCCACCTCCCGGATCTCCTGCCCCGCCTTCAGCCGCCGCAGGGCCGGCAATATCACCTTCCAGCCCAGCAGGCCCGTGACCGCAAAGCTGAGGACGCACGCGACAATCATTTCCATGGTACTCTCCCTCTGTGCCTGACGGCGTCAGGCCCTCTCCTTTTGTTGCAGCTCACGGACATAGTCCGCCACCACTTCCCGCTCGTCCAGGTGGCGCTTCTCGTGGCCGATGATCTGATAGGTCTCATGGCCCTTTCCCGCCAGGATGATCACATCCCTCGGCTGGGCGTGATCCATGGCGTAGTGGATGGCCTCGATCCGGTTGGGCACCACGGCGTAGGGCGTGGCGGTACCCTCCATCCCCGTGAGAATCTCCCGAATGATGGCCTCCGGCTCCTCGGTCCGGGGGTTGTCGGAGGTGACGATGACAAAGTCCGCCCCGTCCGCGGCGATGCGGCCCATCTTGGGCCGCTTGGTCCGGTCCCGGTCCCCGCCGCAGCCGAACAGGGCCACCACCCGCCCCCTGGCAAAGCCCCGGGCGGCGGAGAGCACGTTCTCCAGGGCGTCGGGGGTGTGGGCGTAGTCGATGAGCATGGTGTAGTCCCCGGGGGTGGGCACCACCTCCACCCGGCCCTTCACATGGGCGCTGTGGAGCAGGACATGGGCGCTGTCCGCCAGGGATACCCCCAGGGCTTTGGCCGCCGCCAGCACCCCCAGGGTGTTGTAGACCATGAAGCCGCCGGGGATCCCCACATGGATGGGGACGCTCCCCTCCGCCGCCACCGCGTCAAAGCTGACGCCCTCGGCGGTGAGGACGATGTTCCGGGCGGCAAGGTCCACCGGCGTGTCGCCGTGCTCCCCCACGGACACCTTCCGGCAGGTGGCCTCCGCCATGAGCCGGGGGGCCCAGGGGTCGTCGGCGTTGTACACGCCCACGTCGCAGCGGGTGAACAGCAGGGCCTTGGCGTCGCAGTAGTTCTCCATGGTCTTGTGGAAATCCAGGTGATCCTGGGTGAGGTTGGTGAAGATCCCCACCGCGAAGCGGATCCCCTCCACCCGCTTGAGGTACAGGGCGTGGGAGGACACCTCCATGACCACATGGGTGCAGCCCGCGTCCGCCATGCGCCGCAGCAGCCCCTGGAGCTCGAAGGACTCCGGGGTGGTGCGCTCCGTGGGGATGACCTGGCCGCCGATCATATTCTGGTTGGTGCCGATGAGGCCCACCTTGGCCCCCGCCGCCTGCTCCAGGATGTCCTTGAGCAGGTAGGTGGTGGTGGTCTTGCCGTTGGTGCCGGTGACGCCCACCATCTTCATGGCCGCCGCCGGGTCGCCGTACCAGGCCCGGCCCACCTGGGCCAAGGCCAGGCGGCTGTCCTCCACCAGGACATAGGGGCCCTCCCCCTGGGGACGCTCCTGGCAGAGCACGCAGGCCGCCCCCTTCTCCCGGGCCATGGGGATGAACTTGTGGCCGTCCGTCTCGTAGCCCGCCATGGCCACGAACAGATCCCCCGCCGCCGTCTTCCGGGAGTCGTAGCTGACGCCGGAGATCTCCATTTCCAGATCCGCATGGCACTCCCGCACCGGGATGCCCCGCAGCAGCTGTGATAGCTTCATCTTATGCAACCTACTCTTTCGTCATTCTCCCCCGGCGATATACCGGCAGGGCAGCAGAACAAGTATAGTCGGTACCTTCCTATTGTAAACGGTACTGTGTGTCGGAAAACCTTGCAAATCCTGCTGTCCCGTCAATCCGCCGTGGAGCCCTTCTCGCCCATCTGCACGGTGACCACCGTGCCGGCGGCCACCTGGGCCCCCTCCGCCAGGGACTGGCTGATGACCCGGGCGCCGCTGCTGCCGGCGCCGGTGGTCTTCATGATGAGGCCCGCGTTGGTCAGGGCGGTGTTGGCCTGGGTGGCGGACAGGCCCGCCAGGCTGGGCACCGTGCACAGCTCGGTGGATTTCTCCGCCCCCATGTAGAGGATGATCTCCGCGCTGGCCGGGACGATGGCCCCGCCCAGGGGCGTCTGGTCCGTGACGGTGGCGCCGTCGCCCACCGTGCGGTAGTTCTCAAAGCCGTAGGAGGCCAGCTTGGCGGCGGCCTCCGCCTCCGTCATGCCCACCACATAGGGCACGGTGGCGTCGGCGGAGCTCATCTCCTCCTCGGTGTACTGGGGTGCGATGCCCAGATAGGGCAGGATATTGGACATGATGGAGGACGCCGTGGGCGCCACCATGTTACCGCCGGAAACGTAAGTGCCGGTGGTACGGGAGGGGGTGTCCATGGTCAGCAGCATGATGACCTGGGGATCGTCCGCCGGGGCGAAGCACAGGAAGGACACCACCACGTCGCCCTGGGGGTTTGTGACGGGGTCTTTGGTGCCTCTCTTATCGGCGGTGCCGGTCTTGCCGCCGATGCGGTAGCCCGCCACCTGGCCGTTCTTGCCGGTGCCGTCGGACACCACATACTCCAGGATCTGCCGGACCGTGGCGGAGGTCTCGGCGCTGATGGCCTGGCGCACCGGGGTGGCGTCGTGCTGGGAGATCACATTGCCGTTGCTGTCCAGCTCCTTATCCACCAGGTAGGGGGTGTAGAGGTACCCGCCGTTGATGCAGGCCGCCTGGGCGGTGATCATCTGGAGGGGGGTCACCGTGAAGTTCTGACCGAAGGAGTAGGAGGCCAGATCCAGGGTGGTGAAGGCGTCCCTGGAGGCCACCACGCCCACAGCGTCGCCATTGAGGTCCACCCCGGTGGGGTCGAAGAGGCCGAAGGCCTCCATGTAATCATAGAAGGTGTCCGTCCCCACGGAAAAGCCGATGTTGATAAACGCCGGGTTGCAGGAGTTCCCCGCGGCCTCCGTCAGGGTCTGGACCCCGTGGCCCGTCTTCTTGGAGCAGCCGATGGTCCAGCCGTCCACCTTGATGGAGCCGGTGCAGTTGAAGGTGCTGTTGAGGTTCACCGTCCCCTCCTCCAGGGCGGTGGCCAGCGTCAGGATCTTGAAGGTGGAGCCGGGCTCATAGGTGTCGTTGACCGCCTTGTTGCGCCATTGCAGCATTTGCAAATCCCCCAGGAGATCGTTATAGGCCTCCTGCAGGGCGGAGGCGCCCGCCGTCCCGCTCCCGTCGTCCGTTTCCGCCGCGTCCTCTTCCCCGGTCTCCTCCCCGGCCTCTGCCGCGGTCTCTCCGGCGGTTCCTTCCTCCTGGGCCTCACTGTCCTCCCCGCCGCTCAGCAGCTCATCCAGCTGGGCCTGGAGCCGGGAGTCGTAGATGCTCCAGGGGTCGTTGACATCATAGTTGGGACTGGAGGCCATGGCCAGGATGGCCCCGGAGTTGGGGTCCATGACGATGCCGGCGGCGCCGTTGCTGGCGTCGAAACGGGCGATCATCTCCTCCAGGCCGCTCTCCAGGTAGTGCTGGATGGTGCTGTCGATGGTCAGCTGGAGGCTGTTGCCGTCCTTGGCGTCGTAATACTGCTCATACTGGAACATGATCTCCTGGTTGTTGCCGTCCCGGGCGGTGACCACCAGGCCGGTGGTGCCCTCCAGCTCCGACTCATACACCGCCTCCAGGCCGTAGCTGCCCACATTGTCCTTGTTGAGGAACCCCAGGACATGGGAGGCCAGGGCTCCGTGGGGATAGTAGCGCTTGGCGTCGCTGAGGAGATGGATGCCCTGGATCCTCTTGCCGGTGACATTGTCCGTGATAAAGCTGCGGACCTGATCGCCGATCTCCTTCTCCACCTGTCTTTTCAGGACCTCGTACTGGGACCAGGTCTTTTCCATCTTGTCCAGGATCCCCTGCTCATCCAGGTCCAGGATCCGGGAGAGCTCCGAGGCGATGAGCTCCTTGTACTCTTCGCCGCTGATGGGCAGGCTCTCGCCCGCTTCGACCCCTTCCACCATGGCCTCCGCCCGGGCCTTGTCCAGCTCGTCGGCCCGCTCCTGGATCATCTTGGGGTCCAGGAAGATGGTGTCCGCCGTGGCGGAAATGGCCAGGGTGTCCCCGTTGCGGTCATAGATGGTGCCCCGGGAGGCGGAGATGGTGGTGCTCTGGGTCTGCTGGCTGGAGGCCCGCTCCTGCATCTCCTCGTGGCGGTTGATGGTCAGGTCGTAGGCCTTGGCAAAAAGCGCCAGGAAGGAGCATATGCCGAAGGCCATCAGAAGATACATCGTCCGCCGCTGGATGGTCAGCTTCGCCCGGCGGGCGGCGTCCGGTTGCCTCTTGGGTTTTTTTGCCATACGCTCCTCCTTGTCTGCGGCCCCGTCCCGGCGGCGGGACGTCTCAATGAGCAAGCAGGGAGTAAGAGGGCCTGCCTCTTACTCCCCGGTCTATCAATGGTCCCCGCCCTTCCCCGGCGGGATGGCACAGTGCTTCGCCGCTGCTCCGGGGTCCCGGCGGACACGTCCGGGGCGGCTTTTTCGCCACTGCATGTATATCGCCTGTCAGCGGAAATATTCCACCGCGGCGTAAATGTTCCGCCCGATGGCCGCGAAAAAGCGGCTGAGCACGCTGCTGCTCTCACCGGCGTAGGACACCGCCTGGTCCTGGCCGGGCAGGTCGATGTAGTAGATCTGGCTGTCGTCCGGCTGGTGCATCCCCGCCTCCTGGGCCGCTTCCTTTACCGTGGCCAGGTCGAAGGCCTGCTCATACCGGGTGAGCAGGGATACCTGCTCCACCTCCAGGGCGCTGATCTGCGCCTTCATATCCACGATGCTGCCCGAGATGGCGTTGATGCGGATGTAGCACAGCAGCAGGGCCACCATCATCACCGCCACGCCGCAAAAGCCCAGCACCGCCAGCGGCGACACCTTCTGGGCGGGGCGGACCGCCGCCTTGGCCTTGGCCCGCTGCCGGGCCAGGACGTCCGAGCGGCTCTCCTTCCGGCGGACATAGTACTCGTCGGGGGCCAGCTGGCCGCTGCGCTCCAGGCGGCGCTCCAGCTCGTAGCTGTCGAGGTCCCGGGCCAGATTGCCGTTGACCACGCCGGGGGTGCGGTATTGCCGGCGCTTTTGGTTTTTTACACTGGCAGCCATGACTTCTTCTCCTCCTCCCCCGCGGCTCTCCCTTCCGCGGGCCTGTCCCTCTCCCAATTCGGGGTATCGCTTACTGTTAAAACTCCGTCCGCTCCGCTACCCGGAGTTTGGCGCTGCGGGCCCGGGGGTTCTCCGCCAGCTCCGCCGCCCCGGATACGATGGGCTTGCGGGACACCAGCTTCAGCCGGGGCTTACGGCCGCACACGCACACCGGGAACTCCGGCGGGCAGATACAGCCGGTGGCCAGCTCCCGCAGGGTCTGCTTGACGATCCGGTCCTCCAGGCTGTGGAAGGTGATCACCGCCAGCCGCCCGCCGGGCCGCAGGGCCTCCGCCGCCGAACGCAGCATGGGCTCCAGGGCCTCCAGCTCGCCGTTGACGGCGATGCGGATGGCCTGGAAGCTCCGCTTGGCCGGGTGCTGCTTCTCCCGCAGGGCCGCCGCCGGCATGGCCGAGCGGATCACCTCCACCAGCTCGCCGGTGGTCTCGATGGGCTTCTCCTCCCGGCGGCGGACGATGGCCCGGGCGATCTGGGGCGCGTAGCGCTCCTCGCCGTACTCGTACAGGATCCGCCGCAGCTCCTCGCCGCTCCAGGTGTTCACCACCTGCCGGGCGTCCAGGGCCGCCGAGGCGTCCATCCGCATGTCCAGGGGAGCGTCGTGCATATAGCTGAACCCCCGCCGGGCCTCGTCCAGCTGGGGGGAGGACACCCCCAGGTCAAAGAGCATCCCGTCCACCCTGTCCACACGCAGGGAGGCCAGGATCTCACTGAGATCGCAGAAATTGCCGTGGACCAGGGTCACCCGGTCCCCAAACTCCGCCAAGCGCTCCCCGGCGGCCTCGATGGCGGCCATGTCCCGGTCGATGCCGATGAGCCGGCCGCCGGCGCTCAGGCGGCGGAGGATCTCCCGGGAGTGGCCCGCCCGGCCCAGGGTGCCGTCCACATAGGTCCCCTCCGGCCGGATGGCCAGGGCCGTGAGGCACTCCTCCAGCAGCACCGGCTTATGTCCGTAGTCCTTCTCCTCCATATCAGAACCCCAGCTCCTCCATGGCCGCCGCCAGCTGGGCGGGATCCAGGCCGGCCGCCTCGATGGGGGCCCACCGCTCCGGGTTCCACAGCTCCAGGCACTTGGAGGCGCCGTTGATGACGACCTCCCGCTCCAGCGCCGCGTACTCCCGCAGCTTGGCGGGGATCAGGATGCGGCCCTGGGCGTCCGGCTCGCACTTGGCGGCGTTGGCAAACAGCACCCGCATGCTCCGGGCCTTGGAAATGGGCAGGGCGTCGAACTTCTCCGTGAGGTCCGCCCACTTGGCGTCGGAGTACACCGACAGGCACCCGTCCAGGCCGATGGTCACATAGAAAGCGTCCCCCAGTTCCTCCCGGTACTTGGCGGGGATGAACAGGCGGCCCTTGGCGTCGATATTGTGCTGATACTGTCCGATCACCGGGCCTCACCTGCCTTTTTTGCCGTCCAGGGGACGAAAATCAGGCGGATATGCCCCTTTTCCCAGGCCGGTCACATCATGTATCCGGTCAGGCGGGGCGGGCGATATGTGGGCTGACGCCCTACTATCCCCCACTTTCCACCACTTCAAGACCAAGTATACGGCATG
>CALXGG010000049.1 GCA_944387785.1 uncultured Oscillospiraceae bacterium | reverse complement strand
TCCCAGACGGGAAAGGCGCGCCTGCCGACGCATATTGAACTTGCAGCGCAAAACTATGGACTTACCCGGGATTCTGTGGTATTATTGGAGCAGATCCGCACGCTGGATAAGCGGCGCTTACGGGAAAAGATGGGGCGCGTGGACAAGGAACTGATGGACAGGGTAGACGCGGCCATCGCGGTGAGCTTCGGCCTGCACGGCGACCGGCTGGTGTAGGATCCCGGAACGGTCTGATAAGGAACACAGGCCCGCGGAGGGACGGCCCTCCGCGGGCCTGTCAGAAAAAAGCCTACATAAGAGGAGCAGAGAAGATCCATGAAAAGAAGAAAACTGCGTACGGCGCTGTGTGTGCTGCTGGCGGGGACGGTCCTGGCGGCCTTTGTGGCCATTGCCGCCGAGGCGGGCTCCCAGGGGGACCCACTGGTGACCCTCAGCTATCTCAACGACACCTTCCTGGGCCAGCTGCTGGGGAAGGTGGACAGCAAGCTCACCCAGCGGGACCAGGCCCTCCGCCAGGAGCTGGAGCAGCAGGTGGACCAGGCGGAGCAGCAGCTCCTCCAGCAGATCAGCGGCGGCGGCTCCGTCACCGGCACGGCCGCCTCGTACAGCGAGGTGTCCCTCTCCGACGGCCAGACCCTCTACGGCTCCGCCGGCTGCGAGGTGATGCTCCGCAGCGGCTCCGCCTCCTGCGTGTCCGAGGGGAAGAGCACCCCCGGCCTGGTGGACATCTCCGGGGGCGGCACCATCAACCACGGCAGCGCCCTGAAGGAGAACCACCTCTACACCATGACCGCCGACCGGGGGATCAAGGCCTCCGGCGTGGTGACGCTGCTGGTACGGGGCAGCTACACCATCGGCTGACGCCCCCAGGCATACATACTCCGGGTCCTCTCCGCATAAGCTGGCGGAGAGGGCCTTTTGCATGCCGGCAGCGGGAGAGGAGGGGGCGCGGTGGAGGAGATCCGATTGTTCTGCGGGGGACGGCCCCGGGGGCAGGTGGTCCTGGCCCCGGGGGACGTGCGCCGGGAGGTGCGTTCCTCCATGGACGACCCGGGGGACGGGCTGTACCGCGCCTTCCTGGTGGGGGAGCGGGGAGAGCTGCCCCTGGGGGTGATGGAGCCGGCGGGGGGGCGGCTGACGGTGTCCCGGCGGCTGTACAGCCGGGACGTGGCCGCCCTGGGCCGCCTGGAGCGGGGGGAGGCCCGGCTGTCCTTCCGGTTCGGGGAGAGCGCCTGGCGGGAAACGGACGCGCCGGGGGAGGCATCCGCCCTCCCGGAGCTGAGGGCCCGGCTGGAGAAGATCCCCCGGGCCTGGCGGCGCCGGGAGGGGGAGCGGCTGCTGCTGGCCCTTCCCCTGGAGGAGGGGGGGCCCTTCCCCCTGGAGGCCCTCTTCTGCCTGGCCCGGGTGGAGCGGGTGGCGGGGCGGCTGTGCGCCGTGTACGCCTTTGACCGGCAGGGCCGGCCCCTGCCGCCCTGAGGGCGGAAAAACGGCGAAAAACATCTACCAATTTCCGCCGGCCTATGGTACAATGGATAAAACAGGGCGGCAGGGGCCCCGCGTCCCGCGGGGGAGCCGCCCATCCTGACCAGGAGGGATCCACAGATGAAATGTCCCTATTGCGGCTATAAGGAGAGCAAGGTGGTGGACAGCCGCCCGGCTGACGAGGGCAACAGCATCCGCCGCCGCCGGGAGTGCCTGGCCTGCGAGAAGCGGTTCACCACCTACGAGACCATGGAGTCCCTGCCCATGGTGGTCATCAAGAAGGACGGCAGCCGCCAGAGCTTTGACCGCAACAAGGTGCTGGGCAGCATGCTGCGGGCCTGTGAGAAGCGGACGGTGCCCCTGGCCAAGCTGGAGGAGATGACCGACGAGATCGAGCAGAGCCTCCAGAACAACCTGGAGCGGGAGATCACCACGGACATGGTGGGCGAGCAGGTGATGGAGAAGCTGCGGGAGGTGGACGAGGTGGCCTATGTCCGCTTTGCCTCCGTGTACCGCCAGTTCAAGGACATCCACACCTTCATGGACGAGCTGGCGAAGCTCCTGGAGGAGAAAAAGTGACCCGCTGACCGCGCTTCACGGGCTGACGGCGCGGGGCGGGAGGCCGGCCTGGCGCCGCCCCCGCCCCGCGCCGCTTCTGCGTTTCCCGGGCGGCGGCATCTTCCCTGTTGCGCCTGCCGGCGGGGTATGATATACTTGGCCCAGGGCTGGAGAAACCAGTCACAAGATGTTTTTTATGCTGATGGCCTGGGTCTCGGCCAGCAGCCCCAGACGTACCTGGAGGAGGGTAAGCTGTGCGGTGAATTCCCGCCCGTCCCGCTGGGCGCAGGCTGCGGCGGCGGCGGCAAAGAGGGACTGGGCCTCGTTGAGCTCGTCGTGCTCGATGACGGTGTGGAAGAAGGTCTGGCGCTTCTCCCAGCCCTCCCGGGCCCGGGTAAAGCGGGCTTCCGCCGCGGGCCAGTCCTCCGCCTCCGCGGCGGCGGCGGCCTGCTCCAGAAGCTCCCGCCAGCCGTCGGTCTGGAGGTGGACGTACCATCCCGTCCACAGGGAGAAGGCCAGGATCAGGGCCATGGCCCCCAGGGAGAGGCACAGCGGCTTCACGCGATCCCCTCCTTTGCCACGCAGACCACCCCGCCGGACTCGTCCACCGTCATGAGGAACACCTCCCGGGGGGAGGTGAGGCGGCGCTGGCGCAGCTGCTTCTGGAGCCAGGGCAGGTCCCGGCCGCAGGAGCGGAGGTTGTCGGTGAGGACGCGGCCGTCGTTCACCACCAGTACCGGCAGCGTGGCCTCCTCGGGGACGTCCAGGCCGGCGGCCTGGGGGGTGAGAGGGGCGCTGCGGGCGTAGGGCAGGACGGACACCTGGCCGCTGGTTTCCAGAATGGCGTATTTGACGCCGGAGAGGTCGCCGTAGCCCTGGGTGCGCAGCTGCTCATAGAGTTCGTCCACGGTGAAGCGGGTCTTGGCCATGTTGGCCTGCAGGATCCGGCCGTCCCGGATGATGACGGTGGGCCGGCCGCACACCAGGGTGCGGAAGCGGATGGATTTGAGGCTGAAGTAGCTGACCAGCATGGAAAGGCTCAGCAGGATCACGATGGGGAAGGCGCCGTTGACCAGGGGGATGCCGAAATCCTGCATGGGCACGGAGGCCAGGTCCGAGATGATCAGGGTCAGCACCAGGTCCCCCGGCTCCAGCTCTCCGATCTGCCGCTTCCCCATGAGCCGCAGGCCGGCGATGATGAGGAGATAGAGGATCACGGTGCGGAAAAAAGCGGTGATCATGGATACACTTCCTTTCCCAGGCAGTATGTGCCGGGAGAGGGGGGATTATGTGCCGGGGCCCCGTCCCGGCGGCCGGGAGAAGGGCTCCCGGCAAGGGGAACAGAGAAGGTCATGACCGCGGGAGCGGTGGTGATAGACAGCCGCAGAGGGAAAGGAGGCACACAGGCAGGGCCTGTCATAAGCGCCAGCGCCCGCCGGGAGGCGCGCCGGGGCACCGGCGTGCCGGAGGCGGGACGACGAGGTGAGGGGAGGATCGAAGGCTTCGGCGGGTGCCCCTCCGCGCCGCTCCGGGCGCGTACGCAGCCGACAAATATGCGGGCGACCGCAGAACAAAGGGGCTGTGACCGGGGGACGAGCGACAAATGACTGCGGGTTTGTCCTCTTGATGGCATCAATACAGCGCGCGCCGCCCGGGCCTTCGGCACGGGCCGGCCCACTGCGGCCCTGGGCGCGCGGACGGAATCAGGAGGAATCATACCATATGTGTGGAATCGTTGGATATGTGGGCCAGGAGCAGGCGGCCCCCATTTTGCTGGACGGCCTGAGCAGGCTGGAGTACCGGGGCTATGACTCCGCCGGCGTGGCGGTATACTCCGGGCGGGACCGGAAGCTCTCGGTGTACAAAGCCAAGGGACGGCTGCAGGTCCTCAGCGACATGCTCCAGGGGGGCGCGGCGGTGGAGGGCGCCATCGGCGTGGGCCACACCCGCTGGGCCACCCACGGCGCGCCCTCGGACATCAACTCCCATCCCCAGGTCAGCCGCAGCGGCCGCATCGCGGTGGTCCACAACGGCATCATCGAGAACTACGCGGAGCTCAAGGCCTTCCTGCAGGACCAGGGGGTGCCCTTCACCTCGGAGACGGACACCGAGGTGGTGGCCCAGCTCATCGAGTATTTCTGCGAAACGGACCAGGTGGGCATCCTGGAGGCGGTGGGCCGGGTGCTGCGCCGGATCCAGGGGGCCTACGCCCTGGGCATCATCTGCGCCGACGCGCCGGACCAGCTGATCGCTGTGCGCAAGGACAGCCCGCTGATCCTGGGCTACGGCGAGGGGTGCAGCTTCCTGGCCAGCGACGTCACCGCCATCCTCCGCCACACCCGGGACGTGGGGTACATGGACGACGGCGAGGTGGCGGTGCTGACCAAGGACGGCATCCAGTGCTACAACCACCTGATGCAGCCGGTGGAGAAGGAGATCTCCCATGTGGACTGGGAGGTGGACGCGGCGGAGAAGGGCGGCTATGAGCACTTCATGTTCAAGGAGATCATGGAGCAGCCGGAGGCCATGCGCCGGGCCATTTTCCCCCGGATCCGGGACGGGCAGGTGTTTTTGGAGGACTTCAGCCTTACGGAGGACTACCTGCGCGGCGTGCGCAAGCTGTACATCGTGGCCTGCGGCTCCTCCTACCATGTGGGGATGGTGGGCAAGTACAACCTGGAGCGGATCCTCCGCATCCCGGTGGAGGTGGCTCTGGCCTCGGAGTTCCGGTACATGGACCCCATCGTGGACGACAGGACCCTGGTCATCGTCATCAGCCAGTCCGGGGAGACCCTGGACACCATGGCGGCCCTGCGGGAGGCCAAGCGGCTGGGGGGGACCATCCTCTCCATCGTCAATGTGGTGGGCTCCTCCATCGCCCGGGAATCGGACCAGGTGCTCTACACCTGGGCGGGGCCGGAGATCGCGGTGGCCACCACCAAGGCCTACTCCACCCAGTTGGCGGTACTGAACCTGCTGGGGCTGTATCTGGCCCGGCTGCTGGGCACTATGGAGGAGGAGGAGTACCGCTCCATCCTCCGGGAGATGCTGCTGCTGCCGGGGAAGATGGAGGAGATCCTCTCGGACAAGGACGACATCCAGTACTTTGCCAGCCAGTACTTCAACCACAACAGCGTGTTCTTCATCGGCCGGAACGTGGACTACGCCCTGGGGCTGGAGGGCTCCCTGAAGCTCAAGGAGATCTCCTACATCCACTCCGAGGCCTATGCCTCCGGCGAGCTCAAGCACGGCACCATCAGCCTCATCGAGGAGGGGACCCTGGTGGTGGCCCTGGGGACCTACGCCAAGCTCTTCGACAAGGCCATGAGCAACATCGTGGAGGTGAAGGCCCGGGGCGGCGACGTGCTGGCCCTCACCACCCGGGACCACGGGGAGGAGATGGGGAAGACCGCCAACGGCGTCATCACCATCCCGGAGATCCACCCCCTGCTGCTGCCCTCTCTGGGAGTGGTGCCTTTGCAGCTGTTCGCCTACTATGTGGCGTTGATGCGGGGCTGTGACATCGACAAGCCCCGGAATCTGGCCAAGTCGGTGACCGTGGAATAAGGACCGGACGGATAAGGCCGGAGGCACAGAAATGCGCCTCTGGCCTTAATACATTCTTAAAGAGAAATAAAACAAATGGTATGCGGAAAAGATGCAAAAATGATGCACGGGAAGCTACAATGGGAAGGGAAACGGAGGAACTTTCTGACTGTGGTTTCCGTCTTTGCCAGTAGAGGAGAGCCATGGCGTTCCATCCGGGAGGGAGACGCCCCTCCCCGCAGATCCCGGGACGGCCGTTTTGCCCCGGTGGGACCGGCCGGCCCATGAGAACAAGGAGGACATGTGATGAGACAGTACGGGAAGAGAGCGGCGGCGCTGCTGCTGGCGCTGTGCATGGCGCTGGGGCTGGCGGCCTGCGGCGGCAACGACGACGAACAGCTCAGCGGCACCATCTATGTGCCGAAATTTGTGGATTTTGAGCTGGATACCGAGTACATAAACAGCGGCTACTGCGACGGGCAGAACGTCTATGTGGTGGCCGAGATCCGCACGGAGACGGAGCCCTATATCGACCCCGCCACCGGTGAGTCCTACCCCAACTACGAGTACCGGAACGGCATTTTCCGGATCCCGCTGGAGGGCGGGCAGGCGGCGGAGCTGGAGAACTATGAGCCCTCCCCCATCCCCGAGGGGGCGGAGGGGAACGCCGGCATCAGCAACATCCGCGGCGGCGCCGACGGCACGCTGTGGGTGACGGAGGATGTGTATTACAACACCTTCGATCTGCCTGCGGATTTCGATCCTGAAACGGACAATATGTGGGACTATCCCTCCGAGAGCACCAACCTCCAGATCCTCCGGCAGCTGGATTCCACCGGCAGCGAGATCACCCGCATCGACACCACCGGCATGCAGGAGAAGCTGGGGGCCGATTATATCCAGAGCGTGGCGCTGGATCCCGAGGGCAGCCTCATTGTCCTTTCCTCCTCTTACAGCGACACCACCAATGAGACGAAGATCACGGTGATGGATCAGAGCTTGAATATCCTCTTCACCATTGAGGGAGATGACCTTTGGGGCCAGTTGACCCTGCTGGGCGACGGCACGGTGGGCATGAACGTCTGGACCGAGGAGAACGGACAGGTGCTGCGCACCATCGACAAGGCCGCCAAGGGCTGGGGCGCGGAATATCCCCTGCCTCCCAATGGTGGCAACATCTATACCGGCAGCCAGAAGTACATCTTTTACTATGACAACGGCGACTCCCTCTATGGCCACAATAAGGAGACCGGCGCCGGGGAGAAGCTCCTGAGCTGGAGCGCCTCCGACATCAACAAGAACGACCTGATGTTCTTCACCTTCCTGGAGGATGGCCGGATAGTGGCCATGACCCGCAACAGGAACAATGACAGCGGCAGCATGACAATGGAGCTGGCGATCCTGACGGAGACGGATGCCTCCGTGCTGAAGGACAAGACCATCCTCACCTACGCCACCCAGTATCTGGGCTACGATGAGCGCAACAAGATCATCGAGTTCAATAAAAAGAGCGACAAGTACCGCATCGAGATCAAGGACTACTCCGAGTTCAATACCACCGACGATTACCAGGCGGGCCTCACCAAGCTGAATACTGAGATCGCCGCCGGCAATGTCCCCGACATCATGAACGTCAGCGGCCTGCCCATCCGGCAGTACGGCGGCAAGGGCCTTCTGGAGGACCTGTGGCCCTTTATCGAGAACGACGCTGACCTGGGCCGGGCCGCCGTTATGGAGAACGTGTTCAAGGCCGCGGAGCAGGAGGGCAAGCTCTACCAGATCTTCAGCACCTTCTCCGTCCGGTCCGTGGTAGGCGCCACCAAGGTGGTGGGCGACCGGATGAACTGGACCCTGGATGACCTGAAGGCGGCGCTGGCCACCATGCCCGAGGGCTGTACCATCTTCGGCGAGGGCGACACCAAGGCCGGCATGCTCAGTACGGTGCTGGCGCTGAACATGGACAGCTTCGTGGACTGGAACACCGGCCTGTGTTCCTTTGATTCCGAGGGATTCATCTCCCTGCTGGAGTTCTGCAACAGCTTCCCCCTGGAGTACGACTGGAACAATGTGGACTGGGACGAGTACGAGGACGACAACACCCGGGTCATGAACGGCAAGCAGATGCTGCTGCAGGCCTATCTCTATGACTTGAGCGACAGCCTCCAGACATTTGAGACGGTGTTCGGCGGCGACTATTCCTTTGTGGGCTATCCCCGGGAGGACGGCGGCGTTGGCAGCAGCTTCACCCCCGGCGCCGGCTTCGCCATGTCCAGCACCTGCAAGGACAAGGAGGGCGCCTGGTCCTTCCTGCGGGAATACCTCCTGCCCACCGCCACGAACGAGGAGGACCTGCGCTACACCTATGAGTTCCCCACCAACAAGTCTGACTTTGACAAGATGGCGGCCCAGGCTATGAAGAAGGAGTACCAGCTGGACCAAAACGGCAACCAGGTCCTGGATGAGAACGGCCAGCCCATCGAGGTGCCCAAGTACACCTACTACATCGGCAGCGGCAACGGCGAGGCCACGGAGGTGAACGTCTACGCCACCACCCAGGAGCAGTATGACAGGTTCATGGCCCTCTACAACGCCATCGACTCGGTGTACAGCTATGATGAGAACATCTTCAAGATCATCAACGAGGTGGCCGGCGGCTACTTCAACGGCGACAAGAACGTCCAGGATACCGCCAAGCAGATCCAGGACCGCGTGACCCTGTATGTCAATGAGCAGAGATAACAAGAGGATACGTCTGAAAAAGGAAGCGCGTCTGCGTCCGCCGGGCAAGGCTGCCCGGCGGGCGTGGGACGTGAGCAACGAGCGGATCCGGGACGTGATGCACAGCATGGCCTTTATGGGGCCAAGCCTTCTGGGGGTATCGGTGTTTTTCATCGTCCCCTTCCTGGTGGTGGTGTATTATTCGGTGATCCGGAGCCCCATCAACCCGGAGTTCGTGTTCCTGGACAACTTTATTTCTGTCCTGAAGAACTCGTCCTTCCAGACGGCCGCCAAGAACACCGCTACGTTTTCCGTCGTAGCGGTGCCTCTTGCTGTTGTGCTGTCCCTGGGCCTGGCGCTGATCCTGGAGTGCCGGATCCCCGGAAAGAGCTGGCTGCGGACCTTTTTCCTCAGCCCCATGATGGTGCCGGTGGCCTCGGTGGTGCTGATCTGGCAGGTGGTGTTCCATTATAACGGCACCCTCAACGGCATCCTGTCCGCCTTCGGCATATCCCCGGTGGACTGGCTCAACTCCCCCTACTGCCAGGTGGTCATCATCATCCTCTTCCTGTGGAAGAACCTGGGCTATAACATGATCCTTTTCATGGCGGCCCTGAACAACATCCCCAAGGAGCTTCTGGAGGTGGCGGACGTGGAGGGGGCCTCCCCCGCCCATAAGTTCTTCAACATCAAGCTGCGCTACCTCTCCCCCACGGTGCTGTTCGTGACCATCCTCTCCATCATCAGCTCCTTCAAGGTGTTCCGGGAGATCTACCTGCTCACCGGGAACTACCCCTATATCGGGCTGTACATGATGCAGCACTTCATGAACAACACCTTCCAGGGCCAGGACTTCCAGAAGATGTCCGCGGCGGCGGTGCTGCTGGCTTTGGTGATGGTGGTACTCATCATCCTGCTGTTCAGGGCGGAGGACGCCTTCGGAAAGGATGTGGAAGGATGAAGAAGAACCATTATCTCGGCCGGGGGATCCTGACCCTGGTGGCGGCCTTTTTCGCCTTTGCCTTCCTGATGCCCACGGTGCTGACCATCACCAACTCTTTTATGACCCAGAGCGAGATCAGCGCCAACTACGGCAAGGTGTTCTCCAGCGCCGCCGGCAGCGCCAACAGCTATATCTCCAGCATGGTGAACCTGAAGTTCATCCCGGACAAGGTGAGTTTTTCCCAGTACATCACCGTCCTCATCAAGAGCCCCGACTACCTGCTGAAATTCTGGAACTCGGTGATCCTGGTGGTGCCCATCGTGCTGCTGCAGGTGGGGGTGGCCTCCATCACCGCGTACAGCTTCACCCGCTGGCGGGGGAAGCTGCGCAGCTTCCTGTTTTTCTTCTATGTGATCCTGATGCTTATGCCCTATCAGGTCACCCTGGTGCCCAACTACCTGGTCAGCAGCTGGCTGGGGATCCTCAACACCCGCTGGGCCATCATTTTCCCCGGGATGTTCGCCCCCTTTTCCGTGTTCCTGCTGACCAAGTTCATGCGCCGGATCCCCGCCTCCCTCATCGAGGCGGCCAAGCTGGACGGGTCCAGCGAGTGGCAGATCTTCAAGGACATCTGCCTGCCCCAGTGCCGCAGCGCGCTCTACTCCATCGCGATCCTGGTATTCATCGACTACTGGAACATGGTGGAGCAGCCCATCGTCCTGCTGCAGGACGCGGCCAAGCAGCCCCTGTCGGTATACCTGTCCACCATCAACGCCAACGAGGTGGGCCTGGCCTTCGCCATCGCCACCATCTACATGGTGCCCTGCCTGCTGCTGTTCCTCCACGGGGAGGACTACCTGGTGGAGGGCATCGCTCATCAGGGCTCTGTCAAGGGCTGAGCCTGAGCCGAGCATATCCGTGTGAAAGGAAGAGAGCCAATGGAAGCACAAAAATCCAAGAAGAGGGAGCTTATCAAGACCGTCGCCATCGTGTTTCTGGCGGTGCTGCTGGTGCTGACCTTTTTTTCCAACACCATCATGAACCGCTCCCTGCCCGAGGTGGCCACCGGCATGGTCAGCTCCGGCACCATCAACGCCAAGATCCGGGGCAGCGGGACCATCTCCGCCAATGAGAAGTACGAGGTCATCCTCAACCAGACCCGGGAGGTCCGCTCCGTCTGCGTGAAGGTGGGGGACAGCGTCAGCCAGGGGGACCTGCTGTTCGTCCTGGGGGACGTCGAGAGCCAGGAGCTCAGGGATGCCCAGGATCAGCTGTCCACCCTGAAGATCAATTACCAGAAGCAGGTCCTGGAGCTGTCCAAGACCTACGCCCAGAATGACCGCAGCCTCCAGGTCATCCGGGAGGATCTGGAGAAGGCCATTGCCCGCCGGGATGCCAACAAGGTCACCGACGCGGACATTTCCTACAAAAAAGGAGACCTAGCCACCGCCAAGAACGAGGTCACCCAGCTGGGCCTGATCCTGGAGGAGCTCAACGCCGCCATCGCGGACAACAGCGATTACCAGGCGGCCCAGACGGCGGTGACGGAGCTCAAGAGCAAGGTATCCACCCTCCAGACCACGATCTCGGATTACCAGAAGCAGCTCAGCGAGCTGGACACCACCGGCAGCATCGACATGCAGCGCAAGCTGGAGGATGCCCGGGCGGCCCTGGCCGCGGCCAAGAGCCAGCTGGAGAGCGACAAGCTGGCCTATGGCGCCACATACGAGGAATTCAAACAGTATGTGCTGACTACCTACCCCAATGCCAACGAGAGCAATTTCAAGCAGTATATGCAGGCATATATCACCGCCGGCTCCGCTGAAGGCAATACGACCTATACGAAATACAAGACGGCCTTCGAGGCCATCAGCAAGTCAGAGACGCTTGTGGCCGACAGCCAGCAGACCTACGACCGGCTGCTGGAGGACGCCAACAACGCCACCTCCGACGTCAACGCCCAGCGGGCGGCCATCCAGGCCAAGATCAACAGCGCCAGCAGCGAGATGATGGCGGCCAACCAGCAGCTCCAGGCGGCCAACGCCACCCTGACCCAGCTGGACAGCCAGATGGAGGGCGTGAAGAACCAGATCAAGAGCTACGAGGCCGCCAAGCGGCAGCAGGACGCCCTGGTCACCACCCTGACGGAGGAGCTGGCCACGCTGGAGTCCATGAAGACCATCTACGACGAGGCGGTCACCACGGTGGAGACCAAGGAGCGGGAGCTGGAGGACGCCCTCAGCGGCAAGGACATCGACAAGCAGCTCAACGACCTGGACCTCCAGTCCGCCCGGCTGCAGATCGAGAAGCAGCAGCAGCTGGTGGACAAGTACCAGAAGGAGGCCGTCTCCACGGAGATCACCGCCAATGTGTCCGGCACCGTCAGCGCCATCAACGTCTCCGCCGGCAAGGAGACCACTGCCGGCTCCCCCATGGCCGTCATCGACGTGGTGGACCGGGGCTACACCATCAAGATCCCGGTGACCAATGAGCAGGCCAAGCAGGTGAAGGTGGGGGATACCGCCGACGTGACCAACTATTACTGGGGCAGCGATATCCAGGCCACCCTGGAGACCATTGCCTCCGATCCCGACAAGCCGGGCCAGGGCAAGCTGCTGGTGTTCCGCATCACCGGCGAGATCGACGCGGGCACCAATATCAGCCTCTCCATCGGCCAGCGCAGCGCCAACTATGACAGCATCATCCCCAAGAGCGCCCTCCGGGAGGACACCAACGGCCACTTCGTCCTGGTGGTGACGGCCAAGAGCAGCCCCCTGGGCAACCGCTATGTGGCCACCCGCGTGGATGTGCAGGTACTGGCGGAGGATGACACCAGCGCCGCCGTCACAGGCCTTGCCCAGGGCGACTATGTGATCACCACCTCCAGCAAGCCTCTGGACGCGGGCACCCTGGTGCGGCTGGTGGAGAACCAATGAGGGCCCGGGCGTTTTTCGGCCGCCTTGCCGGCGTGCTGCGGGGCTTCGGCTTCAAGCAGTGGTTCCTGCTGGTGCTGAACGTGGTGCTGGTGGCGGCCTCCCTGGCCTCCGCCGTGGGGCTGGGGATGGTCAGCAACACCCTGGGGGACCTGCGCCGGGCGGAGGCCTTCCGGGGGGAGAGCGACATGCGCTTCGCCCAGACCGCCACCTACTTCCCCGTGGGACAGGGGAAGGAGGAGAGCGATATCCTCGCCTTCCGGCAGGCCCTGGACGCCAAGCTGGTGGAGCAGTCCCTGGAGGCTCCGGAAAACGGCAGCCTCTATATCGACGCGTACAGCACCAGCGCCGCCGTCACCGTCAGCAGCGACAACAGCGGCAGCGTCCAGGCGGAGGCGGTGGCCGTGGGGGGCGAGTTCTTCTACTTCCATCCCCTTCCCCTGCGCAGCGGCTCCTACATCTCCTCCGACGACCTGATGGACGACCTGGTGGTACTGGATGAGACGCTGGCCTGGCGGCTGTTCGGCGGGGTGGAGCTGACGGGCATGACCCTGAGCATCAACGGCCAGCCCTTTGTGGTCTCCGGCGTCATCTCCCGGGAGACGGACTTCGCCACCCGGCAGGCGTACAGCGGCGAGGCGGGCCTCTTTATGTCCTATTCCGCCCTCAAGCGCCTGGCGGACACCACCACCATCAGCTGCTATGAGATCATCCTGCCGGACCCCATCACCGGCTTTGCCCTGGGCGTGGTCCAGGAGAAGTTCCCCGCCGAGACGGCGGACACGGTGGAAAACAGCAGCCGCTACTCCCTGGGCCATCTGCTGTCGGTGATCGGCAGCTTCGGCCAGCGGTCCATGCGCGTCAACGGGGTGATCTATCCCCATTGGGAGAACGCCGCCCGCCTGACGGAGGACTACGCCGCCCTGCTGCTGATCCTCTGCGTGCTCTTTGCCCTGTGCCCTATGACCTTCGCCGCGGTGATCGCGGTGCGGTGCCTCGTCCGGACCTACCGGAAGGTGAAGAAGGCGGTGCCGGAGAAGGTGGAGGCGGCGATCGAGCAGCGCCGGGAGGAGCGCCTGGAGCGGGAATATGAGAAAAAAGCCGGAGGAGAGTAGCCCATGGCAAACCTGAGCTTACGGAATGTGAAAAAGATATATGACGGCAACGTGGTGGCGGTCCAGGAGTTCAACCTGGAGATCGCGGACAAGGAGTTCATCGTGCTGGTGGGCCCCTCCGGCTGCGGCAAGTCCACCACGCTGCGGATGGTGGCGGGCCTGGAGGAGATCACCGAAGGGGAGATCTACATCAACGATGTGCTGGTCAACCGGGTCCCGCCCAAGGACCGCGACATCGCCATGGTGTTCCAGAACTACGCCCTCTACCCCCACATGACGGTCTACGACAACATCGCCTATGGCCTGAAGCTGCGGAAGTTCCCCAAGCGGGTCATCGACCAGAAGGTGCGGGAGGCGGCGGAGATCCTGGATATCTCGGAGCTGCTGCGGCGCAAGCCCAAGGCCCTCTCCGGCGGCCAGCGCCAGCGGGTGGCCATCGGCCGCGCCATCGTCCGGGAGCCCCAGGTGTTCCTTATGGACGAGCCGCTGAGCAACCTGGACGCCAAGCTCCGCAACCAGATGCGCTCGGAGATCATCAAGCTCCGCCAGCGGATCAACACCACCTT
>CALXGG010000048.1 GCA_944387785.1 uncultured Oscillospiraceae bacterium | reverse complement strand
TACTCCTTGGGCACCGCCTGGAGGGCGGTCTCCGACACGGAGATGATGGAGGGCAGGATCATCACCGCCAGGACGATGATGGCGGCAAAGAGGCTGTCGCCGGCGGGGAGATTGAAGGTGGTGCGGATCCAGGGCACCAGCACCATCATGCCCACCAGGCCGTAGACCACGGAGGGGATGCCCGCCAGCAGCTCCACGGCGGGGCGGATCAGCCGCACCAGCCAGGCCGGGGCCACCTTGGCCAGGAACACGGCGGTGAGAAAGCCGATGGGCACGCCGATGACGATGGCCCCGGCGGTGCCGTAGACAGAGGTAAGGATCATGGCCAGGATGCCGTACTGGTCGTTCCGGGCGGACCAGGTGCCGCCGAACAGGAAGTTGATAAGCCCCACCTCCCGGATGGCCGGGATGCCGGAGATAATGAGATAGATGCTGATGAGCAGCACGAAGGCCACGGCGATGAGGCCGCAGACCAGGAACACCCCCTGCATCACCGCCTCGGCCCTCCGCAGGCCGCCGCCCGGCCTGCGCCGGGAGGCCCCGCCTTTCCGGGGGGACGAGCCGGCGTCCTCCCGGGGCAGCGTCAGATGTTGCGCGTCTTTCATAGGATCAAACCAGCCTTTCCATCGGATGTGGACAGGGCAAGACACGTCCGTCGCCGGGCGTGTCTTGCCTGTCAATCACGGTCGGTATCGGGATCAGGGGGCCACGGCGCCGGCGGCGGCGATGTACTCGGCCACGTCCGCGCTGGTGGCGTAATTGAGGAAGTCCTCAGCGGCGGCGGAGAGCTCAGCGCCCTCCAGGGTGACCATCAGGAAGGGGCGCTGGATCTGGTAGGAGCCGTCCTTGATGGTGGCCTCGGAGCACGCCACGCCGCCCACCTTCACGGCCTTCACGGTGTCGTCCACAGCGGACAGGGAGGCGTAGCCGATGGCGTTGGGGTTGGAGGCCACGTTGCCGATGACGTCGCCGGTGGAGCTGTACTCGTTGGTGTACTGGCACGCGCCGTCCACGCCCACGATCTCCTCGAAGGCGCTGCGGGTGCCGGAGCCGTCCTCACGGCCCAGGACCGCGATGGCGGCGTCCTCGCCGCCCAGCTCACTCCAGTTGGTGATTTCGCCGGTGAAGATCTGGGCGATCTGCTCCACGGTCAGGTCCTCCACGCCGTTGGCGGGGTTGACCACCACGGCCACGCCGTCCAGCGCCACGGTGTGGCCCACGGCGCCCTTCTCCTCCTCCTCAGGCTTCAGGGCCCGGCTGCTCAGGCCAATGTCCACGTTGCCGGCCAGCACCGCCTCGATGCCCGCGCCGGAGCCGGTGCCGGAGTAGTTGACGGTGACGTCCTTCTGGATCTCCTTATAGGTCTCGGTGAGGACGCCCATCACGTCCTTCATGGAGGTGGAGCCGTCGGTGTTCACGGTGCCGGAGAGGGCGGCGGTGTCGCCGGTGTTGTCCTCGGCGCCGGTGTTGTTGGCAGCGCTGTTGTTGGTGTCGTTGCCGGCGTTGCTGCCGCCGTTGTTGGTGCCGCCGCAGCCGGCCAGGACGGCCATCATCAAAGTGGCGGCCATCAGAAGCGCAAGAAACTTTTTCATATGGAATGATCCTTTCCTTATTGGTTGTTTTGTCCTTGGGAACGGTATCAGCATACAAAAGCCCCGTAAAATCAGAAACCCCGCTTCTGTTAAATCGGCGTAAAATCAGCGTTTCGGAAAAAAAGCGGCATTTTTGCCGGTAACACTGGTATTTTACGAACCATTTCCCGGAAATATGCCCAAAAGTTAAATCCATGGGGGAGCAAAGAGGGGAGCGGCGGGGCGGTATGTAAAGCCCCGCCGGGGGCCGTCCGCCGCCGGGGGCCGGGAAAGAAAGTCCCCGGGGCGGCGGCGCAACTCTTTCTTGCGCATCGGCCGGGGTTGGTGCATAATAACAGAAAAGGCGTTTCGCCGCCCCAGGGAAAGGAGCCCGCCGCCATGAACCGAAAACGGATCCGTCAGATGAACGCCGGCCTCCGGCGCCGCCTCGCCGCCCGTCCCGCCGCCTGCTGGATGGCCGGCTGCCGGGAGGCCCTGGCCGCCCTGCTGGAGGAGCAAAACTACATCCAGCGCTTCGTCCCCCTCTACGGCGGCAGCCGCCTGCGCTGCGCCGACGTGCTGGCCCTGTGCCGGGAGGACCTGTGCGCCCTGGCCCCGGAGCCGGAGGAGGGCTGGCTCCTCTTTACCTACGACTTCGCCCGGGGGACCATGTTCCCCGACCCCGCCAACGAGGAGCGCCGAGCCCGCCACGGCGCCGGGGCGGTGTTCTTCCTGGCCCTGCTCCAGGTGCTGCTGGACGCGGAGCGGGCCCTCCTGCCCCCCGACCCCCTGTGGCAGATCGACCTGCCCGGGGAGGAGGAGGTGGCGGACAGCCCCCACCGGGACAGCTTCCGCCAGTTCGAGCGCAGCTGCCGGCGGGAATATATATATGAAATGATGCGCCTGGGCCTGGAGGCCACCCCCTTCCGCACCCTGGAGCACATCGCCGGGGTCCACTTCGTGGCCCTGTCCGTGGCCCGGGACCTGAAGCGGGCGGGGGCCGATGTGGACCTGGCCCTGGTGTCCGCCAGCGCCGCCGGCCACGACATCGGCAAGTTCGGCTGCCGGGCCGGGGAGCGGGTGCCCTACCTCCACTACCACTACACCGACCTGTGGTTCCGCCGCCGCCATATGGCGGACATCGGCTATGTGGCCGCCAACCACTCCGTGTGGGACCTGGAGCTGGACTACCTGTCGGTGGAGTCCCTGATCCTCATTTACGCCGACTTCCGGGTGAAGCAGGAGCGGGGGAAGGACGGCCGGGAGATCACCCGCATCTCCACCCTTTCCGAGGCCTTTGACGTGATCCTTGCCAAGCTGGACAACGTCACCGAGGCCAAGCGCACCCGCTACACCTTCGTCTACGCCAAGCTCCGGGACTTTGAGAACTACATGCTGTCCCTGGGGGTGGACACCGCCCTCTCCGGCGGCTTCGCCCCGCCGCCTCCCCCCCGGGACGTGGCCCTCATGGGGCCGGAGGAGGCGGTGGCGGCCCTCAAGCACCGGGCCGTGGCCCACAACATCGCCCTCATGGGCCGCCTCACCGACCAGCGGGGCTTCGCCGCCTTCCTGGAGCAGGCCCGGGGGGAGACCAGCTGGAAGCGGCTGCGGGCCCGGCTGGGGGTCATCGCCTCCTACAGCGTCTACCTGAGCATCCCCCAGAAGATCGAGACCCTCAGCTTCCTCTATGAGCTCCTCATGCACCGGGAAGGCGACATCCGCCGCCAGGCGGCGGCCCTCATGGGGGAGATCATCGCCCACTTCCACGCCGGCTACGCCAAGGAGCGGCCCGCCGACTACGTCCCCGACAGCCGGGCCGTCACCGACATGGACCAGTGGCGGCTGTACCTGGGCAGGATCATCAGCCCCGACCACAAGCTCATGGACCAGCACAAGCGGTGGATCAACTTCACTTTGAAGATGGTGGTCAACTCCCTGCTGGAGAAGTGCGGGCCGGAGCGGCGGGACGCCTTCATGGCGGAGCTGCTGCGCTACTACCGCCGCCCCGAGCGGCTGGACGACGGCACCGCCTTCCAGCTGCTGGAGACCGCCACCGCCCTGCCCCTGGAGATCTGCTCCTCCCGGCAGCAGTACGACCTGCTGGATTTCGCCCAGACCCTCTCCCGCCGGGAGGATGTGACCGTCCGCGCCGCGGCGGTGCTGCTGCTGGACTACCTGGGCCGCCGCCTCAGCGTCCGGGACATCATCCTCCACGCCCTCCAGGCGGTGCCCTGCGCCGACAGCCGCTCCCTGGCCCTGCTGCGGCAGCTGGCCCTGGCGGACCTCACCGGCGGGACGGCGGACCCCCTCTCCGAGGAGGACATCTCCGCCATCTTCCTGGACAACCTGAAAACCGCCACCCCCTGGATCCTCAAGGAGGCCAACATCCGCCTGCTGGAGCGCTCCGCCCGGCGGGACGGCGGCCGCCTGCTCCACATCGCCACCCACCTCACCAACCTTATCAAGGTCAGCGACCGGGTGACGGTGCGCCACACCGCCGGCGCCGCCCTGCTGAATATCGCCCCCCTTCTCACCGCCGGGGAGCGCAACGAGGTGGCCGTGGAGCTGACACGGGGCCTGGAGATCGACCAGCAGGAGTTTTCCCAGTACATCCCCGGCTACCTGGGCCAGTTCTGCCTGTGGCTGCCCCCCGCCCAGCTGGACGAGCTGCTGGGGGAGCTGCAGAAGGCCCTGTGCTCCTCCAACGACCGGGTGGTGTCTGCCGCATTGGACACCGTGGGCGTGGCCTGCGAGCACTACGGCGGCTACCGGGAGCGGTTCCCGGAGGAGGACGGCGTCTACCGCGCCCGGCGGGAGCGGCTCCTGGGCATGCTCCTCAAGGGCCTGGCCGGCTTCCGGGGGGAGGTCCGCCAGGAGGCCATGTATGTCCTGGGAGCCCGGGTGTTCGGCTCCGCCGTCATGGAGCGCCACGACAAGCGCCGGGCCTTCCTCCTGACCCTGAAAAAGATCCTCTCCCTCACCGGCGGCGACAGCGGCGACGAGCTGACCTTCTTCTACCGCTGCGCCCTGCTGGGAGGGCTGTACCGCTTCCTCATCCAGCAGGAGATCCTCCACGGGGGCTTCCGCTTCGAGGCGCCCCGGCCGGTGGCCTTCTTCCCCGGCACCTTCGACCCCTTCACCCTCTCCCACAAGGGCATCGTCCGGGCCATCCGGGACCTGGGCTACGAGGTGATGCTGGCCATCGACGAGTTCTCCTGGAGCAAAAAGACCCAGCCCCACCGGATCCGCCGGCGGCTGGCCGCCATCTCCGTGGCCGACGAGTTCCACGTCCACCTCTTCCCGGAAAATTTCCCGGTGAACCTGGCCAGCCCCCCGTGCCTCACCGCCCTGCGCCGGGCCTTCCCCGGCCGGGACGTGGCCATCGTGGCGGGCAGCGACGTGGTGGCAAACGCCTCCGCCTACCGCCAGGACCCCGTCCCCGGCTCCATCCACGGCTTTGACCACATCCTCTTCCGCCGGCCCTCGGCCCCCGCCGCCGACACCTCCCCCATCGCCGGCCGGGTGACGGAGCTGGCCCTCCCCGCCCAGCTGGAGGAGATCAGCTCCACCCTTATCCGGGACGCCATCGACCAGGGCCGGGACATCGCCAACCTGATCGACCCTGTGGCCCAGGAGTTCATCTACCTCCACGGCCTTTACCTCCGGGAGCCTCCGGACAAGCCCCTGCTGCGCCGGGAGGGCCTGAGCTTCTCCTGGCCCGTGGTCCTGGGGGAGGAGGAGCGGGAGGCGGCCGGCCGCCTCTGCCCCGCCCCCCAGGGAGCCGACGCCCTGCTGCGGGCCCTGGGCCGCACCGGCGACCGGCTGTGCCTGCTGCGCCGGGAGGAGCAGGGGGAGGTGCTGGGCCTGGCGGTGTTCCAGTGCCTGGAGTCCTCCCAGCTGCTGCCCCGGCTGGGCAGCAGCGAGCTGTCCGGCTTCGTCCGGCAGAACGCCGGGGGCCGCTGCCTCCTTATCAGCGGCCTCCTGGTGCCCCGGGGGGAGAGCCAGGAGGAGCTGGGCCAGCTGCTCCTCACCGAGGTGCTGGCCCTGGGCCTGGGCCAGGAGCTGTCCTACGCCCTCTGGTGCCCCCTGACGGAGTGCCCCTCCGCCCCCTGGGTGGGGGAGCTGCTGGCCCTCCAGGGCTTCCTGCCCGCTCCCGCCGGGGGCCGGCGGGACCTGCTGGCGGTGGACATGCGCCGGCCCATCGTCCTCTCCCGGAACGTGGAGACCGCCCTCAAATCCCCCCTCTCCTCCGACAGCCGGGTCCTCTCCGCCATCTCCCGCTCCCACCGGCGGCTCCAGAAGGCCCTTACCGGCCTGTATCCCGGCTCCCTGGTGCTGTCCATCTCCGCGGCGGTGACCCACCGCCGGCTCCTCCACCGGATCGCCGCCTGCAACGGCGTGCCCCCGGAGCAGTCCGAGGAGCGGAAGCTGGGCCCCTGCATCTGCGTGCCCTTCGGCAGCATCCTCCGGGGGGTGGCGGTGCCCAACACCGTCACCAAGACCCTCCACACCGACAAGGTCTACGAGCCGGACCTCAGCGCCTACGCCATCGAGGCCTACCCCTACTACTCCCCCCTGGCCGACCAGGCCCGGACCATCCACGCCTTCGGCCGCCCCGTCATCCTGGTGGACGACATGCTCCACGACGGCAAGCGCCTCAAGCGGATCGTCCCCCTCCTGCGGGAGAACGGCACCCCCATCCGCCAGGTGCTGGTGGGCTACCTCACCGGCATGGGCCGGGATCTCATGGCCCAGATGGGGTGCAGCGTGGACAGCGTGTACTACCTGCCCAATCTCCGGATGCGCTTCGTGGAGTCCACCCTCTATCCCTTCATCGGCGGCGACACTGTCCGCCGCCCCCAGCCCATCGCCGGGCGGCTCCAGCCGGGGATCAACCGCATCTTCCCCTACGCCGCCCCGGACTTCACCGAGGACTGCGCCGACGGCTCCACCTACCGCCTGAGCCTGTGCTGCCTGGAGAACGCCCGGGACATCCTTCTGGCCCTGGAGACCGCCTACCGCTCCCTCTACGCCCGGAACCTGACCCTGGGCCGCCTGGGGGAGGCGGTGAGCCTGCCCCTGTGCCCCGACAAGGGGGGCTGCATGGGCTACGACCTGAACCGGGCCCCTTCGGCCTATGTGGAAAACGATATGGAAATGCTCCGGCGGCTGGAGGCCAGCGTCCGCATCGTCATCGGCGGATGACGGCCCGCCCCGGAGCCCTGTGAGGTACCGCTATGTTCTGCTATTCCTACAAAAACCATGTCCTGGCCAGCGAAACGCCCCTGGCCTGTGAGCCCCTGCCGGCCCTTCCCGGGACGGGGGAGATCCTCTGGCTCTTCCGCCGGGAGCCCCTTGCCGGCCGGGAGACCTTCGCCGTGTCCGACGGCGGCCTTTTTACCGCCCGCGAGGATGTCTCCGCCCTCTGCCGGGGGGAGGATGTGCCCGGCATCCCGGCGGAGCTCCGCTCCGCCGCGGCGGAGGGCCGGGTCCGTGCGGTGAACGCCGCCCACCCCCGGTGGGAGGAGCTGCTGAGAGACAGCTTCCCCGCCGTCCTCCCCGCCGGACGGAAGTACCGGGTGAACCTGCTGGCCCTGGGGGACGTGGGCAGCACCCTGGCCATGGGGCTGCGGCTTATGGGGGGCGATGTGATCGCCTCCCTGGGTCTCTGCGACGTGCGGCCCAACGTGCCCCAGCGGTGGGAATTCGAGCTGGGCCAGATCGGTATCCCCGGGGAGCCCGACGCCCTGCCGCCGGTGCGGGTGGTGGACCCGGAGGACCTCTTTGACTGCGACGTGTTCCTCTTCTGCGCCTCCCGGTTCGTCCCGGACACCGACGTAAAGACCGGGGACGTGCGGATGGCCCAGTACGAGAAGAACCGGGAGCTGGCGGCCCTCTACGGCCGGATGGCCCGGGAGAAGCACTTCAAGGGCCTCTTCTGCGTGGTCAGCGACCCGGTGGACCCCCTGTGCCGGGCGGTGCTGCTGGAGAGCAACCGCAATGCCGCCGGGGATCTGGACTGCCTGGGCCTTTTCCCCCACCAGGTGAAGGGCTTCGGCCTGGGGGTGATGAACGCCCGGGCCGCCTACTACGCCCGGCGGGACCCCCGCTTCGCCGACTTTCTCACCGACGGCCGCTCCTTCGGCCCCCACGGGGAGGACCTGGTGGTGGCAAACTCCCTCTCCCGGTACGACGACGGCCTGTCCCGGGAGCTGACGGCGCTCACCACCCACGCCAACCTTGAGATGCGCTCCCTGGGCTTCAAGCCCTATGCGGCCCCGGCCCTCAGCTCCGGGGCCCTGAGCCTGCTCCTCCTCCTGGAGGGCAGGTGGCACTGCTCCTCCGTATACCTAGGGGGGGTATTTATGGGCTGCCGGAACCGGCTGGGCCAGAGCGGCCCGGAGATCGAGCGGCTGTCCCTGCCGGAGGCGCTGCTGGCCCGGCTCCGGGAGACGGAGGCAAAGCTGCGGGCCATCCCCTGACCCCTTTTCCAATCCACTGACCAAAGGAGGCGGTGCGCCGTGTCGCTGACGGTGATCCTGCCGAAAAATGAAGAAAGCGGCGCCCTCCGAGCCCTGCTGGAGGAGCTGCTGCCCCCCGGGTGCGCCTGGCGGGGCCCGGAGGAGGGGATGGAGGGCCTCCGGGGGAAAAAGCTCCTCTTCGCCGTGGCCCTGGACCGGGGAGGCTGCAACCTCTCCTGCTACCGGATGCTCTCCCTTCTCCGGCAGAGCGGCGGGCTCCTCTCCGGCTGCACCGCCGCCCTGGTGGTGACGGCCCTGGGGGAGATGTACACCAAGGACGTGGCCCGGGACGTGGTGCTGGCCGCCAACCTGGCGGGCTGCGCCTTTCTGGGCCGGCCCCTGGTGGAGGCCACCGGGTCCCTGCGGAACTTCCAGGTCCAGGCCCAGATCCACGGCACCGACGAGGCCACCGCCTTCCGCATGGCCATCGCGGAGCTGGTGGGGCGGCTGGTCCGCTGGGCGGGGCCGCCGCCGGTAAGGCGGGTCCTGGCCCTCCACGCCTCGGTGCGCGCCACCAGCAACACCCTGGCGCTGTGGGAGCTGGTGAAGGCGGGGCTGCCCGCCGGCGTGGCGGTGGAAGAGGTGGGCCTGCGCAACGGCACCGTCACCGACTGCATCGGGTGCAGCTATACCGCCTGCCTCCACTTCGGGGAGAAGGGGGGCTGCTTCTACGGGGGGCCCATGGTGGAGGAGGTGTTTCCCGCCGTGAAGGACTGCGACGCCCTGGTGATGCTCTGCGCCAACTATAACGACGCCCTCTCCGCCAACCTTACCGCCTTCATCAACCGCCTCACCGCCCTCTTCCGCCAGAAGCGGTTCTACGACAAGCGGCTCTACGGCCTCATCGTCTCCGGCTACTCCGGCGGCGACATCATCGCACGGCAGCTGATCTCCGGACTGAATATGAACAAGAGCTTCTACCTCCCGGAGCGGTTCTGCCTGCTGGAGACCGCCAACGACAAGGGGAGCCTGGTCAAGCTCCCCGGCGTGGCGGACCGGGGCCGGGCCTTCGCCCGGCATATCATGGAGTGACAGTGCAACCCCTATAAAACAAACCAAGCCCGGCGCTGGCAGTTTGCCAGCGCCGGGCTTTTCGCGTTCAGCAGGGGCCTGAGTACACGGGGCGCTGCCCCGTACCCCGCAAACCTTTGAAAAGGTTTGATCCAAACTTTGTCCGGGCGAAATACCTTTCGCCCGGGAATAGATTTGTTTTGTCCTTGCCTCAGGGATAAGCGAAACGGAGTTTCGCGCAAAAGTTTTCTTTGGGTACTTTTCTTTTTCAAAAGAAAAGTACATAGCTCTTGTATTACTTAAAGTATTTCACGGCGCTGCGGAAGAGGCCCATATCGTAATTCCCCGGCACGTTCCGGTAGAGCTGCGCGCCCACCCGCTCGCTGTGGCCCATCTTGCCCAGGACCCGGCCGTCGGGGCTGACGATGCCCTCGATGGCCCGGAGGGAACCGTTGGGGTTGAAGGCGGTATCCATGGAGGGCTCGCCATTGAGATCCACATACTGGGTGGCCACCTGTCCGTTGGCGGCCAGCCGGTCCAGCAGGGCCTCCGGGGCGATGAAGCGGCCCTCGCCGTGGGAGATGGGCACGGAGTAGATCTCGCCCACCTTGGTCTCCATGAGCCAGGGGGAGTTGCTGGTGCAGACCCGGGTGCGGACGATGGAGGACTGGTGGCGGCCGATGGTGTTGTAGGTGAGGGTGGGGCAGGCGTCGTCCATATGCCGGATCTCGCCGTAGGGCACCAGGCCCAGCTTGATGAGGGCCTGGAAGCCGTTGCACACGCCCAGCATCAGGCCGTCCCGGTGCTTGAGGAGGTCATGGATGGCGTCGGTGAGCCGGGGGCTGCGGAGGAAGGAGGCGATGAACTTGGCGGAGCCGTCGGGCTCGTCGCCGCCGGAGAAGCCGCCGGGGAGGAACACCACCTGGGCCTTCCGGATGGCCTCCTCCAGCTCCCGGGCGGAGGCCAGAAGGCTCTCGGCGGTAAGGTTTCGCACCACCACCGTCTCCGCCGCCATGCCCGCCGCCAGGCAGGCCCGGGCGCTGTCGTACTCGCAGTTGGTGCCGGGGAACACGGGGATCACCGCCAGAGGCTTGGCGATCCCCTTGGCCAGCACCGCCGGGGCCCCCTTGTCCCAGGAGATGGGCGCCGCCGCGCCGCCCTCGCCGGCCACGGTGGGGTACACCTTCTCCAGCACGCCGTCGTTCAGGGACAGAAGCTCCTCCAGGGAGGCGCTGTCCTGCCCAATGGTAACCACCGGCTCCGCGGTGGTCATGCCGATCTTTTCCCAGCCGGGGAGGGACACCTCCTCGGTGAGCTCCGCCACGATCATGCCGGGCATGGGACCCCACCAGGGGGCGCCGGCGTTACTGTCGGCGGCAAAGCCGATGCCGTTGCCAAAGCCCATTTTCATCACCGCCTCGGCAGCGCCGTTCTCCACGGCCCAGGCAGCCGCCACCTTCCCCTCGGCACACAGGCCCCGGAAGGAATCCCAGGCGGCCTTGTGGGCGGCATAGTCGTCCATGGCGCCGCCGCCCACGGTGTACACCGGGTGACCCGCCTCCTTGAACTCAGGCGTCAGCACCTCCCCGGCCTTTACCGGGGCGATGGCAAAGGAGATCAGCGTGGGGGGCACGTCCAGGTCCATGAAGGAGCCGGACATGGAGTCCTTGCCGCCGATGGCCGCCGCTCCCAGCTCCAGCTGGGCGTCCAGGGCCCCCAGAAGGGCCTGGAAGGGCTTGCCCCACCGCCGGGGCTCCTGCCGCAGCTTCTCAAAGAACTCCTGGAGGGTCAGGTAGGCCTTCTTGTAATCCGCGCCGGCGGCCACGATCTTGGCTACCGAGGTGATGACGCTGGCCCGGGCCCCGGTGTAGGGGTCGGCGCTCATCCAGTCGGGGTCAAAGCCCCAGGCCATGAGGCTGGCCTGGTCGGTGGTGTGGCCCGGCAGCACCGGGAAGAGGGCCGCCATGGCCTGGGCGGGAGTGCGCTGGGTTTTTCCGCCGAAGGGCATGAGGACGCTGCCCGCGCCGATGGAGCCGTCGAAGCGCTCGGTGAGCCCCCGGCGGGAGGCGCACTTCAGGCTCCCGGCCATCTCCCGGAGGGAGCGGAAGGCGGGGGCGCCGCAGGCGGAGCGGTCCGCCTTGGGGACGGAAACGGCGGCGTGCTTTACCGCGCCGTTGGTGTTGAGGAATTCCCGGGAGAGGTCGGCAATGGTCTGGCCGTTCCAGGTCATGACCATCCGGGCTCTCTCGGTGACCACCGCCACCTGGTAGGCTTCCAGGTTCTCCTTGGCGGCGGCGGCCATGAGGGCCTCCGCGTCCCCGGGGGCCACCACCACCGCCATACGCTCCTGGCTCTCGCTGATGGCCAGCTCCGTGCCGTCCAGGCCGTCGTACTTCTTCCGGACGGCGTCCAGGTCGATACGAAGGCCGTCGGCCAGCTCGCCAATGGCCACGGACACGCCGCCGGCCCCAAAGTCGTTGCAGCGCTTGATGAGCCGGGTCACGCTGCCGTCCCGGAACAGGCGCTGGAGCTTGCGCTCCTCGGGGGCGTTGCCCTTCTGGACCTCGCTGGCCATGGTGGTCAGGGACTTCATATTGTGGCTCTTGGAGGAGCCGGTGGCCCCGCCGATGCCGTCCCGGCCGGTACGGCCCCCCAGGAGGATCACCACGTCCCCGGGGGCAGGCACCTCCCGGCGGACATGGGAGGCGGGCGCCGCCCCCACCACCGCGCCGCACTCCAGGCGCTTGGCGATGTAGCCGGGGTGATAGACCTCCGCCACATGGCCGGTGGCAAGGCCGATCTGGTTGCCGTAGGAGGAGTAGCCCGCCGCGGCGGTCTGGGCGATTTTACGCTGGGGGAGCTTGCCCGGAGTGGTATCCGCAAAGGATACCCGGGGGTCGCCGCCGCCGGTAAGGCGCATGGCCTGGTGGACATAGGCCCGGCCGGAGAGGGGATCCCGGATGCAGCCGCCGATGCAGGTGGCGGCGCCGCCGAAGGGCTCGATCTCCGTGGGGTGGTTGTGGGTCTCGTTCTTGAACATCAGGAGCCAGTCCTCCGTCTCCCCGTCCACCTGGGCGGGAACATGGATGGAGCAGGCGTTGATCTCCTCGCTCTCGTCCAGCTCCGGGAGAAGGCCCCGCTTTTTCAGGGTCTTGGCGCCGATGGTGGCAAGGTCCATGAGGGTCTGGGGGCGCGCCGCCGCCTTCTCCTCACCGTAGACCTCCACCCGGGCGGCGAGGTATCGCTCATAGGCCTCCTGCACCGCCGGATCGTCGATGGCGATGTCCTCCAGATGGGTGGAGAAGGTGGTGTGGCGGCAGTGGTCGGACCAGTAGGTATCCACCACCCGGACCTCGGTGATGGTGGGGTCCCGGTGCTCGTCGTCCCGGAAATAGGCCTGGAGGAACTTCAGGTCATCCAGGTCCATGGCAAGGCCCAGCTCCTCCAAAAGGGCGGCAAGGCCCCCCTCGTCCAGGGCGGTAAAGCCGGTGAGGGTGCGGACGGTGCGGGGCACCTCGTAGGTGCGCTTCAGCGTTTCCGGCTTCTCCAGGGAGGCCTCCCGGCTCTCCACCGGGTTGATGAGGTAGCGGCGGACCTTCTCCAGATCCTCCCCGGTGAGATCCCCCTCCAGGAGGCAGATCTTGGCGTAGGCCACCAGGGGCCGCTCCACGCCGGCCATCAGCTGGATGCACTGGGCGCAGGAGTCGGCCCGCTGGTCAAACTGGCCCGGCAGGGCCTCCACCGCCAGAGCCTGCCAGGCCCCCTCGGGCATGGGGAAGGTCTCCTCATAGGTCACGTCCACCTGGGGCTCAGAGAACACCACGTCCCGGGCCTTGTCCCAGACCTCCCGGCTGAGGCCCTCCACGTCGTAGCGGTTGAGGATCCGCAGCCCCTTCAGGGCCTCCACCCCCAGGAACCCCCGCAGGTCCGCCAGGAGGCTTCCCGCCTCCGGGCTCAGGCCCGGACGCTTTTCCACATAGATACGGTATACCATCTTACTTTGCTCCTCCCAGGGCCTCCAGGGCCCGCCGGCCGATGTCCCGGCGGCAGAAGGCGTTGTCAAAATGGATGCGGTCCGCCAAGGCGTAGGCGGCGGACACGGCGGCGGGCAGGTCGCCGCCTACGGCCACGGCCCCCAGCACCCGGCCGCCGCTGGTGAGGAGCCGGCCGTCCTTCTCCTCGGCGCCGGCGATATAGATCTCCTCCCCGGGCCCCAGGGCCGGGAGGGTGATGGGATAGCCCTTTTCATAGCTCTTGGGGTAGCCCTTGGAGGCCAGCACCACGCAGCAGGCCCCGCCGTCCCGGAACGTCACCGGCACCTCATGGAGCCGTCCCTCGGCGGTGGCCAGCATGATCTCCAGCAGGCTCCCTTCCAGCAGGGGCAGCACCACCTGGGTCTCCGGATCGCCGAAGCGGCAGTTGTACTCGATGACCTTGGGGCCGTCCTCCGTCAGCATAAGGCCAAAGTACAGACAGCCCTTGAAGGGGCAGCCCTCCGCCTTCATGGCCCGGATGGTGGGCAGGAAGATCTCCTCCATGCACCGCCGGGCCATCTCCGGGGTGTAGTAGGGGTTGGGGGCCACGGTGCCCATGCCGCCGGTGTTGGGGCCCTCATCCCCGTCATAGGAGCGCTTGTGGTCCATGGAGGACACCATGGGGACGATGGTCTCCCCGTCGGTGAAGCTGAGGACGGACACCTCCGGGCCGGTGAGGTACTCCTCGATGACCACCCGGGCGCCGCTGTCCCCGAACACCTTCTCCTCCATCATGGAGCGCACCGCCAGCACCGCCTCCGCCCGGGTG
>CALXGG010000047.1 GCA_944387785.1 uncultured Oscillospiraceae bacterium | reverse complement strand
AGCTTTTGTGTATCTTGCATCTGTGGCTATTTTGGTGATGTAGCACATTAATTCTGATTTTTCAAACAGGACCTAATCTGACCCTCTCACTTGTAGGCCACGGAAGAGGCCGTTTGTTGCACAAAATCAGGAAATTCAGATAAATGAGAGCAAAATAAAAAAGGTCTAACTGATCAGCAAAAATCAGTTAGACCTTTTACTTATGAATAAAAAGATAAGGATTTTTCGGCTACTCGCAAGCCACCCGATTTTTCTTTTCAAACTCAATAAATCGGGATTTGACGAGTGCTATCAATCTGCTATCAAATGGGGATTTGAAAAATCAAAAAGTCAGTGTTTTCAAGGGTTTGCGGGCCCTCATATCCACTTTTAGCTTATTCCCATTCGATGGTGGCGGGGGGCTTGGAGGTGATGTCGTAGACGATGCGGTTGATGCCCTTCACCTCGTTGACGATGCGGGTGGAGATCTTGTCCAGCACCTCGTAGGGGATCCGGGCCCAGTCGGCGGTCATGAAATCGCTGGTGGTCACCGCCCGGAGGGCCAGGGTGTAGTCATAGGTCCGGCCGTCGCCCATGACGCCCACGCTGCGGGTATTGGTCAGCACAGCGAAATACTGGTTGATGTTTTTGTCCTCCCCAGCGACGGCGATCTCCTGGCGGTAGATGGCGTCCGCCTCCCGGAGGATATCCAGCTTCTCCTTGGTGAGGTCCCCGATGACCCGGATGGCAAGGCCCGGCCCCGGGAAGGGCTGGCGGCTCACCAGGTACTCGGGAAGGCCCAGCTCCCGGCCCAGCTGCCGCACCTCGTCCTTGAACAGCAGCCGCAGGGGCTCGATGATCTCCTTGAAGTCCACATAGTCGGGGAGGCCCCCCACGTTGTGGTGGCTCTTGATGACGGCGGCGTCCCCCGCGCCGGACTCGATGACATCGGGATAGATGGTGCCCTGGGCCAGGAAATCCACGGCGCCGATCTTCCTGGCCTCCTCCTCGAACACCCGGATGAACTCCTCGCCGATGATCTTCCGCTTGCGCTCCGGCTCCGCCTCGCCGGCCAGCTTCAAAAGGAAGCGGGCCTCCGCGTCCACCCGGACGAAGTTGATGTCCCAGGGGCGGAAGGCGGCCTCCACCTCGTCCCCCTCGTCCTTGCGCATAAGGCCGTGGTCCACGAACACGCAGGTGAGCTGATTGCCCACCGCCTCCGCCAGCAGGGCGGCGCACACCGAGGAATCCACGCCGCCGGAGAGGGCCAGCAGCACCTTGCCGGCGCCCACCTTCTCCCGGATGGCGGCGATGGCGGTGTTCTTATAGTCCCCCATGGTCCACTGGCCCTTGGCACCGCAAACCTCATAGAGGAAGTTGCGGATCATGTCCACCCCGTGCTCCGTGTGGTTGACCTCGGGGTGGTACTGGACCCCGTAGAACCCCCGGCGCTCGTCGGCGATGGCCACATTGGGGCAGGCGGCGCTGTGGGCCACCAGGGCAAAGCCCTCGGGCACCCTGGCCATATAGTCCCCGTGGCTCATCCAGGAGACGCCCTTCTCCGGCAGGCCCCTGAAAAGGCGGCAGGAGGTGTCATAGAAGGTCTCGGTCTTGCCGTACTCCCGGGCGGAATCGTCCTGGGCGGCGGTGACGGAGCCTCCCAGGGTATGGGCCATCAGCTGGCAGCCGTAGCAGATGCCCAGGATGGGCACGCCCAGGCGGAAGATCTCCGGGTCCACATGGGGGGCCTTCTCGTCGTAGACGCTGTTGGGCCCGCCGGTGAAGATGATCCCCATGGGATCGAAGGCGCGGATCTCCTCCAGGGAAATGGTATAGGGCTTTACCTCGCAGTAGACGCTGCACTCCCGGACACGCCGGGCGATCAGCTGGTTATACTGGCCGCCGAAGTCCAGCACCAGAACAGATTGACGGGGCAAACAGGGTCCCTCCTTTGCGATTTTGCGATTTGGTAGCAGGATGTCTGTGGACGCTCGCCGATCACTCGTCGTCCCGGAAGATGATGCCGTCCTCGTCGGCCTTTTCGATGACCGCCAGGGCGTGATAGTTGAAGCCGGCCTCCCGCAGGCGGTCGCCGCCGCCCTGGAAGCCCTTCTCCACGGCGATGCCGATGCCCATGAGCTCCGCGCCGGCCTGGTTCACCAGGTCGCACAGGCCCCGGACCGCCTCGCCGTTGGCCATGAAGTCGTCGATGATCAGCACCTTGTCGTTGGCGGTGAGCCACTCCTTGCTGAGGATCTGGGTCACCTTCTTCTTATATGTATAGGAAAAGATCTCGCTTTGGTACAGGCCGCCCTCGATATTGTCGCTCTTGGCCTTTTTGGCGAAAACCATAGGGACATTGTACTTCTGGGCGCAGATGGTGGCCAGGGCGATGCCGCTGGCCTCGGCGGTCAGGACCATGGTGATGTTGTCCACATCAAAGTATTTGGCAAATTCGTCGGCGATATCCCCCATCAGCCGGGTGTCCACCCGGTGGTTGAGGAAGCCGTCCACCTTGATGATGTTGCCGGGGAGTACCTTCCCCTCCTTGCGAATGCGGTCCTTGAGCTGCTGCATCCTATCGTCACATCCTCTCATTCATTCGTTGTGAGACATGTTTTGCGCGCGGGGCGCTCCATTTTTATTATGCCAAGAATCGCTGCCGCTTGCAACCGTTGTTTTGGACAAAAATTGACAAATTTCCTTCCTCCGCCACGGCGGCCCTGCCGTCCCCTCCCGCCGCGGCGGGCCGGGCCTCCCCGGCTGCCGCCCCGCCGGGCGCGGCATGCCGCCGCTGAACGGTTTTGGAAAATGTTTCCTGTGTCAAATTATGGGTTTTTTATGTAAATCTTGTTGATTGTTTCCCCGTGTTGTGGTAGGATGCAGATATATTGGGATAATTTCCCCTCCTCTCGCCTGAGGAGGAAAATGGTGATCGCCATGTATGCTGTGTGTGTGGGCGGCGCTGCCTTCGCGCTGTTTTTCCTGTATGATCTCAATAGCGTCCTGTGGAAGGATCGCCTGCTGCACGGGAGCTTCACCCTGGGCTGCCTGCTGCTGGCGGCCGCCACCGCCGCCGGCCTGTGGGCCGCCTGGCCGGGGCGGGCGCTGCTGCGCCCGGCGCGGCTCATGTGCCTCGCCGGCGCTGTGGTATGCCTGGCCCTGCTGGTCTACACCCTGTTTTTCGCCCTGCCCTTCGATGAGACCTACCGGCAGGAGGAGAGCGGGGGCCGCCCTGTCTGCGACCGCGGGATGTACGCTTTGTGCCGCCACCCCGGCATTTTGTGGTTCTTCCTCCTCTATCTGCTGCTGGGGCTGGCCGCCGCCCCCTCCCCCCTGCTGGGCCAGGGTCTCTTTTACAGCCTCTGCAACCTCCTGTACGCCGTGTTCCAGGACCTGTGGACCTTCCCCAGGACTTTCTGCGACTACCGGCAGTATCAATCGAAAACGCCCTTCCTGCTTCCCACCCCCGCCAGCATCCGCCGGGCCGTGGAAACGGGCCGGGCCCCCCGGAGGCCCCTATGAGATTTCAGGAAAAGATAAGAGAATACAGTAAGGAAGAGATCTGGAGCGAGTATTGCGGTTTCCTGGACATCTCTGTTGAAGAGTTCATGTACATCCAGAAGCGGCTGCTGCTGGAGCAGATCCAGCTCTTCGGCAAGTGTGAGCTGGGCCGCCGGATCATGGGGGGCCGCCAGCCCGCCACCGTGGAGGAGTTCCGGCAGATGGTGCCCCTCACCACCTACGAGGACTACGCCCCCATCCTTATGGGCAAGCACAAGGAGAGCCTGCCCGCGGAGCCCATCCTCTGGATCCAGACCACCTGGGAGGGCGGCCTCCACCCCCTGAAGGTGGCCCCCTACACCAAGAGCATGCTGGACACCTACAAGCACAACATGATGGCCTGCTTCATGCTGGCCACCAGCAGCCGCCGGGGGGATTTCGACATCTCCGTCACCGACCACATGCTCTACGCCCTGGCCCCCCTGCCCTACGCCACGGGGATCCTGCCCCTGCTGCTCCACGACGAGATCGACATCGAGTTTCTCCCCCCTGTCCGGGAGGCGGAGGCCATGACCTTCAAGGAGTGCAACGTCCGGGGCTTCAAGCTGGGCCTGCGCAAGGGCATCGAGTACTTCTTCGGTCTGGGCAGCGTCACCTACTACGTCAGCAAGAGCCTCGCCTCCATGCAGAGCGGCGGCTCCCTGAAGGACAAGCTCTCCGACGCCTCCCCCGCCATGATCGCCCGGCTGCTGCGGGCCAAGCGCCGCTGTAAGAAGGAAAACCGGGAGCTGATGCCCAAGGACCTTTTCCAGCTCAAGGGCTTCATGTGCGCCGGCACGGATAACGATTATTACAAGGACGACCTGGAGGAGCTGTGGGGCCTGCGGCCCATGGAGATCTTCGCCGGCACCGAACCCACCTGCATCGGCACGGAGACCTGGAACCGGGACGGCATGTACTTCTTCCCCGACGCCTGCTTCTATGAGTTCATCCCCCAGGAGGAGATGGACCGGAACATGGAGGACCCCTCCTATGTGCCCCGGACCATCCTCATGGACGAGGTCCAGGCGGGGCAGCTCTACGAGATCGTCATTACCGTCCTTAAGGGCGGAGCCTTCGCCCGCTACCGGGTGGGGGACCTCTACCGGTGCATGGGTCTGGAGAACAAGCAGGACCAGACCCGGCTGCCCCGCTTCGCCTATGTGGACCGGGTGCCCTCGGTGATCGACATCGCGGGCTTTACCCGCATCACCGAAAACTCCATCACCCACGCCATCGAGCTCTCCGGCCTGAAGATCGCCGGCTGGACCGCCAAGAAGGAGTATACCCCCAGCAAGCGGCCGCTGTTCCACCTCTATGTGGAGATGGACCGCGCCGCCCTCACCAACTGCGCCGTCAGCGAGCACATCCTCAAGGAGCATCTGAGCGTGTATTTCAAGTACCTGGACCAAGACTACAAGGACCTCAAAAAGATTCTGGGCATGGACCCCCTGGCCGTCACCATCGTCCGCTGCGGCACCTTCGACAGCTTTGCCCGGCGGTTCGGCCGGCCCATCCGGCGGATGAACCCCAGCGGCCAGGACCTGGCGGATCTCCTGCGCGCCGACGACTACACCACCGGGAGGAGGGATCTGTATGAGCGGGTATAGCTGGATCTCCGTCATCGCCCTGGCCTGCTACCTCCTGCTGTTCATCACCTTCCTGGCCGCCGCCAAAACCAAGAAGGTGATCCGCACCTTCATGTTCTTCCTCTTCATCATGATCCTGTGGGTGGGCGGCTCCTTCGTCATGCGCAGCCAGTTCTGGCCCTCCACCCGGGTGTGGAACCAGGTGTCCCTGGCGGGGATCATGTTCCTGCCCTACGCCTACTTCTGCTTCGTCATCGACTTTCTGGAGGAAAAGAAGCGCTACGGCCGCAACCTGTGGCTGGCGCTGATGCTGGCCTGCTACGTCGTCAACTTCTTCACCGGCGCCTTTATCCCCGATCCCCGGGTGGTGACCTCCGGCGGCGGCGTCCAGTTCCTCTACGATTACAGCTGGCTGGTGGCCATCCCCCTGGCCCTGGGGGGCCTGGTGCTGATCGAGAGCATCCTCCTCTTCGTGCGCTACTGCCGGGGGGACAGCAATACCGGCCAGCAGCTGCTGCCGGTGATCATCGGCGCCGCCATCATGGTGGTCTGCCACATTCTCTCCGCCTTCTCCTTCTTCAAGGGCTTCCCCCTGGACATCATCTCCGGCGTCATCAACGCCTGCATCCTCTTCTACGCCCTCTATAAAAAGCGGCTGTTCCGCATGACCCTGCTGGTGTCCCGCTGGAACTGCTACGCCGTGGCCCTGCTCATCAGCATCGTCGCCTTTTCCCGGTGCATCGTGCCCATCCAGGAGTTCCTTGCCCGGGCCGTCCATATCTCCGAGTCCACTTCCATCATCGTCATCTCCATCGGCATGATGCTGGCCACCTACCTTCTGTACCTGGCCATGAAGCGCTTTATGGACGAGCTGTTCATCAAGGAGGAGGCCATGCTGGACGACCGGCTCCGGGAGTTCAGCGAGGCGGTGTCCCGGACCCTGGATATGGACGACATCCTCCAGGAGATGGCGGACGTGATCCGCCGGAGCATCGGCATCCAGCACATGTTCTTCTGCATCAAGAACGACCAGGGGATCTACCAGATCGAGCACACCGGCAGCCCCCTGGACGAGAAGGACTTCCAGCTGGATGCCTCCCACCCCCTGCTGACCTATATCCGGAGGGTGGACGGCTGCCTGATGATGGAGGACTTCCGCCGCACCACCGCCTACAAGGCCATGTGGGAGGGGGAGAAGCGGCAGCTGCGGATCTGGGAGGTGGAATGCCTGTCCGCCTTCCAGGCCGAGCATGACCTCATCGGCGTGGTCATGTTCTCCGGCAAGCCCCAGCACAAGCCCTTCACCAATGAGGACATCAACTTCATCCAGTCGGTGAGCTCCGTGTGCGCCATGGCGGTGAAAAACGCCCGGCTCTACCAGCAGGCCTACGAGGAGGCCCGGAAGGACGAGCTCACCGGCCTTATCAACCGCAAGTACTTCTATGAGATCCTCCAGCGGGAGTTCGACCAGTCCGGGGGCACCTCCCTGGCCCTGGCCATCCTCAACGTGGACGATTTCAAGCTCTATAACCAGCTCTATGGCAACAAGGAGGGGGATCTGGTCCTCCAGCGCATCGCCGAGATCATCCAGGCCATGATCGCCGACCGGGGCTACGGCGCCCGGATCAGCGGCAAGGAGTTCGGCATCATCCTGCCGGGCTACGACATCTACTCCGCCAAGGTCCTGGCCGAGAGCATCCTCAGCCAGGTGAAGGAGATCAACCGCTCCCAGGAGAATTACAGCCTCAAGATGGTCACCATGAGCGGCGGCGTCTGCGCCGCCCCCTACATGGCCTCCTCCCCCCGGGAGCTGGTGGAGAACGCCGACATGGCGGTCTACCGGGTCAAGCGCACCGGCAAGAACGCCGTCATCATGTACTCCGAGGATATCGAGAAGCGCAGCAGCGAGGGGGCGGAAAAGCACCGCAGCAGCTACAATGAGTACGCCTCCACCATCTACGCCCTCACCGCCACCATCGACACCAAGGACCACTACACCTTCAACCACTCCCAGAACGTGGCCTACTACGCCTCGGAGCTGGCCCGGGCCTGCGGCATGAACCAGGACTATGTGGAGATCGTCAAGGAGGCGGGCCTCCTCCACGATATCGGCAAGATCGGCATCAGCGAGGACATCCTCAACAAGCCCGGCCGCCTGACCCCCGATGAGTACGAGATCATGAAGAGCCATGTGGAAAACTCCATCGGCATCATCCGCTACCTGCCTTCCCTGGATTACGTCATCCCCGCCGTCATCTCCCACCACGAGCGCTACGACGGCCAGGGCTATCCCCGGAAGCTCTCCGGCGAGGATATCCCCGTCATGGGCCGGATCCTCTGCATTGCCGACTCCTTCGACGCCATGGTGTCCGAGCGCAGCTACAAGCGTGCCATGGCGGTGGACCGGGCGGTGGAGATCCTCTGGCGGGAGGCGGGGCGGCAGTTCGATCCCAACCTGGTGCCCGTGTTCGTGGAACTGATCCGCAGCGGCAAGCTGGAGGTCCGGGCCCCGGACTACGCCAAGACGCCTGCCCCCGGGCCCCAGGCCGCCGCGGAGGCCGGCCCCGGGCCCCAGACCGCGATCCCCGGGCCGGCACCCCAGCTGTGACCCGGCAGCGCGTCAAGCGGCGGCAGCCACCCTGCCGCCGCTCTTCTTTGTCCCGCCAGCCGGGGCCTTTCCCCGCGTCACACATCCATTTTCAGGAGGGATCCCCCCATGGAGACTATCCGTATCCGCCGGGCCCAGCCCGGGGACGAGGCCGCCCTGGCCCATATCCACAGCCAGTCCTGGCAGCGGGCCTTTGCCGCCATCCTCACCCCGGAGGAGCTGGCGCGCCATACCGACGCCGCCGGAATCCGGGCCATGTATCAGGCCGTCCTTTCCCGGCCTGAGCTGCATATCCTTCTCGGCTCCGCGGAGGGCGGCCCCTGCTGCCTGGCCGCCTGGGCTCCTTGCCGGGAGGGCGGCCCCCAGGCGGCAGAGCTCATCTGCATTCACTGCCTTCCCGACCGGTGGCGCCTGGGATACGGCTCCCGGATGATGGCCCAGACGCTCTCTGAGATGAGGGAAGGGGGCTTTGCCACCGTGGAGCTGTGGGTGTTCGAGGCCAACGCCCGGGCCAGGCGGTTTTATGAGGCGCTGGGCTTTGCCCCCACCGGGGACAGGAAGGCGGATTACAGCGCCCCGGAGCTGCGGTACGCCCGGGCCCTGTGATCCCGGGCCGTTCCCGCCGGCAGGCGCCGGGCGCGGGCCAGGCGGACGGACCGCCGCCCGCTCGCGGCAAAAAGAGGAGGCGCCGGAGCCATGTGGCTCCGGCGCCTCCTCTTGCCGTGTCCGGGGAGGGCGTGTGCCCCGTCCGCCGGTCACATATCCCGCAGGCAGTCCTTGTTCTTCACGAAGTACTCCACCCCGGACCAGATGGTGGTGCCCACGATCACCGCGATACAGGCCCAGTTGAGGGGCCCGGGGATGGGCAGGAACATGACGACGATGCACACCATGGTGGAGGCGGTCTTGACCTTGCCGGACCAGCCGGCGGCGATGACCCGGCCCTTGTCGCTGGCCACCATCCGCAGGCCGCTGACGGCAAACTCCCGGAGGATCACCACCAGCAGGGCCCAGCCCGGCATCTGGCCGTTCTCCACGAACCAGATCATGGCCGCCGTCACCAGCATCTTGTCCGCCAGGGGGTCGGCAAACTTGCCGAAGTCGGTGATGAGGTTGTACTTCCGGGCGATCTTCCCGTCCAGCATGTCCGTGAGGCTGGCCAGGATGAAGATGGCCAGGGCGATGTAGGCCGCGCCGGGCACGTCCAGGTACAGCACCAGCAGGAAGGGCAGGATCATGATGATCCGCAGCAGGGTCAGCTTGTTGGGCAGGTTCATGGCGTCTGTTCTCCTTTTATCTCTCTCAGAATCGGCCGGCCAGGCCCAGCAGCCGCCCGTCCGGCCGGGGGCAGTCCGCGGGCGCCGGCTGTCCCGTCTCCGCAAACCCCGCGCTGGCATCCAGCTGCTCCGCCAGCCGCCGGTAGAAATCCTGGTAAAAACCGATCCGCTCCCGCCACAGGGCCGTGGCGGCGGGGGTGGCAAAGGGCAGCTCCCGGTACTCCGCCAGTCGCCCCAGGGTCCCCGCCACATGGGCCCGCTTCTCCCCCAGCGGCAGCTTGCTGAAGGCCATATTCTCCAGAGTCTCATAGAGCCGGTAGGCATCAAAGCGGTCGATGTTGTCCGCATCCCCCACCGTGCGGGCAAAGGCGGTGGCCTCCCCGGGGAAGTCCGCCTGGTCGTCCACATGGATGGCGATGCCGTAGCAGATCTCCTGGATCACCTCCGGGGCAAGGCCTAGGCCCTCCAGGAAGGGGCGGGCGATCCGGGCGGACACCCGGCCGTGCTCCCGCCAGGAGGCCTGGTCCGGCATGGCATGGCAGTAGCTCACGTCGTGGAGGAGGCAGGCGACGGTCATGGCCTCCTCGTCCATCCCCTCCGCCCGGGCGATGGCCCCGCCGATGCGGGCCACCCGGAAGGTATGCTCCAGCCGGTAGGCCCCCGCCTCGGGGTGGTCCGCGAAATAGGGGCTCTCCTTCAGCTTTTCCCGGAGGAAGGCCTCCGTCGTTATGATCCGTTCCGTCATAGCCCCTCCTCCCGGGCCGCCAGGGCCCAGCTCTCCGGGTAGGTCTCCCGCATGTAGCGGGCAAAGGGGGTGTCCGCATGGAGCAGCCCGTGCTCCAAGATGGTGTCCCGCTCCGCCCGGAGGATCCACTCCCGGCGCTCCGCCCTCACCCGGGCCCAGGGGATGATCCGCAGGGCCCCCTGCCGTTCCTGTTCCAGCAGGGCCTCCCACAGGTCCGGCACGGGGATCTCCTCCGCCGCCGGCACCGGCAGGGCTGTCACCAGCTCGTTGGGGATGGCGGTCTCCGCCATGTCCGGCCGCCGGATGCAGCGGTACAGGCTGGCGGACCTGCCCCGGTAGAGCTTCTCCAGGGCGTCCGGGAAATACTCCTCATAGCAGAGGGACCCCTCCCGGGTATAGCCGTAGGTGTACTCAAAATGCCGTATCCCGTAAAACAGGGCCATAGGCAGGGAGACCGTCAGGCACACCTGCCGGGGCTTGCCGAAGTATTTCGTCACGCTGGGCTCCAGCACCCGGATCCCGGCTGTGGGGGAGCAGTGATATACCACTTTCTCCCCGCTCATTCCTCCACGGCCTCCCCGGTGAGTTCGCCGTCCATCACGCCGGTGATCCGCACGGGGACAAAGGTCCCCGCCGGGACCTCCTTCTCCGCGGTGAAGTAGATCTTCCCGTCCACCTCGGGGCTCTCGGCGTAACTGCGGCCCACGCAGCACATGGCCTGGCCGTCCCAGCCGTCGCACAGGACCTCCAGCACCTCCCCCTGCATGGCCTCGTTCCACTCGTCCATGATCCGGGACTGGATGTCCACCACCAGCTCCGCCCGGCGGACGGCCTCCTCGGTGTCCACCCGCTCCATCTTGGCCGCCGGGGTCCCCTCCTCCGGGGAGTAGGGGAACACCCCGGCCCGGAGCATCCGCTGGTCCCACAGGAACTGGCACAGCTCCTCGAACTCCGCCTCTCCCTCGCCGGGAAGGCCGGTGATGAGGCTGGTGCGGATCACCAGGCCGTCGATCCGCTCCCGGAGCTTGGCCAGCAGGGCCTCCACATAGGCCTTGTCTCCCCGGCGGTTCATCCGGCGGAGGATGGCGTCGTTGCAGTGCTGGAGGGGGATGTCCAGGTACTTGACGATCTTGGGCTCCCGGGCGATGACGTCGATGAGGCGGTCGTCCATCTGGTCGGGGTAGAGGTAGTGGAGCCGGATCCAGTGGAAGGGCAGCTTCACCAGCTCCTCCAGAAGATCCGCCAGGTGGTGCTGGCCGTCCCAGTCGGTGCCGTAGCGGGTAATATCCTGGGCGATGACCAGCAGCTCCTGCACCCCCCGCTCCGCCAGGGAACGGGCCTCCTCCAAAACCTTATCCATGGGGCGGCTGCGGTACCTGCCCCGGAGCTTGGGGATGATGCAGAAGGCGCACCAGTTGTCGCAGCCCTCGGCGATGCGGAGATAGGCGTAGTGGGCGGGGGTGGTGAGGACCCGGTCCAGCTCGTCCACCGGGGCGCTGATGTCCCCGAAGAGGCTGGGATGGCCGCCGGCCATCACCGCCTCCACGGCGGGGACGATGTCCTTGTAGCTGCCGGTGCCCAGGATGCCATCCACCTCCGGCAGCTCCGCCAGGACCTCCCCCCGGTAGCGCTCCGTCATGCAGCCGGTGACCAGGATCTTTTTCAGCTGCCCCGCCTTCTTCAGCTCCGCCATCTCCAGGATGTGCCCGATGGCCTCCTCGTTGGCGCTGGAGAGGAAGCCGCAGGTGTTCACCACCGCCACGTCGCAGCCCGCCGCTTCCTCCCGCAGCTCATAGCCCGCGTCCCGGCACAGGGCCATCATCTGCTCGCAGTTGACCACGTTTTTCTCGCAGCCCAGGGAAATAAAATGGATCGTCAGGGCCATAGCCCGCCTCCTTCTGCCCCGCCTGGCCGGCGGGGCGTGCTCGTATTGGGCCGCCGCCCTACTCCTCCTCCCGGAGCTCCGTATAGCGGCTGAGGGCCGCCTTCACCTCGCCCCAGGAAAAGCCCCGGCGCATCAATCCGTCGCTCAGGCGCTTGATCTCCCGGGGGTCGGAGAGATCCCCCCGGCAGCGCTTTTGGATGAGGGCGTCCAGGGTATCGCCGCTGTCGGGCAGCTCCCGGAGGGCCTCCTCCCACAGCTCCCGGCTGACCCCCCGGCGCTGGAGCTCCTGGCGCACCCGGGCCGGGCCGTAGCCCCGCTGGCCGTAGTGCCGGGCCAGGGCCGCGGCGTAGGCCGGGTCGTCCACGGCGCCGATGTCCTCCAGCCAGTCCGCCGCCGCCTGGGCGTCGGAGGCCTCCGCCCCCCGCCGCACCAGGCGGCGGGTGAGCTCCGCCTTGGACAGGGCCTGCCGGCCGATCATCCCGGCGGCGGCGGCCTTTACCGAGGAGGCCCTGGCGCTCTCCCGCAGGGCCGCCAGCCCCTCTTCGTCCAGCTCCTCCCCGGGCCGCAGTCCAAAGCGCAGCAGCTCCTCCTCCGTCACCCGCAAAAGCGCCCCGCTCTCCAGCTTTACCAGAAAGCGGCCCGTCTTCCGCTGGGACGGCTTGATCTCCTCAATGCGCATAGAGGCCTCCCACCTTGCTGCCATCATTCGGTCTGGCGCTGCCCAACCTCGCCGGAAAGGCGGGCAAAACCCTTACACACGCGAAACAGCGTTTCGCGCCAAAGTTCTTTTTGCCTCTTTTTCTTTCAAGAAAAAGAGGGGAATCCCCCGTACTTAGTCCCCGTCGTCGAAGTCGTCGGCGGACACGTCCACCGCCCGGCCGGCGGCCTTGGCGGCGATCTGGGACTGGGCGCCCATGAGTTTGAAGAAGTCCCGGCGGATGGCGGCCTCCAGGCTGTCGGCCACCTGAGGGTTGTCCTTCAGGTACTGCTTGGCGGCGTCCCGGCCCTGGCCCAGGCGGGTCTCCCCCATGGCGAACCAGGAGCCGGACTTCTGCACCAGATCCAGCTTCACGCCCAGATCCAGCAGCTCGCCCAGCAGGCTGATGCCCTCGCCGTACATGATGTCGAACTCCGCCTCCCGGAAGGGGGGCGCCATCTTGTTTTTCACCACCTTGGCCCGGGTGCGGTTGCCGATGATCTCGCCGTTGGCCTTCAGGGTCTCCACCCGGCGCACGTCGATGCGGATGCTGGCGTAGAACTTCAGGGCCCGGCCGCCGGTGGTGACCTCCGGGTTGCCGTACATGACCCCCACCTTCTCCCGCAGCTGGTTGATGAACACCACGATGCAGTTGGTCTTGTTGATGGCGCCGGCCAGCTTCCGCAGGGCCTGGCTCATGAGCCGGGCGTGGAGGCCCACATAGCTGTCCCCCATCTCGCCCTCGATCTCCGCCCGGGGCACCAGGGCCGCCACGGAGTCCACCACCACCACGTCCACCGCGCCGGAGCGGACCAGGGCCTCGGTGATCTCCAGGGCCTGCTCACCGGTGTCCGGCTGGGAGATGAGCATATCCTCGATGTTGACCCCCAGTGCTTTGGCGTAGGTGGGGTCCAGGGCGTGCTCCGCGTCCACGAAGGCCACCTCGCCGCCCTGCTTCTGGGCCTGGGCCAGGATGTGGAGGGCCAGGGTGGTCTTGCCGGAGGACTCGGGCCCGTAGATCTCCACGATGCGCCCCCGGGGCACGCCGCCCACCCCCAGCGCCAGGTCCAGGGCCAGGGAGCCGGTGGAGATCGTCTCGATATTCAGCTGGTCCATCTGGTCCCCCAGGCGCATGATGGAGCCCTTGCCGTACATCTTCTCGATCTGGCTCATGGCGTTCTGGATGGCCAGCTTCTTGTCGCTGGCGGGCGCCGCCGTCTTGGGCGCCGCTGTTTTCTTCTCTGCCATCTTCCTTCTCTCCTTTTATGTCATTCGTAAACCCTTATTCGCTTCATACAGGCCTTCAGATCTCGTCCATCAGCGTGCCGTAGACCACCCGGGGGATCCCCTGGTCGTCCTGGACCACGTTGATGTCGCCGAAGCCCTCCGCCCGCATCATCCGCAGCACCGTGTCCGCCTGGCCGATGCCCACCTCAAAATAGAGCCGGCCGCCGACCACCAGGGCCTCCTTCCACAGGCGGATGATGGCGGTATAGAAATCATAGCCGTCCTCCCCGCCGCAGAGGGCCAGGTGGGGCTCGAAGTCCTTCACGGAATGCTCCAGGGTCTCGATGTCCGCCCGGGGGATATAGGGCGGGTTGCTGACGATGCACTGGAACTCCCCCAGGGCCCGGGACGGGGGCGTCTTGGCGTCCATGGCCATCACCGACACCTGGCCGGTGAGGTTGTTGCGCCGGATATTCTGCCGGCAGATCCGAACCGCCTGCTCGGAGATCTCCCCCAGCAGCACCCGGGCCTCCGGGGCGTTGGCGGCAATGGCCAGCCCCACGCAGCCGCTGCCGGCGCACAGGTCCAGCACCCGGCATTTCCCCAGGGCGCGGACATAGCCGATGGCCTCCCGGGCCAGCACCTCCGT
>CALXGG010000046.1 GCA_944387785.1 uncultured Oscillospiraceae bacterium | reverse complement strand
GTGGGCCAGACCCACGACGTGGAGGGCAAGGTGGGCTACGTCCTCACCCTCACCGCCCGGGAGCAGCACATCCGCCGGGAGAAGGCCTCCTCCAACATCTGCTCCAACCAGGCCCTCTGCGCCCTTACCGCCGGGGTCTACCTCACCGCCATGGGCGACGACGGCCTGGAGAAGGCCGCCCGTCTCTCCCTCTCCAAGGCCCACTACCTGGCCGGCGAGCTGGAGAAGATCGGCCTCAAGCGCCTCCACGGCGGGGAGTTCTTCCACGAGTTCGTCACCGCCTGCGGCAACACCGACGCCGTGCTGGACGCCCTGGACAAGGCGGGCATCCTGGGCGGCCTGCCGGTGAAGGACGGCATCCTCTGGTGCGTCACCGAGCTGGTGAGCCGGGAGGAGATCGATAAGGCCGTGGCCATCATCAAGGAGGTGTGCTGATATGAAGCTGATATTCGAAAAAGGCGCTGTCGGTCAGCATCTGGACCTTCTTCCCGCCTGCGACGTGCCGGAGGTGTCCCTGGCCCACGAGCGGCAGGAGGGCCTGGGCCTCCCTCATGTGTCCGAGACGGAGCTGACCCGCCACTACACCGCCCTCGCCAAGCGGGTCCACGGCGTCAACGACGGGTTTTACCCCTTAGGCTCCTGCACCATGAAGTATAACCCCAAGATCAACGAGGACATGGCCGCCCTCCCCGGGTTCACCCAGGTCCATCCCCTCCAGCCGGAGAGCACCGTCCAGGGCTGCCTGGAGGTGTACGCTGCGGCGGAGGCGCTGCTGGGCGAGATCACCGGCATGGACGCCATGACCTTCCAGCCCGCTGCCGGCGCCCACGGCGAGTTCACCGGCCTGCTCCTCATCAAGGCCTACCACTGCCACCGGGGCGACAGCGAGCGCACCAAGATCATCGTCCCCGACTCCGCCCACGGCACCAACCCCGCCTCGGCGGTGATGGCCGGCTACACGGTGGTGAACATCCCCTCCGGCCCCGACGGCTGCGTGGACGTGGAGGCCCTGCGGGCCGCCGTGGGCCCCGATACCGCCGGCCTCATGCTCACCAACCCCAACACCGTGGGCATCTTTGACAAGAACATCCTGGAGATCACCGAGATCGTCCACGACGCCGGCGGCCTCTGCTACTACGACGGCGCCAACCTCAACGCCGTCATGGGCGTGGTGCGGCCCGGCGACATGGGCTTCGACGTGATCCACCTGAACCTCCACAAGACCTTCTCCACCCCCCACGGGGGCGGCGGCCCCGGCTCCGGCGCGGTGGGCTGCAAGGAGATCCTCAAGCCCTTCCTCCCCGGCCCCGTGGTGGTGCGGGAGGGCGGCGGCTTCCGCCTGGCCCAGCCGGAGCACTCCATCGGCCGGGTGAAGGACTTCTACGGCAACTTCACCGTGGTGGTCAAGGCCCTGACCTACATCCTCACCCTAGGCAAGGAGGGCATCCCCGACGCGGCCAAGAACGCCGTCCTCAACGCCAACTACATGATGAAGCGCCTGAAGGAAAAGTACCACATGGCCTACGACGTGACCTGCATGCACGAGTTTGTCATGTCCCTGGAGGACCTGCTCCATGAGACCGGCGTCTCCGCCATGGACATCGCCAAGGGCCTCCTGGACAACGGCATCCATCCCCCCACGATGTACTTCCCCCTCATCGTCCACGAGGCGCTGATGATCGAGCCTACCGAGACGGAGAGCAAGGAGACCCTGGACGAGGCCTGCGACGTGTTCCTGCGGCTGTGGGATCTGGCCCACAGCGATCCTCAGGCCCTCCATGACGCCCCCAAGACCACCCCGGTCCGCCGCCTGGACGAGGTGGGCGCCGCCCGGAACCCGGTGCTGCGCTACCAGGGAGATAAGCAATGATCTCCCGCCTGCGCATCCTGCGGACGGACACCACGGACCCCCACTACAACCTGGCGCTGGAGGAGATGCTCTTCAACGCCGCAGCGGAGGGGGAGTGCATCCTCTACCTCTGGCAGAACCGGCACACCGTGGTCATCGGCCGCAACCAGAACCCCTGGCTGGAGTGCCGCACCCGGCAGCTGGAGGAGGACGGCGGGTTTCTCGCCCGCCGCCTCTCCGGCGGCGGGGCGGTGTACCACGACCTGGGGAACCTGAACTTCACCTTCCTGGTCCGCAAGGAGGATTACGACCTGCCCCGGCAGCTGTCGGTGATCGCCCGGGCCTGCCAAAACCTGGGGATCCCGGCGGAGATCTCCGGAAGAAACGACATCACCGCGGATGGCCGGAAGTTTTCCGGCAACGCCTTCTATGAGCACCAGGGCCGTGCCTACCACCACGGCACCCTTCTGGTGGACGTGGACATGGCCCAGATGGGCCGCTACCTCAGCCCCTCCCCCGCCAAGCTCCAGGCCAAGGGCGTCACCTCCGTCCGCTCCCGGGTGGTCAACCTGAAGGAGCTGCGGCCGGGGCTGACCATCCCGGAGATGGCGGCGGCCATGGAGGAGGCCTTTTCCCAGGTATACGGCCTGCCCGCGGAGCCTATGGACGCCTCCGGCCTGGACAGGGAGCAGCTGGACGCCCTTTACCGGAGAAATGCCGGCTGGGAGTGGCTCTACGGCCGCAAGCTGCCCTTCACCTTCCAGTGCGCGGGGAAATACCCCTGGGGGGAGGTCACCATACAGCTGGCGGCGGAAGCGGGGACCGTGCGGGAGGCGGCGGTATACACCGACGCCATGGACGGGGGCTTTGCCCCCCTGCTGGAGCGGGCCTTTGCCGGCTGCCCCTTCCGCACGGACGCCCTCTGCCGGGCGGCGGCATCCCTCCCCTGGGACGAGGAGGTCCGGGGGGACCTCTGCGCCCTGCTGGAGGAGCAGGACCTCTGAGACACAGACGGAGCCCCCGCCGACCGGCGGGGGCGGAAAAAGGAGCGATACAACATATGAGCGATTACCAACTGCTGGTCATCGGCGCGGGCCCCGGCGGCTATGTGGCCGCCCTGCGGGCGGCAAAGCTGGGCCTGAAGACCGCCATCGTGGAGAACCGCCAGGTGGGCGGCACCTGCCTCAACCGGGGCTGCATCCCCACCAAGGCCCTGCTCCACACCGCTGAAGTATATACCCAGGCCAAGGAGGGGGCCTTCCTGGGCGTCAACGCCGGGGACATCTCCGTGGACTTTGCCGCCGCCCACCGCCGGAAGGCGGAGGTGACGGAGAAGCTGCGCGCCGGCATCGAGGGCCTCTTCAAGCAGAAAAAGGTGGACCTTCTCCGGGGCACCGGCACCATCACCGCCCCGGGCCGGGTATCCGTGGACGGGACGGCCTACACCGCCGACCACATCCTCATCGCCACCGGCTCCGTGCCCGCCCGGCCTCCCATCCCGGGGCTGGAATATGCCCTTACCTCCGACGACCTGCTGGAGGGCGAAGCCCAGCGGCTCTTCTCCTCCCTGGTCATCATCGGCGGCGGCGTCATCGGCGTGGAGCTGGCCTCCGTGTACAGTGCCCTGGGCTGCCATGTGACCATCCTGGAGGCATTGGACCGGATCCTGCCCAATATGGACCGGGAGATCTGCCAGAACCTGACCATGATCCTGAAAAAACGGGGCGTGGTGGTCTATCCCGGCTCCATGGTCAGCGCCGTGGAGAAGGGCGAGGACGGCTCCCTCTCCGTCCGCTATACCAACAAGGGCGAAGAGAAGACCGCCGCGGGCGAGGCGGTCCTCTGCGCCATCGGCCGCCGGCCCAACACCGCCGGGCTTTTCGGCGAGGGCTTCACGGTGGATATGGAGCGGGGCCGGATCCTGACAGACGAGAATTTCCAGACCAGCGTCCCCGGGATCTACGCCATCGGCGACGTGGCCGCCCGGATCCAGCTGGCCCATGTGGCCTCCGCCCAGGGCACCGCCTGCGTGGAGAAGCTGGCGGGCAGAGCCGCCCCCGCCGACCTGTCCCTGATCCCCTCCTGCATCTACACCAGCCCGGAGATCGCCTGCATCGGCATCACCGCCGACGAGGCAAAGGCCGCCGGGCGGGCGGTGAAGGTGGGCAAATTCGTGATGTTCGCCAACGGGAAAACCGTCATCGCGGGCGGAGAGCGGGGCTTTATCAAAATCGTGGCGGACGCGGAGAGCGGCGTGGTATTGGGGGCCCAGCTCATGTGCGAGCGGGCCACGGACATGATCTCCCAGCTCACCGCCGCCGCGGCCAACCGGCTGACCGCCGAGCAGCTGCTGGCAGTGGTGCGCCCCCACCCCACCTTTGAGGAGGGCGTGGGCGAGGCGCTGGATGACCTTGCTGACAAACTGATGGGTTGATGGAGAACCGTCGGTTTGCGGAAAAACGATACGGCGCGCTGCAGAGTTCCCTTCTGCAGCGCGCCGCGCACTGTCCGCCTGTTTTGGCCGGTACCGCTCAGCCCACCAGCGGCAGGATCAGCCCCGCCACCATGGACAGCACCAGCAGGGCGATGATCACCCGGGACACGATCTTGACCCACTTTGTGTTCATTTGGTCTCCTCCTCGCTCAGGATTTTTTTGATGGCCTTTTCCGCCTTGCTCCGGGGCAGCATCAGCTCATGGCCGCAGCCCTCGCACCGCAGCTTGATGTCCATGCCTACCCGCAGGATCGTCCACACCTTGCTCCCGCAGGGGTGGGATTTCTTCAGTTCGACCTTTTGATCCAGCTTCAGATCCACGCTGGGCCTCCTCCTCCCGTCCCCCGCGAGCCGCCGTCCTGCCGGCAGGACGGCCCCGTCACCGGGGCCAGGTAAGTTTTTTATTGCCTCCTCCGCCCAAATCCCTCAACGGCCAAGCTCCGCGCCGCATAGGATAGCCATGAGCGCAGCAGGCGCGGCGCCTCTCCCGGCGCCGGAGCGCACCTCCGCTCCAATCAGAAAAAGGGTGGTGTATTGCTTTTGCACAGAAATGAGTTGCTTCCCGAGGGGACCGGCCCCCTGTTCCCGGAAAACCAGCCCCTGTCCGCCTTGCAGGACGCCATGGAGCGCCAGGCGGTGCTGGCCGGCACCGCGGTGCGCTGTAGCGGCCAGGGCCAGATGACCGTGCTCCTGGGGGGCTATGAGGGCGTGATCCCCCGGGAGGAGGGCGTCCACCCCCTGGTCAGCGGCGCCCAGCGGGAGATCGCTCTGCTCTCCCGGGTGGGGCTGCCGGTCTCCTGCACCGTCACCGCCATCCAGGTGGACGGCGGCGGGCGGCCCCATCTGACCCTCTCCCGGCGGGCGGCCCAGGCCCAGGCCATGGCCTGGCTGCTGGACCATGCCCGGCCCGGCGTGATCCTCCCCGCCCGGGTGACCCACCTGGAGCACTTCGGCGCCTTTGTGGACCTGGGCTGCGGCTTTACCTCCCTGATCCCCCTGGAGCGGATCTCCGCCGCCCGGATCGCCCACCCGGGGGACCGGTTCTCCGTGGGCCAGGACATCCTGGCGACGGTCACCGAGGTGGATCCGGAGCTCTGCCGCATCTACCTCAGCCACCGGGAGCTGCTGGGCACCTGGCTGGAGAACGCCGCCCTGTTCGCCCCGGGGGACGCCGTCACCGGCATCGTGCGCAGCGTCCAGGAGTACGGCGTGTTCATCGAGCTGACCCCCAACCTCTCCGGCCTGGCGGAAGGGCGCCGGGACCTGGCGCCGGGGGACGCTGTATCTGTGTACGTCAAGTCCATCCGCCCGGAGAACCGGAAGATCAAGCTCCAGGTCATCCGCCGGCTGGGCCGGGCCAAGAGTCCCACCCCTCTGCGATATTTCATGACCGACGGCTCCACGGAGGGCTGGGCCTACTAAGGCTCATGCCTACCCCTTGATCTTCTCCCAGTAGGCCCGGGCGGCCTGCTCCGTCTTGTTCTCCCCCCACTGGTAATAGGTGGTCCCCACCAGCTCGTCGGGCAGGTACTGCTGCTCCACCCAGCGGTTGGGGTAGACATGGGGGTACTTATACTTCGCCACCGGCCCCGCGTCGGCGGAATCGGCGTGGACATTCTTCAGATGCCGGGGGATGTCCCCGGTCTTTCCCCGCTTGACGTCCTCCATGGCCGCGATGATGGCGTTGTGGCCGGTGTTGGACTTGGGGGCGGTGGCCAGCAGGATGGCCGCGTCCCCCAGGGGGAGCCGGGCCTCCGGCAGCCCCAGCTGCAGCGCCGAATCCACGCAGGCCTTCACGATGGGGATGGCCATGGGGTAGGCAAGGCCGATATCCTCCGCAGCGATGACCAGCAGCCGCCGGCAGGGGCTCAAAAGGTCCCCCGCCTCCAGGAGCCGGGCCAGGTAGTGGACGGCGGCGTCGGGGTCGCTGCCCCGGATGGATTTCTGGAGGGCGGAGAGCAGGTCGTAATGGGCGTCGCCGTCCCGGTCGTAGCGCATGGCGCTGCGCTGGGCCACCTGCTCCGCGTCGGACACGGTGAGCAGGAGCCCCCCGCCGCAGGGCGCCGCCGCTTCGTACAGCAGCTCCACCGCGTTCATGGCCTTGCGGACGTCGCCGCCGCAGGCGTGGGCGATGTAGTCGGGCACCCCCTCCTCCCAGGAGAGGGGCAGCCGGCTCTCCTGCCGGACGATGCCCAGGGCCCGCTCCACCGCCGGGCGGACCTCATCGGCCGTGACGGGCTTGAACTCAAAGACCGTGCTGCGGCTGAGCAGGGCGCTGTATACATAGAAGTAGGGGTTCTCCGTGGTGGAGGCAATGAGGGTGATGGCCCCGTTCTCCATAAACTCCAGCAGGGACTGCTGCTGCTTCTTGTTGAAGTACTGGATCTCATCCAGGTACAGCAGCACGCCCCCCGGGGCCAGCATGGTCCCCACGTCCGCCATGATGTCCTTCACATCCTGGAGGGAGGCGGTGGTGGCGTTGAGCTTATAGAGGGTGCGGTGGGTCTTGGTGGCGATGATGTTGGCGATGGTGGTCTTGCCTGTGCCGGAGGGGCCGTAAAACACCAGGTTGGCGTCGGTCCCCTTTTCGATGAACCGGCGCAGCAGGGCATTGGGCCCCAGCAGGTGGCGCTGGCCCACCACCTCGTCCAGGGTCTGAGGGCGGATGCGGTCCGCCAGAGGTCTGTCCATGTCATCCGCTCCTTTCCCGCGGGCCCGGCGGCCCGCCGCGGCCGGCTCCGCCTGCCGCTGATTTTTTATTATACCATGACAGCTGTGCTGTCATGGTATAATATGTCAACTTTTTCGGTTGCCCCGTAAGGGGCGAGAAAAAGGACATGGAATAAAAGTATTAGAGCCGCTTTGCGGCTATTATACCACACCTTTTTTGCTTTGCACAGATTTTTTCCTCGAAATTTGCCGCAGCCTGTGGTATGATGGAGGGCGAGGTGATCTGATGAAGGATACAAGCGCGATCTCTGCCATTATCGAAGCGCTCAAGGCCCTCTATCCCGACGCGGCCTGCTCCCTGGACTACGACCCCGACAAGGCCTATGAGCTGCTCTTCTCCGTGCGCCTGGCCGCCCAGTGCACCGACGCCCGGGTCAACCTGGTGACGCCGGTGCTGTACGCCCGGTTCCCCACCCTGGAGTCCCTGGCGGCGGCCACCGAGGAGGAGGTGGGGGAGATCATCCACTCCACCGGCTTCTGGCGGGCCAAGGCCCGGGACATCGTGGCCGCCAGCCGGATGCTGCTGACGCAGTACGGCGGCCGGGTGCCTGACACCATGGAGGAGCTGCTGAAGCTGCCCGGCGTGGGCCGCAAGACCGCCAACCTGATCCTGGGGGACGTGTACGGAAAGGAGGGGTACGTCTGCGACACCCACTGCATCCGGATCACCGGCCTCCTGGGCATCACCGACGGCAGCAAGGACCCCCTGAAGGTGGAGATGCAGCTGCGCCAGGCCATCCCGCCGGAGGAAAGCAGCGACTTCTGCCACCGGATGGTGCTCCACGGCCGGGCGGTATGTGTGGCCCGGCGGCCGGACTGCGCCAACTGCACCCTGCGGCCCTGGTGCGACCACTTTATGAAAAATACCCCCCAGCCATGATCGTCTCCCCTGCCGCCCCCTCCCTTTTCTCCGGGAGGGGGCACATTTTTTGCCGCCGGCTCATATACTGGAGAGACAACGAAAGGGAGGTCCCGGTATGCGATCAAACGAACCTTCAAAGCTCCAGCAGCTGCTCAGCGACAAAAAGGCCATCGCCGCCCTGGCCAAATCGCCGGACGCCCAGGCCCTGGCCAAAATGCTCGCCCGGAGCGGGGATCCCGCCGCCCTGCAAAAGGCGGCCCAGGACGCCGCCCGGGGCGATCCGGAGCAGCTGCGGCGGATGGTGCGGTCCATCACCGACAGCCAGGAGGGGGCCCAGCTCCTCCAGCGGCTGGATAAGACCATGGGCGGAAAATAAGCGATCGGGAGAGGAGGCGGCAGTTTGAGCGACTTTGAGGAAAAACTGAATGCCATCCTGTCCGATCCCGACGCCATGGCCCAGGTGATGAACCTGGCCCAGTCCCTGAATCTGGGCGGCCCCTCCGGGGAAGCGCCCCAGGAGGCGGAGGCGCCCCCCGACGCCGGGGAAGGGCCGCCAAAGCCCCCGGAGAGCGCCGCCTTCTCCGGCCTGGGGGATCTCCTGGGCCAGGTGGATCCCGGCGTGATCCAGCGGCTGCTGCCCCTGCTGGGGGAGCTGGGCCGCAGCGAGGACCAGGACCGCCGCCTCCAGCTCCTCAACGCCCTGCGCCCCTTCCTCAAGCCGGAGCGGCAGGAGAAGGTGGAGCGGGCGGTAAAGGCCGCGCGGCTGCTCCATCTGGGCAAGCGGTTCCTGTCGGCCATGGGGGAGGCGCCCCATGTATAACCGCTATGTGAGGAACGGGGACGGCATCTACCAGCGGGTCAGCTCCAGCGAGGAGGAGCGTCCCCCGGGCGGCGCCCCGCCCCACCGGTCGGAGGGCGCGGCGGGCGGCCTTCTCTCCCAGCTTTTGGGGAAGCTGCAGCTGGAGGACCTGGACACCGGGGACCTGCTGCTGCTGGCCATCCTGTTTCTGCTTTTCAAAGAGGGCGGGGACGAGGAACTGCTGATCGCCCTGGGGCTCCTGCTGATCCTGTAAGGGCCGGCGCCGGCACAGGGGGAACTACATACGAAAAAGCCGCGGCTGCCATTGGCAGCCGCGGCTTCCATGCGCTTTTCCGCCCTCAGGAGACGTCCCACACGCTGCCGTCCGGCAGCAGGAAAGCCTCCTCCGCCGGGGCCTCCAGGCTGGTTTCGCCGGCGGTGAAGCGGTAGACCAACTCCCCGCCGCAGTAGCGCTCCGCCTGCTTGAGAAGGCCGCTGGACACGCTGACCCAATAGCGGCTGGCATAGCCGGCCTCGTCCTCCCGGGTGGCCACATACACGCAGCTGGCCCCGTCCAGCTCCTGATAGCCCGCCTCGGCGATGTCGGACACCGGCAGATCCCGCACCGTCTCATAGGTCAGCATCCGCTGGGCCACATCGGCGCTGAACTGCTCCGCTGTCAGCACCGTCCACTCCGTCTCATCGTCATACCACACCGCCGCGCTGCCGCCGACTACCAGCGTATGCCGGACGCTGCCATCGGCCAGGGAGGTGTCGATGCGGGTGCGGCTGCCGCTGACCGAAACCTGGGACACGGACCTGCCGCTGCCCCCGCTCCAGAAGGTCTCCACCGTCTGACTGCGGGTATAGGTCACCGGCCGGGACAGGGTGTTGATGGCGGGCTGCACCGTGTCCGGCGTGATCTGCACCACATCCAGGCCCCCGGAGGTCCCGGCATCGCCGGCGTCGCCGGCGTCGGCCTGCTCCGCTGGAAGGACGATGCCGCCGGATTCACTGAGCCCCCGCTGGGCCAGCAGCACCACCAGCAGCATCAGCAGCACGCTGATCCCCACGATGGCGTAGGTCATCTTCCGTTTGTCCATCCCTGCGCCTCCTCCCTGCCGTGCCGCTTGCTGTCAGGCGTGGAAATCCTCCGGCTTTTCGCCCCGGCCAAAGTGCCACAGGATCGCGTCGGCGATCCGGCGGCAGGCCTCCCCGTCGCCGTAGGGGTTCACCGCGTGGGCCATGGCGGCGTAAGCCGCCGGGTCGGTGATCAGGCGGTGAGCCAGAGAGAGGATCTCCCCCTTGTCCACCCCCGCCAGCTTGACGGTGCCGGCGGCTACCGCCTCGGGCCGCTCCGTCTCCCGGCGCAGCACCAGCACCGGCTTGCCCAGGGCGGGCGCCTCCTCCTGAAGGCCGCCGGAGTCCGTCAGCACCAGGTAGCACCGGGCCATCAGGTTGTGCATTTCATCCGCCGCCAGCGGGTCGATCAGATGGACGTTCCCGATCCCGTCCAGGTGCCGGTGGGCGCACTCCTGGACCACGGGGCTGAGGTGGACGGGGTACACCAGCTCCACGTCGCCGTGGGTCCGGGCGATCTCCGCCAGGGCGGACATGATGTCCTCCATGGGCTGGCCATAGTTCTCCCGGCGGTGGCAGGTGACAAGGAGGATCTTCTTGCTGCCGTAGGGCAGCCGGTTGAGGATCTCCGTTGTAAAGTGATAATCCTTGCGTACAGTCGTTTTCAGGGCGTCGATCACCGTATTGCCTGTAACGAACATCTGCCCGGCCACGTTCTCCCGCTCCAGGTTGCGGCGGTTGTTCTCCGTGGGGCAGAAATAGAGGTCCGCAATGGCAGTGACCAGCTTGCGGTTCATCTCCTCCGGGAAGGGGGAGTACTTGTCGTAGGTCCGCAGCCCCGCCTCCACATGGCCCACCGGAACCTGGTGGTAGAAAGCGGAGAGGGCGCCGGCAAAGGTGGTGGAGGTGTCCCCATGGACCAGGATCATGTCCGGCTTCAGGGTGTCGATGGCCTCGTCCATGCCCAAAAGGCACTTGCTGGTGATGGTGCTGAGGGTCTGCCGGGGGGTCATGATGTCCAGGTCCCAGTCGGGCTTCAGGTCAAAGACCGCCAGCACGCTGTCCAGCATCTCCCGGTGCTGGGCGGTGACGCAGCAGATGGAGGTGATCCCCTCCCGGGCGGCCAGCTCCTTCACCAGGGGGGCCATCTTGATGGCCTCCGGCCGGGTGCCGAATACGCTCATGATGCGCAGGTCTTTCATCGCCTCATCCCTCCTTATGCCCGTCGGCGGGCTTGTCCTCTTTGGCGTCCCCGGAGGGCTCCCCCGCAGCGGGCGGGGCCTTCTCCCCTGCCTCCTGGGCCGCGGCGCATTCCTCTTTCTTGTGGTGGTCGTGGGGATAGCGGGCGATCCTGGCCACCGTGATGGCCACGCCTACCAGGGCCGCCGCCGACAGGATCACCTTGATATAACCGCTGGTGACGATCATCACCGCGCACAGCCCCAGCACGGCCGCCACCATGTACAGCGTGGCCACCGCCTGCTTCTGGTTCATGCCCATGTCGATGAGCTTGTGGTGGGTGTGGCTGCGGTCCGCCTTCATGGGGTTCTGCCCCTTCAGGATCCGCCGGGTAAAGGCGGAGGCCGTGTCGAAAATGGGGAAGCCAAGGATGATGAAGGGGACGATGAAGGAGATCACCGCATAAAATTTGAAAAGGCCGATGACCGACACCGTGGCCAGCATGTAGCCCAGGAAGGTGGATCCGGTATCCCCCATGAAAATCTTGGCGGGGTTGCGGTTATAGGGGATGAAGCCCACGCAGGCGCCCACCAGGGCCGCCGTAATCACCGCAATCTCAAGATCCCTCATCATCAACGCAATGATCAGCATGGTGAGGGCCCCGATGGTGGACACGCCGTCGGCCAGGCCGTCCAGGCCGTCGATGAGGTTGACGCTGTTGGTCACCGCCACGATCCAGACCACCGTAATGGGCACCGCCCAGATGCCGAAGTTCCAGTAGGGGGTATCCATGAACACGAAGGGGTTGGCGATGGTCTGGACGATGACCCCGTGCCACACGGCGATGAGGGCGGCCACGATCTGCAGAATGAACTTGACGCCGGCTCCCAGGGGATGGGCGTCGTCCACCACGCCCACCGCCACGATGAGGCAGGAGCCCAGGAGGATGCCCTGCAGAGGCCGGGTGATATCCGCGAACAGAAGGACGCTGACCACACAGCCGATGAAAATGGCCAGGCCGCCCATCCGGGGGATGGGGTGGTCGTGCATGCGGCGGTTGTCCTTGGGCACATCCACCGCGCCTACCTTATAGGCCAGCTTCTTGACCAGGGGCGTGGCGATGAAGCTGACGAGCATGGCCACGCCCAGCGCCAGGATCACGGGAAGGATCGCTTCACGTTCAAACATCATGATACTGCCGCCCCCCGTTACCGCGCCACAAAGCCGATCTTCTTGTAGACCTTGCGCAGGGTCTTTTCCGCCACGCAGGAGGCCTTCTCGGCCCCGGCGCGGTAGACGCTCTCCAGGTAGGCCTTGTCCGCCATGATGCGGCTGGCTTCCTCCCGGATGGGGCGCAGGGCCTCCACCACCGCCTCGCCCACGGCGGGCTTGAACTTCCCGTAGCCCTGGCCGGCAAACTCCGCCTCGATCGCGTCGAAGGACTTGCCGGTAACGGCGGCGTAAATAGTCATGAGGTTGGCCACGCCGGGCTTGCTGGCCGGGTCAAAGCGGACGCAGTTCTCCGTGTCGCTGTCGGTGACGGCCCGCTTGAACTTGCGCTGGATGTCCTCCGGCTTCTCCATGAGGTAGATGGAGCCGGCGGGGTCCTTGTCGGACTTGGACATCTTGGAAAGGGGGTCGCTCAGGCTCATGATCCGGGCCCCCACCTTGGGGATGTAGGGCTCAGGCACCTTGAACACGTCGCCGTAAATGCCGTTGAACCGCTGGGCCACGTCCCGGGTCAGCTCGCAGTGCTGCTTCTGGTCCTCTCCCACGGGGACATAATCCGGCTGGTAGAGGAGGATGTCCGCCGCCATGAGGGCGGGGTAGGTGAAAAGGCCGCCGTTGATATTGTCCTTGTTCTTGGCGGACTTGTCCTTGAACTGGGTCATGCGGCTGAGCTCACCGAACATGGTGTAGCAGTTGAGGACCCATCCCAGCTCCGCGTGCTGGTGGACATGGGACTGGATGAAGAGGGTGTTCTTTTCCGGGTCCAGGCCGCAGGCGATGTACTGGGCCAGCTGCTCCAGGGTCCGCCGGCGCAGCGCCGCCGGGTCCTGGCGCACCGTGATGGAGTGCATGTCCGCCATAAAATAGTAACAGTCAAACGACTCGGCCCGCTCCGCCCAGTTCTTGATGGCCCCCAGGTAGGAACCCAGGGTCAGATCGCCGCTGGGCTGGATGCCCGAGAGCATGACCTTTTTTTCGTCCATAGTTCTTTGCTCCTTTGTTATAGTGACCGCTTCCGCGCAGGTATCCATTAGCATCCCATTTTACCACATGTCTCCCCGGTTGACAACCGTATTCCTGAGAATTTAGACGGCGGACAGGCCGGATTTGTTTCCCCCGCCCTTGACCCCTCCCCCCGTCATTTGGTATAATAGACCGGCATTTAGGAAACCAACATCACGGAGGAAACAGAAATGGCTCTTGATATGACATATTTCGCGGAGATGGAGGCCAAGATCCCCCGCGGCAAGGTCCGCACCCGCTTCGCCCCCTCCCCCACCGGCTACATGCATGTGGGCAATCTCCGCACCGCCCTGTACACCTGGCTCATCGCCCGGAACGCCGGCGGCACCTTCATCCTGCGCATCGAGGATACCGACCAGGGCCGCCTGGTGGAGGGCGCCACCGACGTCATCTACCGCACCATGGCCGAGTGCGGCCTCAATCACGACGAGGGCCCCGATGTGGGCGGCCCCGTGGCCCCCTATATCCAGTCCCAGCGCCGGGACACCTACGGCCGCTACGCCCGGCTGCTGGTGGAGAAAGGCCACGCCTACTACTGCTTCTGCGAAAAGGCGGAGAGTGAGGAGGACAGCGGCGACTTCAACCGCGCCGCCGACCCCTGCCGGGGGCTGGATCCCGCCGCCGCCCAGGCCCGGGTGGACGCCGGGGAGCCCTATGTGATCCGCCAGAAGATCCCCGCCGGCGGTTCCACCACCTTCCACGACGCCATTTTCGGGGACATCACCGTGGACAACGACACCCTGGACGACCAGGTCCTCATCAAGCGGGACGGCCTGCCCACCTACAACTTCGCCAACGTCATCGACGACCACCTCATGGGCATCACCCATGTGGTCCGGGGCAGCGAGTACCTCAGCAGCGCCCCCAAGTATAACCTCCTCTACGAGGGCTTCGGCTGGGAGGTGCCCACCTACGTCCACTGCTCCCCCGTCATGCGGGACGCCCACAACAAGATGTCCAAGCGCC
>CALXGG010000045.1 GCA_944387785.1 uncultured Oscillospiraceae bacterium | reverse complement strand
AGGTGTAGGCCATGCCGCCGCCGATGATGATGGTGTCGGCGATCTCCAGGAGGTTGTTGATGACGCCGATCTTGGAGGACACCTTGCTGCCGCCCAGGATGGCCACCAGGGGCCGCTTGGGGTTGGCCAGGGCGCCGCCGATGATCTCCAGCTCCTTCTGGATCAGGAAGCCGCTGACGGCGGGCAGGTACTCGGCCACGCCGGCGGTGGAGGCGTGGGCCCGGTGGACGGCGCCGAAGGCGTCGGATACATAGACCTCCGCCATGGAAGCCATGGCCTTGGCCAGCTCGGGATCGTTCTTGGTCTCGCCCTTCTCAAAGCGGGTGTTCTCCAGCAGCAGGATCTGGCCGGGCTGGAGGACGGCGGCCTTGGCCTGGGCGTCGGGGCCCACCACGTCGGCGGCCATGATCACGTTCTTGCCCAGCAGCTCGCCCAGCCGCTTGGCCACGGGGGCCAGGGACAGGGCCTTCATGGTCTTTTCCCACTTCTCACGGGTGAGGGAGGCGGGATCCTTGCCCTTCTCGGTCTGCTTTTTCACCCACTTGTCGAAGCTGGGCTCCGGCTTGCCCAGGTGGGAGCAGGCGATGACGGCCGCGCCCTGGTCCAGCAGGTACTGGATGGTGGGCAGGGCGGCCCGGATGCGCTTATCGTCGGTGATGGCGCCGGTGGCCTTGTCCTGGGGGACGTTGAAGTCGCAGCGGAGAAGGACCTTCTTGCCCTTTACGTCGATGTCCTTGACAGTCTTTTTGTTGTAGTTCATGTCCAATGACACTCCTTTCTGATATGTAAAGGTACGGTTGACAGGGGAAGTGGGGAACGGCAGGGGGGTCACAGGGCCATCTCGCCGGCGCCGGCAAGGCCGGGGAAACCGTTTTGCCGCAGGGCCTCGTAGGTGAGGACGGCCACGCTGTTGGCCAGGTTCAGGCTCCGGGCCGCGTCCACCATGGGCAGGCGGACGCACCGCTCCCGGTGGGCCTCCCGGAAGTCCCGGGGCAGCCCGGCGGTCTCCTTTCCGAAGAACAGCCAGCAGTCCGGGGAGAAGCGGGCGGCGCTGTAATCCCGGGGCGCCTTGGTGGTGGCAAGCCACAGGTCTGAGGCGGCCTGGGGGAAGTCCCGGAACAGGGCGTCCAGATCCCGGTGGACGGTGACCTCCACCAGATGCCAGTAGTCCAGGCCCGCCCGGCGGACGGCCTTCTCCGAGATGTCGAAGCCCAGGGGCTCCACCAGATGGAGGCGGCTGCCGGTGGCGGCGCAGGTGCGGGCGATATTGCCGCAGTTCTGCGGGATCTCCGGCTCTACCAGGACGATATGCAGCATATTCCCTCCGTGGACGGCGCGGGAGGAGGGGCGGGGCCCATCCTGCGCGTTCAAATTTTAACAGCGTACATTGTAAAACAAATTCTTTCCGAATTCAAGCATAATCGGATGAATTCTTCTAAGAATTTTACAAAAATAAGACGCTGGGGCACAAAACCGACAGGAAGCCACAAAATTTGGTCTACATAAGGGGCGGGGCCTTGTGCAAAAAGACCCCAACAAAAGCAAACGGGGTTATTTGTGCAAAATATGGAGCCTGTTTTTGAAAAATCCCCTTGCATAACCTGCCGGGTCTGATATAATGAAAGCGGATTACAGCCGATATCATGGATGGGGAAGAGGGGATGTCCGATGAAATGTGTCGTGATCTTTATGACGGATGATGTCGCTCAGACCTATGACGGTAAGCCGCTGATGCTGCAGGAAGCGCTGTTTTGCCCCGTATTGAACTGGTGCATGCGGGCGTGGACGGAGAAAGGCATCCGGCGGTTTTTTGTTGTCTGTGCGCCGGAGTACCACGAGGAGGTAACCGCCTGCTTCCCTGAGGGCGCCGTGGCTGTTGTGGGTACCGAGGAGGATTACCACCGGGATATCGGCGACTTTGCCAAGGGCTGCTGGATCGAGGAGATCCACGAGGCCATGCTGCCGGTGGGCAGCATGATGCTCTCCTTCCGCACGGTGCCGGAGCTGATCCGGCTGCAGCAGGCGGTGAAGGAGGACATCGTCACCTACCACCAGAACACCGGCGTCAACGTGCTGGCCCCGGACAACACCTACATCGACCCCCGGGTGTCTATCGGCGCGGGGACGGTGATCCTGCCGGGGACCATCCTCCGGGGGAACACCATCATCGGCGACAACTGCGAGATCGGCCCCAACGCCCTGCTGGAGGACTGCGTGGTGGGGGACGGCTGCGTGGTCAACGCCTCCCAGGTCTACGAGAGCACCCTGGGCCGGAACGTCCATGTAGGGCCCTACGCCCATGTCCGGCCCAAGTGCCGGATCGGCGACGGATGCAAGGTGGGGGCCTTCGTGGAGGTCAAGAACGCGGCGTTCGGCGAGGACACCAAGATGTCCCACCTGACCTATGTGGGGGACGCGGACGTGGGCAGCCGGGTGAATTTTGGCTGCGGCACCATCACCTCCAACTACGACGGCTTCCGCAAGCACCGCACCGTCATCGGCGACGACGTGTTCGTGGGCTGCAACACCAACCTGGTGCCGCCGGTGACCGTGGGGGACCGTTCCTACATCGCCGCGGGCACCACGGTGACCAGGGACGTGGAGCCCGACAGCCTGGCCATCGGCCGGGTGCGCCAGGAGGGCAAGCCGGGCTGGGCCAAGGCCCGCCGGGAGATCTTCGGCAAGAAGCAGTAACACATTTATTAAAGACGATAAGAAAAATGAACCGTTACGATTCGTCGTCGGGTAGGCTTCCAAATGCCTACCGGACTTCTTCGCAGTGGTTCTATGGGTAGTATAACCTATGGAAGCAATTCTGTCAACCTGGAGGGCATTCCTTTCGACCAGGTAGTAGAAACGCAGGAAAGCGGGAGACAGTACAGTATCAACGAGGCGGCGGAAGGCAAGACCAATACCGTGGAAGGCGAAACGATTCCTGACAGCATTGTGGACACCCTGCAAAAATATACATATCTCCGCAACCGCCACAAAACCAAAGGGATCTTCGCGCTGCAGGCGTCAACAACGGATCTACAACGAGGAAGAGAGAGGGAGTTGGAAATGATTTCACACAGCAAGGATATGAAGGTGTTCAGCGGCAATTCCAATACCGGGCTGGCAAAGGATATCTGCAAGCTCATCGGCATCCAGCTGGGCAATTCGGAGATCGGCCACTTTGCCGACGGCGAGGTGTTCGCCTCCATCTATGAGTCCGTCCGGGGCTCCGACGTGTTCCTGGTCCAGTCCACCAGCCGCCCCGTCAACGACAACCTGATGGAGCTGCTCATCATGATCGACGCCATGAAGCGGGCCTCCGCCGGCCGCATCACCGCCGTCATCCCCTACTTCGGCTATGCCCGCCAGGATCGCAAGACCAAGGCCCGCGACCCCATCTCCGCCAAGCTGGTGGCCAATATGCTCACCGCCGCCGGCGCCGACCGGGTGCTGACCATGGATCTCCATGCCGCCCAGATCCAGGGCTTTTTCGACATCCCGGTGGATAACCTCCTGGGCAACCCGGTGTTCGTGGACTACTACGCCAAGAAGTTCGGCGAGAAGTGCGACGACATGGTGGTGGTATCCCCGGACGTGGGCTCCGTGGCCCGGGCCCGGGCCTTCGCCCAGAAGCTCCATATGAACCTGGCCATCGTGGACAAGCGCCGCCAGAAGGCCAACCAGTGCGAGGTCATGAACGTCATCGGCGACGTGGAGGGCAAGGACTGCATCCTCTTCGACGACATGGTGGACACCGCCGGCTCCCTGTGCAACGCGGCCAAGGCCGTGGTGGAGGTGGGCGGCGCCCGGAACGTGTACGCCTGCGCCTCCCACGCGGTGCTCTCCGGCCCCGCTGTGGAGCGTATCAACGACAGCGTCATCACGGAGCTGGCCTTCCTGGACACCATCGCCCCCATCGACCCCTCCCTCAGCAGCAAGATCAAGTACCTCACCGTGGCCCCCATGTTTGCCGAGGCCATCGAGCGCATCTACCAGGAGATCTCCGTGTCCAAGCTCTGGGTCTGATTCCGGAGGGCGGCACAAAACCCATACAGCCGGCGGGGACGGGACTATTTCCGCCCCCGCCTTTTCACGGCGGCCCTGGGGCCGCGGCCCGGCGGGCGTCCCCGCCGGCATACCCCGGCGGCCCCCTGGGCCGCCTGTCCCGGCCCGGAGGCCGGAGAAACCGGCAGCGCCCGGAAGGAGCGGATGGAAGGATGTTTGGAAGAGGAAGCGGCGGCTTTCAGTGGCTGCTGGTGTGCCTGGGGAACCCGGGGAAGCAGTATGAGAACACCCGGCACAATATCGGGTTCCTGGCAGCGGACGAGCTGGGCCGCCGGGAGGGGGTCAGGATCAACAAGCTGCGCTACCGGGCCCTCACCGGGGAGGTCCGGGTGGGAGGCCAGCGGGTGCTGGTGCTCAAGCCCCAGACCTATATGAACCTCAGCGGCGAGGCGGTGAAGCTGGCCGGCGGGTTTTACAAGATAGCGCCGGACCATGTGCTGGTGATCTCCGACGACGTGGCCCTGCCCCTGGGCAAGCTGCGGATCCGCGCCGGCGGCAGCGCCGGCGGCCACAACGGCCTGAAGAACATCATCGCCCACCTGGGCACCGACCAGTTCCCCCGGATCCGGGTGGGGGTGGGCGCCCCCCAGCACCCGGAGCACGAGATGGTGGACTGGGTCATCGGCGGCTTCACCCCCGCCGAGCGCAAGGTGGTGGACGAGGCCGTGGGCCGGGCGGTGGACGCGGCCCTGTGCGTTATCGAAAAGGGGGTCCAGGAGGCCCAGAACCGCTTCAACTGACCGGGGGACCTGCCCCGGGGCCACAACATATAAAAGCCCCGTCCCCTCCGAAGCGGAGGGGGCGGGGCTTTGCGTCTTGGGATGGCTCCGCGGGCCGGCGGCTTCCCGGGGCCGGCTCGCCGCTACTGCACAGCCGGGCCGGCGGCCCCCAGGGCCTTGGTCCTGGCCATCAGGGCCAGCAGAGGCAGGCCCAGCACATAGCAGACCACCAGCTCGCCCAGGGCCACGGTGGCGCAGTTGAACAGGAACGTCCCGGGGAAGGCGGCGGTAAAGCCCACCTCCTGGTAGCTGATGAGGCCGCCCACCAGGATGCCGTTGCAGATCACCGGCGGCAGGGGGGCCAGCCACTTGGACCTGCACCGGGCGGTGAGAAGGCCCGCCAGCAGGGTGGCCAGGGAGCCGAAGACCAGGTCCAGCAGGCCGTAGGGGCTGAGGATGTTGGAGAGGACGCAGCCCACGAACAGCCCCCAGGTGGCCAGGGGGTTGAGGAAGGGCAGTACCGTCAGGGCCTCAGAGAACCGGAACTGGACGGGGCCGTAGGTCAGGCCGAAGATGTTGCCGAAGTAGCTCAGGGCCACATAGATGCCCCCGATAAGGGCGGCGGCGGTGATCTGGCGTGTGTTGAGTTTCTGCATGTTGATGTACCTCCATATTTTTTGTTTAGAGAACGGTCTTGTCCCGGTCCGCCAAACCGGGGCAGCCGAACGAACGCAGGCGTCCCGGGGGACGCCTGCGCTTGGACTGGATGTGGAAACCAGTCGGGAGGATTATATCATGGCCGGTGGCCGGTGTAAATGGGGGAAAGGCCAAATTTTCTGCTGACAAAGGGAACTGCTTGTGCTATACTGAAAAGCACTAGACGCGGCCTATTGAAAAACGCGATAGATACAACGACCGATCAGCCCGGCCCGACGAGGCGGGGCGTCAGGAGGAGGAACAGAAATGGCGGATATTTTGGTAAACGCGGTAGGGGAGCAGTGCCCCATCCCGGTGGTAAAGGCTACCCAGGCCCTGCGGGCCATGACGGAGCCGGGCACCCTGGAGGTGCTGGTGGACAACGAGATCGCGGTGCAGAACCTGACAAGGATGGGCGCCTCCCAGGGCTACGCCGTCCAGGCGGAGCAGAAGGAGGAGAACCTCTTCTCCGTAAAGGTGCTGGTGAACAAGCTGCCGGAGAAGGAGAGCGCCCCCCAGCCGGAGTGCGTGGCAGACGCCGGCGGCGGCCTGGTGGTGGCGGTGAGCTCCGACGTGATGGGCCAGGGCAGCGACGAGCTGGGCGCCACCCTGATGAAGGGCTTCCTGTTCGCCCTGGGCCAGCTGCCCCAGCTGCCCCGGACGGTGCTGTTCTATAACGGCGGCGCCAGGCTCACGGTGGAGGGCTCCGTCAGCCTGGAGGACATCAAGGGCCTGGAGGAGCGGGGCGTGGAGATCATGACCTGCGGCACCTGCCTCAATTACTACGGCCTGACGGACAAGCTGGCGGTGGGCGGCGTGACCAATATGTACTCCATCGTGGAAAAGCTGGCCGGGGCCTCCCGGATCATCCGGCCGTGAGCGGGCCCCAGCGGGAAAAGCAGCTGTGGCTGGTGGCCACCTTCCCCACCACCATGGCGGCCATGACCATGGAGCGGCTGTGCGGCCAGCTGGGGCTGCCGGGGCGGCTGATCCCGGTGCCCCGGTCCATCTCCGCCAGCTGCGGCATGGCCTGGCGGGCCCCGGAGGACGCCCGGGCCTCTCTGGAGGCTATGGTGAAGGAGCATTCCCTTCCCGTGGAGGGCTGGTACTATGTCATGCTGTGAGCCCGGCGGGCGGTCCCAATACGGAAAAGGAGCGGAGACACTGTCTCCGCTCCTTTTTGCGGCAGGAGGCGGGCACGAAGCAAGAGAGGGAGTTACGGCCCAGGAAAACCACGGAGCCTCCGGTGGACGGCCCTGAGAGGAAAAAACTGGCCATGTGTTACATGGAATTGTGGATTTGTCTGTTTTTTTACGAATTTTTTACATGAAATTGGCGGCTTTTTTTGAGCTGCCATATTGCAAAACGGGTTAGCTTTTGGTATATTGGTCACATCATGTTACCGATGATGGACGGAAGATAGAGAGAGGACGCGGCGGCGGCGATGTATCGGGCGCCAGGCGGCCTGGATCCACAGGCAGGCTGGCGGCGCGCGGAGAGATTCGCCCCGGCGGACGTCCGGCAGGTAATACGATAGAAATATTAGGAGGAAGCAATATGCGCAAGAAATGTTTGTCAGTGCTGCTGGCCCTGGCCATGGTACTGACCCTGCTGCCCGCCACCGCTTTCGCGGGGAATGAGCAGCTCACCATGACGATCAATGGTGGGAATGACTATTACGTCGATTATACAGAGCTGGGCCAGGGGGCTGTGTACCTCCCCGTGGTCATTACGGATCAGGACGGGGCGGATGTGACTGAGGAGTACAGCAGCAGCATCTGCCGTGTGCTCGATGACGGCAGCCTTCTCAGCTGGTTCCTGCGGGAGCTTGATGATGGCAGCTATGCCTATATGATCTACCCCCTGCAGAGCAGCATCCTGGCCGACACCACCATCACCCTGCTGGTGGCCCAGGGGGAGGACGGCAGCAAGACCGAGATCAGCAACCGTGCTACGGTCACCCTGAAAGTGTCCGGCATTGAGTCTGTGGCCTATGTGATGCGCACCTCTGCGACGGGGGATGTCAGCTACTACGCTTACCTCAACGAGGCCGTAGAAGCCGCTCAGACCGGCGACACCCTGACGCTGCTCAAGAGCAGCAACGAGCAGCTGCCCAGCATCAGCGGCAAGAACATTACCCTGAACCTGGGCGGCAATACCCTGCGCCTGAACAGGGCGGACAGCGTTGTCCTGTCCAACGGCGCCAGCCTCACCATCAACAACGGCTCCATTGTGGCCAAGGGCTTTACGAAGGGCACCAACAGCCTGTTCAATATCCAGAAGGACAGCGCCATCACCCTCAACGGCGTGACTGTGGATACCACGGCTTCCGCCCTCTATCCCCAGGGGGATGCGGCCAGCGTGACCGTCATCGGCTCCACCATCAACTGCGGCGTGTACGCGGTGGGCACCAATGCCGCTACGGTGGATAACTACCATGTGGTCATCACCCTGAAGGACTCCGCCTTCAACAGCGCCTACGGCTACACGGAGGCGGATTCCAAGGACAGCTGCCCGGTCATGATCAACGTGCCCGGTACGCTGTATATGGAGAACTGCGTGGTGAACGGCACCCGCCAGGGCGTCCTGGTCCGGGGCGGCACGGCCGTTATTACAAACAGCACTATCAAGACCACCGGCGAGTATACGGTCGGTATCGGCAAGTACCTGGAGGGGAACTGGGGTTCCGGCGACGAGGTCCCCATGGCCGCCCTTGTGGTGGGCAACCGGGCCAGCGCCTACGCCTATCCCGCCACCTGCACTGTGACCAACACCACCATTACTTCTGAGAACATCCAGGTCCCTGCCATCTACACCTACGGCATGGACGCTGATGCCAGAAAGGTCACCCTTTCCATCGACGGGATTGACACTGTGGTGAACGGGGAGATCTCCAACAACGGTGTGGCTGCTCTCACCATCACCGGCGGCACCTTCACCAGCGACCCCACTGCGTACCTGGCTGAGGGCTATGAGTACCGCGAGGTGAACGGCGCCTATGTGGTGTCCGACAAGTTCTTCACCATCACCTTTGACGCCAACGGCGGTACCGAGGTGGCTCCCATGGAGACCAACGCCGCGGGCAAGCTGGGCACCCTGCCTGTCACCAGCCGCCTGAACTTCGCTTTTGCCGGCTGGTATACCCAGGACGGCGCCCGGGTCACCGCTGACACCGTGTTCACCGCTGACACCACCGTGACGGCCCAGTGGACCTATGTCCCGCCCTACACCCCGCCCACCACTGGCGGCACCGGCGGTACCACCACCGGCGGCAGCCAGACGGTCACCAACCCCGACGGCTCCACCACCACCACCGTCACCAAGCCTGACGGTACCGTGACCGTCACCGACAAGGACACCCAGGGCAACGTCACCGAGACCGTCTCCAAGCCCGACGGTACTTCCACCACCACCGTTACCAACACCAACGGCTCCTCCTCCGTCACCACCGTCGGCCAGACCGGCAAGGTGGAGGCCCAGGTGAGCCTGTCCCAGAGTGCTGTCGCCGCCGCCGGCAGCGAGGCCGTGGCCCTGCCCATGGCCGCCGTGCCTGTGAGCTACAGCCAGGCTGCGGCCCCCGTGGTCACCGTTGACCTGCCTGCCGGCACTGCCTCCGCCAAGGTGGAGGTGCCCGTGACCAATGCCACCGCCGGCACCGTGGCCATCCTGGTGAAGGCCGACGGCACCCAGGAGATCGTCAAGACCTCCGTCACCACCGCGGACGGCGTGGCCCTCACGGTGGAGAACGGCGCCAAGGTGATGATCGTGGACAACAGCAAGGACTTTGCCGATGTGCCCGCCTCCTACTGGGGCAGCGACGCGGTGGACTTCGCCACCAGCCGCGACCTCTTCAACGGCACCAGCGCCACCACCTTTGCCCCCGACGCGGAGATGAACCGGGCGATGATCGTCACCGTCCTGGCCCGCCTGAACGGCGTGGACACCTCCGCCGGCAGCAGCTGGTATGAGGCCGGCCGCCAGTGGGCCATCGACGCCGGGATCTCCGACGGCAGCGACATGGACCAGAACCTGACCCGTGAGCAGCTGGCCACCATGCTCTACCGCTATGCCGGCAGCCCCGCCGTCAGCGGCGCCATGACCGGCTTCGCCGATACCGCCAGCGTCAGCACCTGGGCCTCCGACGCCATGACCTGGGCCGTCAGCCTGGGCATCATCAACGGCATGGACGGCAGCCTCAATCCCCAGGGCGAGGCGACCCGCGCCCAGGTGGCCACCATGCTCATGCGCTTCGTGGCGACCCTGTAAAAAACCATTTCCCCGAGATAGAGCGATCCCCCGGACGCCTCAGGCGTCCGGGGGATCTTTTTGCGGCAGGGCGCGGGGGGCCTGCCGGGCCGGGGCAAACGAAGCAGGTGGGAGCGCAGGGCCGGAGCGGGCCGGGGCCGGGCAGCGGGGCCCGCGCTTCCGCGCATGTTCCTGAGGCAAAACGGAAAACCGGGCCGGAGGGGATCCTCCGGCCCGGTTCGGTATTTAGGTCTGGGGGAGCGGCCTTACAGCAGGCTCTTCTCCGTCTCCTTGTTGAAGAGATGGACCACGTTGCCGCCAAAGGTGACATTGATCTTGGAGCCGTAGCCGAAGGAGGTCTTCTGCTCGGTGCTCAGATCGATGGTGGGCAGGATCACGACGGCATCCTTGCCGGCGATGTTGACGTGCATGTGGATGGTGCTGCCCATCAGCTCGGTGACGTCCACCGTAGCGGCGATGGAGTGCTGGGTGCTGTCCTCACACAGGACGATGTGGTCGGGGCGGATGCCCAGCACGATGTCCTGGGGGGCGGCGTTCTTGGCCTTCAGGGCGGCCTGCTTGTCATCGGGCAGATCCACGCGGGTGCCGTAGACGGTGACGAAGTACTTCTCGCCTTCCTTCTCCAGGCGGGCGTCGAAGAAGTTCATCTGGGGGGTGCCGATGAAGCCGGCCACGAACAGGTTGGCGGGCTTGTCAAAGACCTCCTGGGGGGTGCCGATCTGCTGGATGAAGCCGTCGCGCATGATGACGATGCGGTCGCCCAGGGTCATGGCCTCGGTCTGGTCGTGGGTAACGTAGATAAAGGTGGTGTTGATCTTCTGGCGCAGCTTGATGATCTCCGCGCGCATCTGGTTGCGGAGCTTGGCGTCCAGGTTACTGAGGGGCTCGTCCATGAGGAACACCTTGGGCTCGCGGACGATGGCGCGGCCGATGGCCACACGCTGGCGCTGGCCGCCGGACAGGGCCTTGGGCTTGCGGTTGAGGTACTGGGTGATGTCCAGGATCTCAGCGGCCTCCTTGACCTTGCGGTCGATCTCCTCCTTGGGCACCTTCTTGAGCTTCAGGGAGAAGGCCATGTTCTCGTACACGGTCATGTGGGGGTACAGGGCGTAGCTCTGGAAAACCATGGCGATGTCGCGATCCTTGGGGGCCACGTCGTTGACCAGCTTGCCGTCGATGTACAGCTCGCCCTCGGAGATCTCCTCCAGGCCGGCTACCATCCGCAGGGTGGTGGACTTGCCGCAGCCGGAGGGGCCGACCAGCACGATGAACTCCTGATCCTTGATATCCAGGTTGAACTCCTGGACCGCCACGACGCCCTTGTCGGTAATCTGAAGGTTGACCTTCTTCTCCTCGACGGGGGCCTCGCCCTTCTTGGCCTTCTTGGCCTTCTTCTGGTCGCCGCTGTGGGGATAGATCTTCTTGACGTTCTTCAGGGTAACAGTTGCCATGTTCCGGACGTTAGCGGGAATGCCTCCGCAATGCCCACCTCGGAGACGCGGAGCGAAACCGCGGCCCCTTTGTGACAGGTCTCCACACTGCCACACCGCACGTCCACGCGGGATCTCATCCTTTCTTGTCAGTCTGCCGGGCCATTGTGTGGAGTGGTCGGGCAGCTCATGATTTGAAAGCCTGGACGCAGGGACACAGGCTAAAATAAGAATACCGGATCGGCCGGGAAAAGTCAAGAAATCAAAATTATTTCGGCACTTTGGCAAATAAACGAAATCGTTTCTGTACAATCTGCCCACATTGTCGGAAGCGCGGGAGCGGCGGGCCGGGCCGCCGGCGGGGGAGAGGGATTTTTGGCCTCCGGGAGGAGGAGCGCGCCTTGACATCCCCTGCCCGCTATATTACAATGAAACTGTGATGGAGGGACTGCGCGAGCCTTCGATGTCCTGCAAGCTCCCGCGAGATATTTGAAAAGAAATGAGGAATGCGCCATGAAATTTTCCAGCAAGGTAAAGAAATGCGGCTTGTCCCCCATGCGGAAATTCCACCCCTACGCGGTGGCCGCCGAAGCCGCTGGGAAAAAGATCTACCACCTGAACATCGGCCAGCCGGATATTGAGACGCCGCCTCAGTACTTCGAGGCGATCCGGAACTTCCATCAGCCGGTGCTGGAGTATGCCCCCTCCCCGGGCATCCCCGTGCTCATCAAGGCCATCCAGAAGTATTACGACGCCCTGGATATGCACTTTGAGGAGAGCGAGATCCTCATCACCACCGGCGGCAGCGAGGCCCTGCAGATCGTCCTCAACTGCATCCTGGACGACGGCGACGAGATCCTGATCCCCGAGCCCTTCTATCCCAACTACAACACCATGGTGAACACCTGCGGCGCCAAGATCCATCCCGTGCCCACCGACCCGGAGAAGGGCTACCACTATGCCGACCGGGCCAAGATCGAGGCGGAGATCAACGAGCACACCCGGGCCATCATGTGCACCAACCCCGGCAACCCCACCGGCTGCGTGCTGACTCCCGAGGAAATGCGCCTGATGGTGGACATCGCCAAGGAGCACGACCTCTTCATCATCGGCGACGAGGCCTACCGGGAGTTCGTCTACGCCGGCGAGCCCCTCCAGTCCCTGGGCGAGTTTGCCGACGCGGCGGACAACGTCATCGTCATCGACACCGTGTCCAAGCGTTTCTCCGCCTGCGGCGCCCGGATCGGCTGCATCATCAGCCGGAACAAGGAGCTCATGGCCGAGGCCATGAAGTACTGCCAGGCCCGCCTGTCCGTGGCCACCCTGGACCAGATCGCCTCCGCCGCCCTTTACGACGTGGGGCCCGAGTACTTTGCCGCCGTCCGGGAGGAGTATAAGCTCCGCCGCGACACCGTGGTGGCCAAGCTCAAGGAGATCCCCGGGGTCATCTGCGAGTGCCCCAAGGGCGCCTTCTACCTGATGGCGGCCCTGCCGGTGGACGACGCCGACGCCTTCCAGCAGTGGCTGCTCACCGACTTCGACGACAACGGCGACACGGTGATGTTCGCCCCCGGCGGCCCCTTCTACGCCACGCCGGGCAAGGGCGTCAACGAGGTGCGCATCGCCTACGTTCTCAAGCAGAAGGATCTGGAGCGGGCCATGGACCTGCTGGCCAAGGGCATCGCCGCCTACAACGCCCGGAACAAGTAAGACACAGGACGGCGGGACTTCCCGCCCCATACGCGCAGAGCCGCCCCGGACCGGGATCCCCGGCCCGGGGCGGCTCTCTGTATTTTCCGAAAGGAGCCGCGAACGATGTGACGTCTGCGGCGATGCGGGATATCGCAACGGTATGGACGTCTACTAAAAATAATGTACTGTCAGATATTTATTCAATCAAATTACTCTTTCCCAAATTGCACTTGCTACAAAGTGTCTGCAAATTATCTATGACTGTCTCTCCGCCTTTAGACCATGGAATAATATGGTCAACATGGAGTTCAACTTCTGGATCTTTTGCTGGAGATGCTCCACAGACGCAACATTTAAAATTATCACGTTTCATCACTAAAAACCGAAGTCGAAGGTTAATGTCTCGTTTAGTTTTGTGCATTATAATAGACGGAGGAAAGTCCTGAGGCGCTAAATCTCTTTTTTGGATAAGCGCATTGTTCTCTACACTTTGGTTTGCTTTACTATCCATGTCATTTTGTTCATCATGAATCCACACGACAAAAGCTTCAAGCGCATTTCGCCAACCGCCGAACCGGCGACTAAAGGTATTAAGCGCATATTTTGAGTATCCATTTTTTATATCGCTTACTGTTGGCTGCCGTCCTAAAGTAATCCACATACGTTCTATTTCTTCAAAAAGAGAAACAGTTTCAATGCGTTTTTCCGAAATTTGCTTATAAGGTTGAAGACCGGCTTTATCTAATGCATCGTTCCATGATTTAAAGCGTTTAAAAACAGTTGCACTACTATATTTAGCAAATTCATTATACTCTCTGCTGCTAAAAGACTCTTTGCCTAAGAGCATTGAAACCCGAATAATATCATCTAATAAATCTCTATCAGAAATTGAAATATGCAAATGAGAACTGCTTGCAGCAGCTAATTGAAACCGATTTGATTCCAGTTTACATAGTTTAAGAACTTTGAGCCAACTGCCAAAACGCCTACAAATTGTTTCTACGCCATATTGACCATTTTGCGCATATTCCTTTTTTGTTAAATTCGTCTTGTTCAAAGATTTTGCTACATGAGCAACATCATTTAATAAATCCTTATCAGAAATACTATGATGGTATTTGTTCAGTTCAAATTCCATGATATGCCTTTCTTAGCGCAATAGTGATGTAACAATTTAATCAGATTTTTCATGTGGCGCTCACTTAAGGTTGTTTTTTATTGTAATATATGTTTATATAAATTACAAGAAACGAGTAAACTTTAATGTTTATTGCTTTCCGGAAAGTGCTGTCTAAATCTCTGCCCGATATAAAAATATTGTTTTTACATTTGATGAATTTTGAAAAACAAATCAGGATCTACAAAAAGCGGAAAGCCCCTTGCCACAAGGCTTTCCACATGTGATGAGCCCCGCTTTTCGAACTGTTTTATCGAAAAACGGGGCTCATTCAAGTATAGATGCCGCAGTTTCCAAGTTTGTATCCAAAACCAAATCGAAGCCCAGCGCAGTGGGTTCGGTTTGGAAAGGAGCCGCGACAAAATGAGCGAGAGGTGACTTTTGCAAAAAAGTCGCCGCGAACGATATGACGTCCGCGGCGACGTGG
>CALXGG010000044.1 GCA_944387785.1 uncultured Oscillospiraceae bacterium | reverse complement strand
GCCCGGAAGAACGTGGCCGCCATCCACGCCATCTGCGCCCGCCGGGGCCTTCCCGCTGACCTGGCGGAGCGGGCCAGTCTCCTGGCCCGGCTCTACGGCACCCCGGAGGAGGTGCTGCCCCATCTGCCCGCCCTGGTGCGGGGCGGGCAGATGGCCGCCGCCCTGGCGGAGCTCACCGGGCTGTGCCGCCTGCTGGAGAGCCGGGGCCTCTCGGACCATATCCGCCTGGATTTCTCCATCGTCAACGACATGGGCTACTACAACGGGGTCATCTTCCGGGGCTACCTGCCGGGCCTTGCCAGCGGCGTACTGGCCGGCGGCCAATACGACAACCTCCTGCGCCGGATGGGCCCGACCGGCGGCGCCATCGGCTTTGCCGTGTACCTGGACCAGCTGGAACGGCTGGAGGGCGACGGCCCGGCCTGGGACGTGGACACCCTGCTGCTTTACGATCCCGACGACGATCCCGCCGCCGTGCTGGCGCGGGCCGAGGCCCTGATGGCCCAGGGGGAGAGCGTCCGGGTGGAGCGCACGATCCCCGAGGGCCTGCGGTGCCGGCGGATCCTCTCCCCGGAGAAAGGAGGCGCCCTGTGAGCGAATACATCAACATCGCCCTGCCCAAGGGGCGGCTGGGCGAAAAGGTCTACCGCCTCTTCCGGGACGCGGGCTACGAGTGCCCCTCCATCGAGGAGGAGAACCGGAAACTGATCTTCGAGAACCCGGAGAAGGGCGTGCGCTACTTCTGGGTCAAGCCCTCGGACGTGGCCATCTATGTGGAGCGGGGCGCGGCGGACGTGGGCGTGGCCGGGAAGGACATCCTCCTTGAGTACGCCCCGGACGTCTACGAGCTGGCGGACCTGGGCCTGGGCAAGTGCCGGATGTGCGTGGCCGCCAAAAAGGACTTCCGGGACAGCAGCGAACGCACACTGCGGGTGGCCACCAAGTTCCCCCAGATCGCCGGGCGGTACTACGCCTCCCGCAGCCGGGACATCGACATCATCCACCTCAACGGCTCCATCGAGATCGCCCCCATCCTGGGCCTCAGCGACGTGATCGTGGACATCGTGGAGACGGGCAAGACCCTCCTGGAGAACGACCTGGAGCCCAAGGAGACCATCGTCCCCATCAGCGCCCGGCTCATCGCCAATAAGGTCAGCTACAAGTTCAAGCATCAGGCCGTCACCCGGCTCTGCCAGGACATCCAGGAGCGCTGCCGGGAGGACCGGTAAGCGCCATATCACAGCGGGCGGCACAGCGCCCGCGGGAAGCGAGGATCCCATCATGATCCCTATGTATCCCTTCCGGCAGGTGTCTCCTGCCCAGGTTTTTGCCCGGCCGGAGGACCGCCGGGACGTATCCGGCGCCGTGGCCGCCATCATCGGGGAGGTGCGCCTCCGGGGCGACGAGGCCCTGCGGCGCTACGCCCGGGAGTTTGACGGCGCGGACGTGGACGCCATCGAGGTGCCCAAAGAAGCCCGGGAGGCGGCCCTCCGGGCCCTGGACCCCGGTCTCCGGGCCATCCTGGAGGAGGCGGCGGAGAACATCCGGGACTTCCACCGCCGCCAGGTACGAAACAGCTTCGTCGCCGCCGAGAAGGACGGCGTCATCCTGGGCCAGAAGGTCACCCCCATCCAGCGGGTGGGCCTGTACATCCCCGGCGGCACCGCCGCCTACCCCTCCACCGTCCTGATGAACTGCGTCCCCGCCAAGATCGCCGGCTGCGGGGAGATCGTCATGGTCTCCCCCCCCACCTGCAACGGCGACGTGAACCCGGTGATCCTGGCGGCCTCCTGCATCGCCGGCGTGGACCGGGTGTTCCGCTGCGGCGGGGCCCAGGCGGTGGCCGCCCTGGCCTACGGCACGGAGACCATCCCCCGGGTGGACAAGATCGTGGGCCCCGGCAACGCCTTTGTGGCCGAGGCCAAGCGCCAGGTGTTCGGCCGGGTGGCCATCGACATGATCGCCGGCCCCAGCGAGATCCTGGTGGTGGCCGACGGCGGCTGCGATCCCCGGCATGTGGCCGCGGACATGCTCAGCCAGGCGGAGCACGACCGGATGGCCAGCGCCGTCCTGGTCACCGACGATCCCGCCCTGGCCCGGGCCGTCAGCGAGGAGCTGGAGCGGCAGATCCCCCTCCTCCCCCGGCGGGACATCGCCCGGGAGTCCATCGACCGCTGCGGCAAGATCATCGTGGCCGACGACCTGCTCCAGGCCATCGACATCGCCAACGAGATCGCCCCGGAGCACCTGGAGCTGTGTGTGGACAACCCCTTCGACTACCTGGACAAGATCCGCAACGCCGGCTCCATCTTCCTGGGCCGCCACTGCCCGGAGGCCTTGGGAGACTACTTTGCCGGCCCCAACCACACCCTGCCCACCAGCGGCACCGCCCGCTTCTCCAGCCCCCTGTCCGTGGATGACTTCGTGAAGAAGTCCCAGTTCACCTACTACACCGGCCCGGCCCTGGCCGCCGCCAGCGGCAAGATCGCCGCCTTTGCCCGGCAGGAGGGTCTGGAGGCCCACGCCCGCAGCGTCCTCATCCGCTTCGAGAAAGGAGGTGGCGACCAGTGAGCCGTTTCCTCAGCCAGCGCTTCGCCGCCCTGGAGGCCTACACCCCCGGCGAGCAGCCCCAGGACATGCAGTATGTGAAGCTCAATACCAACGAATCCCCCTTCCCCCCCTCCCCGGAGGTCATCGCCGCCGTCAGCGCCGCCCAGGTGGCAAAGCTGAACCTCTACCCCGACCCCACCGGCCGGGTGCTCAAGGAGAAGCTGGCCGCCCTCTACGGCCTGGCCCCGGAGAACGTGTTCCTCTCCAACGGCTCCGACGACATCCTCAATTTCACCTTCATGGCCTTCTGCGACGAGAGCCGCCCGGTGGCCTATCCCGCCATCAGCTACGGCTTTTACCCGGTCTACGCCAACCTCTACCGCCTGCCCCATACGGAGATCCCCCTGCGGGAGGGCTTCCGCCTGGAAGTGGAGGACTACTGCGGCCTGAACCAGAACATCGTCATCGCCAACCCCAACGCCCCCACCGGCCGGGCCATCGCCCCCGCCGATGTGGAGCGGATCCTCGCCTCCAACCCGGACCATGTGGTGCTCATCGACGAGGCCTATGTGGACTTCGGCGGCGAGAGCTGCCGGGGGCTGATCCCCCGGTATGACAACCTTTTGGTGTGCCAGACCTTTTCCAAGTCCCGGTCCATGGCCGGCGGACGGCTGGGCTTTGCCCTGGGCAGCGCCGAGCTGATCGCGGACCTGGAGAAAATCAAGTACTCCACCAACCCCTACAATATCAACCGCCTCACCCTGGTGGCCGCCGAGGCGGCGGTGGACAGCAACGACTATTACGTCCGCAACTGCCGCACCATCGCGGAAAACCGGGCCTATACCGTCTCCGCCCTGGCGGAGCTGGGGTTTGAAACAGTCCCCAGCGTGGCCAACTTTATTTTCAGCCGGCATCCGGCCCTGCAAGGAAAAGAGCTTTACACTAAATTGAAGAAAAAAGGCGTCCTGGTCCGGCACTGGGACAAGCCGGAGATCGCCGACTACGTCCGCATCACCATCGGCTCCCGGGAACAGATGGACGCCTTCCTGGAGCGGACCCGGGAAATTCTGAAGGAGGGATGAGCCTATGCGCACCGCGTCTATCGAGCGAAAAACGGCGGAAACAGATGTTTCCCTCACCCTGAACCTGGATGGAACCGGCACCTCTGCCATCTCCACAGGCTGCGGCTTTCTGGATCATATGCTGACGCTGTTCGCCAAGCACGGACGATTTGACCTGTCCGTGGCCTGCAAGGGGGACACCTGGGTGGACGACCACCACACCGTGGAGGACATCGGCATCTGCCTGGGGGACGCCTTTGCCCGGGCCCTGGGGGACCTGCGGGGCGTCACCCGCTATGGCAGCACTGCCCTGCCCATGGACGAGGCCCTGATCCTGACGGCGGTGGACCTTTCCGGCCGGGGGATGCTCTGCTACGGCCTCCAGCTCCCCACCGAGAAGGTGGGTACCTTTGACTGCGAGCTGGCGGAGGAGTTCTTCCTGGCCTTTGTCCGCCGGGGGAACCTGACCCTCCACATCCAGCAGCTGGCGGGGAAAAACAGCCACCACATCATCGAGGGGGCCTTCAAGAGCGCGGCCCGCTCTCTGCGGCAGGCGGTGGCCCTGGATCCCGCCTGCGCCGGGGAGATCCCCTCCACCAAGGGGGTATTGTAATGGTGGCAATCGTCGATTACGGCGTGGGGAACCTCTTTTCCCTCCGCAGCTCCCTGGCCGCCGTGGGAGCGGAGGCCGTGGTCACCGGGGACAAGGACCGGATCCGCCGGGCGGACAAGGTGATCCTCCCCGGCGTGGGGGCCTTTGCCGACGCCGCCGCCCTGCTGCGGGACACCGGCCTGGGCCGGCTGGTCTGTGACCTGGCCGCCGAAGGAAAGCCTCTGCTGGGCATCTGCCTGGGGATGCAGCTGCTCTTTGACGAGAGCCTGGAGTACGGGCGCCACCCGGGGCTGGGGCTGATCCCCGGCACCGTGGCCCCCATCCGGGAGGTGATCCCCCTCTCCTACAAGGTACCCCACATCGGCTGGAACGCCCTCCACTTTCCTAAGGACAGGCCTGTCCACCCCCTGTTCCGCCACATCCGGGAGGGGGACTGCGTCTACTTCGTCCACTCCTACTACGGCGCCAACTGCGCCGACAGCGTCATCGCCACCGCCGAGTACGGCCCGGAGCTCACTGCGGCGGTGGCCCGGGAGAACGTCATGGGGGTGCAGTTCCACCCGGAGAAAAGCGGGCCGGTGGGCCTTGCCATCCTGCGGGCATTTTGCGAGGAAGAGGAGGCGGGAACATGCTGATCTTTCCGGCGATCGACCTGAAAGACCGTAAAGTTGTAAGGCTTTACAAAGGAGATTTCACAACTGTCCATCAGGTGGCGGAGGACCCCCTCGTTACCGCCGGCGCTTTTCTCGCCGCCGGGGCCCGCTACATCCATATGGTGGACCTGGACGGGGCCAGGGACGGTCGGAGACAGAATGGTGACATCGTCCGGGCCGTGGCCGCCACAGGCCTCCGGGTGGAGCTGGGAGGCGGCATCCGCTCTATGGCCGACCTGGAGGCAGTCTTTGCCCTGGGGGCATGGCGGGCGGTCATCGGCTCCGCCGCCGTCAGCGACCCGGACTTCGTAAAGGCCGCCGTCCTCCGGTACGGCCCGGAGCGCGTCGCCGTGGGCATCGACGCCCGGGACGGCCTGGTCCGCACCGCCGGCTGGACGGAAAACGCCGGTATCCCCTACCTGGACTTTGCCAAGCAAATGGAATCAATCGGAGTAAAGTATATTATCTTTACAGATATTGACACCGATGGCACCCTCTCCGGCCCCTCCTGCGGCGCTCTGGCCGCCCTGCAGAAGGCGGTATCCTGTTCCATCACCGCCTCCGGCGGCGTCTCCGGCAACGCGGATATCCGTACCCTTCGGGACATGGGCCTCTATGGGGCCATCATCGGCAAGGCCTGGTACGCCGGGGCCATCGACCTGGCCCAGGCGGTGGCGGACGGCGGGCCACAGGAGGTGACGGCATGATCACCAAGCGGATCATCCCCTGCCTGGACGTGAAGGACGGCCGGGTGGTGAAGGGCGTCAACTTCCTGGGGCTCAGCGACGTGTCCAGCCCGGTGAAGCTGGCCAAATTTTACAGCGACTGCGGGGCCGACGAGCTGGTGTTTTACGACATCACCGCCTCCGCCGAGGGCCGGGCCCTTTTTACCGATATCCTGACGGAGGTGGCCGCCACCATCTTCATCCCCCTGACCGTAGGCGGCGGCATCAACTCCGTGGAGGACTTTGACCGGGTCCTCAAGTGCGGGGCCGACAAGGTCAGCGTCAACTCCGGGGCCATCCGGGACCCCTCCCTCATCGCCCGGGCCGCCCAAAAGTACGGCGACCAGTGCGTGGTCCTCTCGGTAGACGCCAAGCGGGTGGGCGGGCAGTTCCGGGTATTCGCCAAGGGCGGCCGGGAGGACACCGGCCTGGACGCCATCGACTGGATCCGCCGGGGCGTGGCTAACGGCGCCGGGGAGATCGTCCTCAACAGCATCGACACCGACGGGGTCAAGCAGGGCTTCGACCTGGAGATGCTCTCCGCCGTGTGCGACGCGGTGGACGTGCCGGTGATCGCCTCCGGCGGAGCCGGCTCCATCGGCCACTTCAAGGCCCTGTTCCACGCCCTGCCCAAGGTGGACGCGGGTCTGGCCGCCTCCATTTTCCACTTCGGCGAGGTGTCCATCCCCGACCTGAAGCGGCAGCTGGCGGCCGACGGCATCACCATGCGCCTATGAGGGCCTTTACTCTCCGCCCGGCCCTGCCGGAGGACCGGGATCTCCTCTATCAGCTGAAGAAATCGATCAACTATGCCTATGTCTCCGCCCTGTGGGGCTGGGACGAGGATTTCCAGCAGGCGGAGTTCGACCGGGACTTCCAGAAGCGGGAGGAGTTCTCCGTCATCGTATGGGAGGGCGGCGACGCCGGCTTCCTCCAGCTCCAGCGGGGAGCGGATTTTCTCAATGTGGCGGAGATCCACCTACTGCCTCCCTTCCGGGGCCGGGGGCTGGGCTCCGCGGTGCTGCGGAGCGTCCAGGCCCAGGGGGACAAAGAGGGCCTTCCCGTCCTCATCGGCTGCTTCCGGGCCAACCAAAGGGCCGGGCGGCTCTACCGGCGGCTGGGCTTCCAGCCCGCCGGAGAAACAGACACCCACCATCTGTTCCTATATCACCCTACGAAACTTCCACAGGAGGAGCGCTGACATGCTCAACATCGAAGAACTGAAATTCAACAGCCACGGCCTGATCCCCGCCATCGTGGTGGACGCCGCCACCAAAAAGGTGCTGACCCTGGCCTACATGAACCGGGAAAGCCTGGCCATCAGCATGGCCGAGGGCCGCACCTGCTTCTGGTCCCGGTCCCGCCAGGAGCTCTGGCGCAAGGGTGAGACCAGCGGCAACGTCCAGCACATCGTGGACATCACCGCCGACTGCGACCGGGACGCCCTGGTTGTCACCGTCAACAAGGAGGGCCCCGCCTGCCACCTGGGCACCGACTCCTGCTTCAACGACCAGGTCTATGTGAACCCCCAGCAGGGCGCCCCCTTTTCCGTGGAGGGCCTGTACGCCCTGCTCCAGGGCCGCAAGGAGCAGTTGCCCGAGGGCTCCTACACCACCTACCTTTTCCAGAAGGGCCTGGACAAGATCCTCAAGAAGGTGGGCGAGGAGTCCACCGAGGTCATCATCGCCGGCAAGGCGGAGGACAAGGCGGAGACCATCTACGAGATCGCCGACCTTATGTACCATGTGATGGTCCTGATGGTGGAAATGGGGATCTCCGTAGAGGACGTGATGGCGGAGCTTGCCTCCCGCCATGTGATCGACCATAAGGTAAAACAGGAGAAAATGACCAAATGATCCGGCAGAACCTCCATACCCACACCACCTTCTGCGACGGGAAAAGCACGGCGGAGGAGCTGGTGAAGGCCGCCATCGCCCTGGGCTGCCCCTCCCTGGGCTTCTCCGGCCACGCCCCCCTGCCGCCGCCCGAGGGCCGGAGCTGGACCATGTCCCCGGACCAGGTGGCCGCCTACCGCCGGGAGATCCTCCGGCTGCGGGAGCGGTACCGGGACCAGTTGGAGATCTTCCTGGGACTGGAGCAGGACATCGACTCCCCCGCCCCCGGCGGCGGCTGGGACTACCTCATCGGCTCCGTCCATGACCTCTATCGGGGCGGCCGGTGCTACTCCGTGGACAACACCCGGGAGATGCTGCTGGAGGCGGTGGACTGCTGGTTCGGCGGCGATCCCCTGGCCCTGGCGGAGGCCTACTACGCCCGGGTGGCCCAGGTGGCGGACGTCACCGGATGCCAGATCGTGGGCCATTTCGACCTGGTCACCAAGTTCAACGAGGGCGGCAGGGTCTTTTCGGAAGAAGCCCCCCGCTACCGCCGGGCGGCCCTGGACGCCCTGGACGCCCTGTGCGGCAAACACCTGATCTTCGAGATCAACACCGGGGCCATGGCCCGGGGCTGCCGCTCCGCCCCCTATCCCGCCCCCTTCCTGCTGCGGGAGCTGGCCCGCCGGAGGGAGGCGGTCTGCGTCACCAGCGACTGCCACCAGGCGGAAAACCTCCTCTTCGCCTTTGACCTGGCGGAGGAGCTGGCCCGCGCCTGCGGGTTCACCGAGGCCATGGTGCTGACGAAGGAGGGCTTTGTCCCCCGGAAGCTCTGAGGCGGCAAAGGGAGGCGTGGCCCCTCCGCCCGGCTCCTTTGGCAGCCCCCCAATGAAAACGGACGCCCCGGAAGGATCCGGGGCGTCCGTTTTTTCGCTTTTCGTGTAAAGGGTTTTCCCTTTTATGCCGCTGGGGCAGAAGAGGTACCATGCTTCGTTACAGCTTGAAGCTGTCCTTCAGGCTGACGCTGCGGTTGAACACCAGATGGCCGGGCCGGGAATCCCTGTTGTCCAGGCAGAAATAGCCCAGGCGCATGAACTGGAAGGCGGCGGGAGCCACGGCGTCCTTCAGCCCCGCCTCCACCTTGCAGCCGGTGACCACCTCCAGGGAATCTGGGTTCAGGCAGTCCAGGAAGTCCTTGTCGGCGGCGTCGGGGGCGGCGTCCAGGAACAGGTTGTCGTAGAGGCGGCACTCCGCGTCCACCGCCGTGGCGGCGTCCACCCAGTGGATGGTGGCCCCCTTCACCTTCCGGCCGTCGGCGGGGTTGCCGCCCCGGCTGTCGGGGTCGTAGGTGGCGTAGATTTCGGCGACAGTGCCGTCATCGTTCTTCTTGCAGCCGGTGCAGGTGATGAGGTAGGCCCCCTTCAGGCGGCACTCCGGGCCGCCGGGATAGAGCCGCTTGTACTTGGGCACCGGTTCCTCCAGGAAGTCCTCCCTCTCCACATACAGCTCCCGGGAGAAGGTGATGGTCCGGACGCCGTCCTCAGGGCGGTTGGGGTTGTTTTCCACCTCGAAAGTCTCGCTCTGGCCCTGGGGGTAGTTGGTGATCACCAGCTTCACCGGCCGGATCACCGCCATCACCCGCCGGGCGCTCTCGTTGAGGTCCTCCCGGAGGCAGTGCTCCAGGAAAGCGTACTCCACAGTGGAGGCCGCCTTGGCCACGCCCACCCGCTCGCAGAAATTCCGGATGGAGGCGGGGGTGTAGCCCCGGCGGCGCAGGCCGCAGAGGGTGGGCATCCGGGGATCGTCCCAGCCGGAGACCAGGCCGCCCTCCACCAGGGCCCGGAGCTTGCGCTTGCTCATGACGGTGTGGTCGATGCCCAGGCGGGCAAACTCGATCTGGCGGGGCTTGGCGGGCAGGTCGCAGTGCTCCACCACCCAGTTGTACAGGGGCCGGTGGGCCTCAAACTCCAGGGAGCAGAGGCTGTGGGTGATGCCCTCCAGGGCGTCCTCGATGGGGTGGGCAAAGTCGTACATGGGGTAGATGCACCACTTGTCCCCCTGGCGGTGGTGGTGCATATGGTTGATGCGGTAGAGCACCGGGTCACGCATATTGAAGTTGCCGGAGGCGGGGTCGATCTTGGCCCGGAGGGTCATGGCCCCGTCGGGGAATTTCCCGGCCCGCATCCGGGCGAACAGGTCCAGGCTCTCCTCCACCGGGCGGTCCCGGTAGGGGCACTGGGCGGGGCAGCCCACGTCGCCCCGCATCTCCTTCATCTGCTCCGGGGTCAGCTCGCAGACATAGGCCAGGCCCTTCTTGATGAGGGACACGGCGCACTCGTACATCTTCTCGAAGTAGTCGGAGGCATAGTAGAAACGATCGCCCCAGTCAAAGCCCAGCCAGTGGATATCCTCCTGGATGGCCTCCACATACTCCACATCCTCCTTGGTGGGGTTGGTGTCGTCCATGCGGAGGTTACACAGCCCGCCGTACTTCTCAGCGGTGCCGAAATCGATGCACAGGGCCTTGCAGTGGCCGATATGCAGGTAGCCGTTGGGCTCCGGCGGGAAACGGGTGTGGACGGCCATGCCCTGGAACTGACCACCCTCTGCGATGTCCTCGTCGATGAACTGATGGATGAAGTTTTTGCTCTCGGCCTCCTCGGTAAGGGGGGTCCTGTTTTCCTCGGCCATGTTTCACACTCCTTTATTGTTAGAAATTTTGTCTAAAAAGTGACGAGAATTATTATATAAAATGCCGGTGCAAAAGGCAAGGGCTATTTTACATTTTCTGCCCCTTCCGCGAAAAATATCCGAAAAGGGCAAAACGACACCGCGCCCGCCAGCGGGATGAGCCCCGCCGGCGGGCGCGTCTGGGCGTCTCGTTTTCCGGGTCACGCCTCCGGCGCGTCCGGCGTGAAGGACAGCAGCTCCCTGCCCTGCCAGGTCCCCACGCCCCGCATCCCCTTCTTCAGGGCGGCGTGGAGCTCCGGGGAACAGCTCAGGCGCAGGTCGTTGTCATCCGGGTGGTAGTCCTCCCGGGGCGTCTCGAACCGCAGCAGCACCTGGTTGAACAGCTTGCGGTCCGGCAGGAAGGGCGAAATGGCGCTGCGTGGCATGGGATCCATGACGCCGTCGCCGAAGGACGGCTCATACCGGGTGGCCACCACGATGAACCGGGCGGTCTGGGGCTCCTTCTTCCCCATGGGAATTCCCTCCTTTTCAGATCCGGAAGTCCTCCTCCGTCAGCCGGGAGGTCTCCAGCTTCACCGGGCGGGGGGGCTCCCGCTTGAAGGGGTCGTACTTGAACCACATGCAGTGGTACTCTGCGGCCACCACGCCCCGCTTGGGACAGGCCACCTCCCGGTCGTTGATGACGGTCCCCTTGGCGCAGTAGGCGCACCGGGGCTCGATGTCCTTGCGAAACAGCATGGCTCCCCCTCCTCCGTTGTCTGATATACGATCTCTGGGTCCAGTATACCTGCTTTTCTTTGAAAAGAAAAGCAGCAAAAGAAACTTTTGCGCGAAACTCCGTTTCGCTTCACCCCGACAATGCGGCGCCGGGCCGAACCCCTTGTCAAGAAAGCGGCCCCGCCGCTTTTTGACATATATTACAGGGTGTGCAGGACCACCTTATCCTCCTCCGCCGTGGCGGCGATCTGGGTGATGGGGTGGTCGTAGCTGTTGATGATGGCTGAGGCCAGCAGGTCCTCCACCTCCTTCTGGATGGTGCGCCGAAGGTTCCGGGCGCCGTAGGTGGCGGAGTAGGACTTCTTCACCAGGTAGCTCACCAGGGCGTCGTCGTAGGTGAAGGTAAGGCCCTTCTCCTTGAGGCTCCCCTTCAGCTCATCCAGCATCAGCCGGGCGATGGGCAGGAAGTTTTCCTCGGTGAGCTTGTTGAAGTAGACGATCTCGTCCACACGGTTGATAAACTCGGGGCGCAGGAACTGCTGCAAAGCCTTCATGGCCCGCTCCTTCCCCTGCTCGTTCACCGTCTTGTTGAAGCCCACGGTGCCCTCCTTCCGGTCGCTGCCGGCATTGGAGGTCATGACGATGACGGTGTTCTCAAAGTTCACCTTCCGGCCGTGGGCGTCGGTGATCTGGCCGTCGTCCAGGATCTGGAGCAGCACGTTGAGAACGTCGGGGTGGGCCTTTTCGATCTCGTCGAAGAGGATGACGCTGTATGGCTTGCGACGGATCTTCTCCGTCAGCTGCCCCGCCTCGTCATAGCCCACATAGCCCGGGGGGGAGCCGATGATCCGGGAGACGGAGTGCTTCTCCATGAATTCGGACATATCCAGGCGGATGAGGCTCTCCGGGGCGTTGAAGAGGTCGTCGGCCAGCTGCTTGACCAGCTCCGTCTTGCCCACGCCGGTGCTGCCCACGAAGATGAAGCTCACTGGCTTGTGCTTGGGGGAGATCCCCACGCGGTTCCGGCGGATGGCGGCGGCCACGGCCTCGATGGCCTGGTCCTGGCCGATGATCTTTTTCTTCAGCCGCTGGTCCAGCTCGCTGAGCCGCTTGAACTCCTCCTCCCGGATCTTGCTGGCCGGGATCTTGGTCCAAAGCTCGATGACACGGGCCAGGTTGTCCATGGTGAGCTGGGGCTCCCCTTTGGCGGTAAGCTGGTCCAGCTCCCCCTGGAGCTGGATCTCCCGGCTCTTGAGCTCCGCCATGCGCTCGAAGTTGGGCTCCTCCGCCCCCTCCAGCATCTCCCGCTCCTTGGCGCAGTCCTGGATCTCCCGGAGCACCTCCTGGCGGCGGTTGATGTCCTCGTCCTTCAGGTTCATGTCGGAGCAGGCCTCGTCGATAAGGTCGATGGCCTTGTCCGGGAGGAAGCGGTCGGTGATGTACCGCTCGCTGAGGAGCACCGCCTGGCGGAGGATGCCCTCAGGGATCTTCACCCCATGGTAGCTCTCATAGTAGTGGGCGATGCCCCGGAGGATCTCCATGGTGTCCTCCAGGTTGGGCTCGTTCACCGTCACCGGCTGGAAGCGCCGCTCCAGGGCGGTATCCTTCTCGATGTGCTTGCGGTACTCGGTGAAGGTGGTGGCGCCGATGACCTGGATCTCCCCCCGGCTGAGGGCGGGTTTGAGGATGTTGGCGGCGTTCATGCTGCCCTCGGCGTCTCCGGCGCCCACGATGTTGTGGACCTCGTCGATGACCAGGATGATGTTGCCGCACTTGCGGATCTCGTCGATGAGTCCCTTCATGCGGCTTTCAAACTGGCCCCGGAACTGGGTGCCCGCCACCAGGGCGGTGAGGTCCAGGAGGAACACCTCCTTCTCCCGGAGCTTGAAGGGCACGTCCCCCTTGGCGATCCTCTGGGCCAGGCCCTCGGCGATGGCGGTCTTGCCCACGCCGGGCTCGCCGATGAGGCAGGGGTTGTTCTTCTGCCGCCGGTTGAGGATCTGGACCACCCGCTCGATCTCCTGCTCCCGACCGATCACCGCGTCCAGCTTGCCTGCCCGGGCCCGGTCGGTGAGGTTGATGCAGTAGCTGTCCAGGTACTTGCGCTTGGGGGCCTTGTCCGTCTTGCGCTCCCGGCCCTCATGGCTGCGGCCGCCGTTCTCCCCGGAGGGCGCCGGGGCCTCCCCGCCGCCGAACAGGCGGCTGAGGAAGGGGAAGGTGGCGGTCTTGCCGTCCTCGCTGTCATCCTCCTCATCGTCCCGGGGGATCAGGCCCTCCAGGGACTCCGCGCCGCCGAAGGCCTGCATCATCTCGTCGGAAATGGCGTCCAGATCCTCGTCTGTGATGCCCATGCGGCGCATCATATCGTTGACCTGGGGCAGGCCCAGTTCCTTGGCGCACTTCAGGCACAGGCCCTCGTTGACGGTCTGGCCGTTTTCGATCTTGGAGATGTAGACCACCGCCACGCGTTTCTTACATCTGGAGCAAAGGGTTGGTTGCATAGTTCGTTACCTCCATTACAGGGAAGAGAAAAATGAGTGGGAAAAGAGGAAGCGGGCCAGGAAAGTCTCCCGGAGCAGTTCCTCGGAAATATGATCGGTAAAAGCCAGCAGGAGCCACAGGGCCAGGGTGGTGAGCAGCCACCCCTCCGCAAAGCCAAGCACCCCGCCGCCGAAGGAATTGATGCCGTGGAGCCCCGGCAGCTTGAAGGTCAGGTTCAGCAGCTTCGCCAGCAGGCGCAGGGCCAGGCTCACCAGCAGGAAGCACACCAGGTAGCACAGGCTGTACAGCAGGGAGCGCACCACGGTGTCGATCACCGTGTCCGCCACCTGGGTACCCATCTCCACCAGCGTCTCCCGGGCGGAATAGCCCACGGTCTCCTCCGCGGACAAGCCCAGGGTGTCCAGAAGGGACAGCGCCTTCTCCCGGATGAAATCGTTGGGGATGCCCTCCACCACCCGCTCCATCTCCGCCAGGGGGGAGATGGGGCCGATGTTCTCCGCCATCATCTCGTCCACCCGCTGCTCGATGGCCTCCACCGTGGCGGGCCGGATCCGCTTCTCGATCAGCGTATCCGTTACCACCGTGGCCACGTTGGCGGCCACCACCAGGGCCAGCACCAGGACAGCCAGGCCCACCAGGCTCTTGAACAGCCCTCTTTTCGCCCCCCACACCACACACAACACCATAACAGCCGCCACTGCGGCGTCTGTTATTATAGCAGGAACCGACAAAAAAGGCCATCTCCTTTCTATTGGAAAAACAGGGCGTGCCCCTTAGGGCAGGAAGCGCCAGGCGGCGGTGCCGGTGATCACCAGGGCCGTCCCGCCGCTCTCCATGATCACCTGCCCGGCGTAATCCGTCCCCACCAGGCGGGCGGACTCCTCCAGCTCCCGGTCATAGATCACCAGGCTGTCGCTGTACAGCACCGCCAGGTACTCCCCTGCCGCCGACAGGTCCAGCACCTCCTCGTCGATCTCCAGGGAGGCGATCTCCTGCCCCTCCTGGTCGAAGGTGGTGAGCTCACAGACATTGCCCGCCTGGTACTTCCCCAGGAGCAGCGCTGTGAACTTCTCCCCGCCCAGGGCGTAGTCGTGGAGGTACAGGCTGCCGTAGGGGTAGTCCAGCAGCAACGTCCCCTCCAGATCCGCCATGGCCAGCCGGGTATCGCACAGGACCGCCAGCCGGCCGTTCTTGCCGCAGGAGAGATCCATGGCCAGGCCGTCCCGGATGGGGCAGGACGCCGTCAGCGCCGCCTCGGACAGGTCGTAGACCAGCAGCGTGCTGCCGAA
>CALXGG010000043.1 GCA_944387785.1 uncultured Oscillospiraceae bacterium | reverse complement strand
GCGGACAAGTACGGCGCCGACGCCCTGCGCTTCAACCTCATCACCGGCAACAGCCCCGGCAACGACATGCGCTTCTATGTGGAGAAGTGCGAGGCCATGCGCAACTTCGCCAACAAGATCTGGAACGCCAGCCGCTTCGTGATGATGAACCTGACCATCGACCAGGTGAAGCTGCCTGAAAAGCTGGAGCTGGAGGACAAGTGGGTCCTCTCCCGGCTCAACACCCTGGTGAAGGAAGTCACCGAGAACATGGACGCCTACGAGCTGGGCGTGGCCAGCGCCAAGGTCTATGACTTCATCTGGGACACCTACTGCGACTGGTATATCGAGCTGACCAAGGGCCGGATGCAGGGGGAGGACCAGGCCGCCCGCCTGGCGGCGGAGAACGTGCTGTGCTACGTCCTCATCCAGATGCTCAAGCTCCTCCACCCCTTCATGCCCTTCATCACCGAGGAGATCTATCAGGCCCTGCCCCATGTGGCGGGGGAGGATGCCTCCTTCATTATGCTCAGCGACTGGCCGGTGTACGACGAGAAGTTTGCCTTCCCGGCGGAGGAGACGGCCATGGAGGACATCATGGACGCCATCCGCTCCATCCGCACCCGCCGCAGCGAGATGAACGTGGCCCCCAGCCGGAAGGTCCAGCTCACCATCGCCACCGCCAGGGGCGAGGTGTTCGCCGCCGGCGCCCCCTTCTTCAAGCGCCTGGCCGGCGCCAGCGAGGTCCATGTGGTGCCCGCCGACCAGGCCCCCGCCTCCCAGGGCCAGGTGGAGGTGGTGACCCACGCCGCCCGGGTGTTCATGCCCCTCCAGGAGCTGGTGGACGTGGAGCAGGAGCTCCAGCGCATCGCCAAGGAGAAGGAGAAGGCCCTGGGCCATCTCAAGGGCATCGAGGCCAAGCTTGCCAACGAGGCCTTCACCTCCAAGGCCCCTGCCAACATCGTCCAGAACCAGCGGGACCAGGCGGAGAAGCTCCGCGCCCTCATCGCCCAGCTGGAGCAGTCTGAGGCCGCCATGCGGGGCTGAGCCGCCATCTGCACAGCTGTCCTTTCCTGAAAAAATGAATGAGCCGCCCCCGGGATTTGTCCCGGTGGGCGGCTTGCTTTTCCATAAGATTTCTCCGGATACCCTCTTGCATTTTCCAAAGTGTATGCTATACTGTTATTGACATATGTCAGAAATAACCGGGCGGGCCGGCCCGTCCGGCGGCCCCTTTTGAGGGGGCTGGCCGGAGGGGCGGTCCCCCGGCTGACACAGCAACATATCAGGAGGAATATAGCGATGCGTATTGCGGTAACATACGAGGACGGCCAGGTGTTCCAGCACTTCGGCCATACGGAGCAGTTCAAGATCTACGACGTGGAGGACGGCAAGGTGGTCAATGCCGTGGTGGTGCCCACCAACGGCAGCGGCCACGGGGCCCTGGCGGGATTTTTGTCCCAGATGAAGGTGAACGCCCTGATCTGCGGCGGCATCGGCGGCGGCGCCCGGGCGGCCCTGGACGAGGCGGGGATCCTGCTGTATCCCGGCGTAGTGGGCCAGGCCGACGCGGCGGCCGCGGCCCTGGCGGCGGGGAACCTGGTCTATAACCCCGACACCATGTGCCAGCACCACCACGAAGGCGGCCACGACTGCGGCAGCCACGGCGGCTGCGGCGGCCACGGCGAGGGCCATAAGTGCCGCCACGGCAACTGCAACGGCTGAGAGAGGGGGCTCCCGCCGTCCCAGGAAATGGGACGGCGGGGGTTTTTTGTTTTGGGGGTTCCACCCCCCGGAGGGCGGATTCCCCTATCGCCGGGCGGGCGGGAACGCAGCCGGGGCTCCGCGCCCCCGGACCTGGTTCTTGTTACCGGGGGCTACGCGCCCCCGGGCCCCGCGGTTACTGGATGGGGCCTCCCCGGCCCCAGGCCCCGGGTGACTTTTGTACGCACAAAAGTCACCAAAAGGCGCTGGGGACACCCCAGACCCCCTTTTTTGCCCAATCGGACGTTCCCAGACTTGATCCCGCGCAGCCACTGAATGAGCGGATCCTCCGGGCATCCGATCTGTACCGGGTATCTTGTCGGACTTCGGCTGACGCCCTGTTAAAGGGATAGGCGAATCTGTTTTTTTGCTACGGGCCGCCTGCGCCTATTGGATCCGCAAAGGCTCCCGCCAAGTAAAAAAGAAACAACTCTCAGCCCGAGGGCCGTCAGGCGAAGTGCGGCAGAGCACCGTGCCGGTTACGAGGGGCCGGCGGCCTCAAGGAGATTCAGCGGCAGCTGGGCATTTCCTTGATACTGACCGATTGGATAAAAAAGAGGGGTCTGGGGTGTCCCCAGCGGTTTTTCCGCCCACTTTTGGGCGTCCAAAAGTGGGTCCGGGGTTCGGGGGCGGAGCCCCCGCCGAAAAGCATCCGGCCCGGCCGGGGGATCCGGGGCGGAGACCCTGGCGATAATCGCCGAGGGTTTGGGGCCGGGGAAGCCCTGATAGTAAGCACCGGGGCCCGGGGGCGAAGCCCCCAAAAGCATCCCCGCCGGGGCTGGCAAAAAAAGCGGCGCGCCCTATTGACAAACGGGACAGTTCGTTATATAGTTAGTTACACAAGTAATGAACCATATAACCAACGAAGGAGGGACCGGTTTGAATGAGCAGCTGACGGAACAGAAATCCATCTACCTGCAGATCAGCGAGATGATCGAAACGGATATCCTCCGGGGGATCCTTCTGGAGGAGGAGCAGGTGCCCAGCACCAACGAGCTGGCCAAGCTCTACACCATCAACCCCGCCACCGCCGCCAAGGGCATCAACCTCCTGGTGGACGAGGGGATCCTGTACAAGCGCCGGGGCATCGGCATGTTCGTGTCCCCGGGGGCCCGGGGGAAGATCCTGGAAAAGCGCCGGGCGGCCTTTGCCCGGGACCACATCGCCCCGCTGCTGGCGGAGGCCAAGAGCCTGGGGATCACCCGGGAAGAACTTTTAGACATGATAAGGGAGAGAGAACTATGAGCCTTACCTGTGAACATATCACCAAGGTCTACGGCGGCCGGGAGGTGTTGAAGGACGTGTCCCTGACCCTGGAGCCGGGGAAGATCTACGGACTCATCGGCCGCAACGGCGCGGGCAAGACCACCCTCCTGAGCATCCTCACCGCCCAGAACCCCGCCACCCGGGGCACGGTGGCGGTGGACGGGGAGCCGGTGTGGGAGAACCGGAAGGCCCTGGAGCGGCTGTGCTTTTCCCGGGAGCTGAACGTGGGGGCGGAGAGCGGCATCGCCGCCATCAAGGTCAAAGAATACCTGCGGATCGCCGCCACCTACTACGCCGGCTGGGACAAGGAGATGGAGAAGCGGCTGGTGGCCCTTTTTGAGCTGGACGGCAAGAAGAAGCTGGGGAAGCTGTCCAAGGGCATGCTGTCTATGGTGACCATCATCGTGGCCATGTGCTCCAAGGCCCCCTACACCCTCCTGGACGAGCCGGTGGCGGGGCTGGACGTGGTGGCCCGGGAGCAGTTCTACAAGCTGCTGCTGGAGGAGTATGCCGCCACAGGCCGCACCTTCGTCATCTCCACCCACATCATCGAGGAGGCCGCCGACGTGCTGGAGGAGGTCATCATCCTCCACGAGGGGCGGGTGCTCCTGATGGAGGATACCCAGGCCCTGCTGGAGCGGGTGCGGTACGTCAGCGGCAAGGCGGAGGAGGTGGACGCCGCCGTGGCGGGGCTGGAGGTCCACCACCCGGAGACCCTGGGCCGCAGCAAGGGCGTCACCGTGTTCCTCAAGCCCGGCCAGCAGGTGGAGGAGAGCCGGGACGTGTCGGTGCAGCTGGTGAACCTCCAGAAGGCCTTCGTGGCCCTGTGCGGGGAGGAGGAGCGCCATGAAGCGTAATCTCCGGTTCTGGGTCCGGTATACCTGGGAGGGGATGCAGATGGTGCTGATCGTGCTGGCCATCTTCCTGGTCCTCAGCGCCGTCGGCGCCAGCCGTCTGGAGCTGACCGCCCTGGCCGCCGCCGCGCCGGCCTACCTGCTGCTGGCCGCGGGCCTGACCACCATCATGCTCAATTACGGCACACAGGTGGTCTACATCCCCCTGCTGATCTCCATGGGCGAGACCAGGCGGAACCTCTTCCTGGGCTACCATTTCTACCGGGCGCTGATCATCGCCGCGGCCGTGGGGCTCAGCGCCCTGGTCTGGGCCCTGGTGCCCGGGGAGATCTCCCGGCTGGGGCTCAGCAACATTCCCGCCATCCTGGCCCTTCTGGTGACCTCCGCGTCCCTGGGCAGCATCATGGGTACCATCTATTTCAAGTGGAAGTGGGTGGCCACCATCCTGCTGGTGGCGGTGTTCGGCGCCTGCGGCGGCGTGGGCGGCTTCTCCATCGCCGGCGGCGGGGAGGATGTGGCCCGGCTGGTGGGGAAGGGCGCTGCCTTCCTGGCAAAGTTCCCCTGGTGGGTCGCCCTGGCGGCCCTGCTGGCCCTGGCGGCGGACGCGGCCTTCCACTGGCTCCTGCTGCGCCGGCAGGAAGTGAGACTGTAAAGGAGAATTGCTTTATGGTTATGAGACGTTATTTCCGGGCGGCCTGGCGGGATCCCCTCCAGACCCTGGCGTGGGTGGGGGGCTTCTGGCTCTTCGGCGTGCTCCTGGTGCTGATTATCAACATGACCGTCAACGATGAGCGCGATTACGCCTGCATGGGGACGTTGTTCAGTCTGGCGGGGGTGCTGCCGGGGACGCTGCTCCGGGGCAACCGCAGCGGCCATGTCCGGTTCCGGCTGGCGGTGACCATGGGCCAGACCAGGAAAAGCTTTCTCCTGTGGGATACCGCCATCACCCTGCTGGTGGCCCTGCTGGGCGTTTTTGCCGCCTGGGTCCTGTGGCATGGGGAGACGGGCCTCTACCGCCTGCTGTATCCCGGCTATACCAACGACATCCCCATGGAAGCGGTATTCCGCTGGCCGGTCATAGCGGCGGTGCTGGCGGCGCTGCCGATGGTGACGCTGTTTTTCACCGGCGTCACCCAGCGGTTCGGCACCAAGGGCTTCGGCATTCTGTGGATCCTCCTGTGGGGCGGCTGTTTGCTGATCCCCGCCGCTGTGGGCAGGGCCGCCGAGGGCGGCACCAGCCTCCTGGCCCGGCTGGGGGACGGGATCCTGCGGCTGGCCGGCCTTCTGCCGCCGATGGCCTGGGCCGGTGTGGGAGCGGCGGTGCTGATCGCGGCGGCAGCGGCTGGGATCCTGAGCCTTCGTACAGCGGAGGTCAAATTGTAAAGGGAAATCATTTTACAAAGCGATATGTCTTTACAGAAATGAGACAGCAAGGGCGCCCGGCCATTTGGCCGGGCGCCCTTGCCCCTGTTGGGGGATATAGAAGAGAGAGTAAGGGAACGATCGGGAGTTATTTCATCTGCTGGATGGACACGGCCACCTTGTGCTCGATGGGCTTCCACTCCACCTTGCTGAACACGGCCGCCACGCAGATGGGGATGTAGGTGAGCATGAAGAGGGGGAAGGTGAAGGTGTAGAGGACCTTTTTGGCGGCGGAGGTGTGGATGTGCCGCCACTGGGTGACGGTGGTAATGGTCCCCACCAGGAGCAGCAGGAAGTAGGCGGGGATGAAGGACACCAGGGAGGTGGTGATGAGGGGGAGGACGTCCTGGCCGGCGATGAGCTGGAGGACGGTGACCAGGGCGCTGACAAAGACGCTGATGAGGGTCAGGGCCATGGCGGGGAGGATGGACATGATCATGTCGAAGCAGGAGAGGCTGTTGCGGCCCAAAAGGCCGGCGAAGAGCCTGCCGCCGTCCTTCAGGAGGACCTGGAGGTAGCCCTTGGACCAGCGCATCCGCTGCCGCCAGGACTGGCTGAAGCGGGTGGGCTGCTCGTCAAAGATCTCCGCCTCGCCGCAGTAGCCGATGCGCTCCCCCTGGATGATGCTGTGGACGGTGAACTCAGTGTCCTCGGTGAGGGTGTGGAAGGGCCAGCCCCCGCAGCGGAGCATGATCTCCCGGCTGAAGAGGAAGCCGGTGCCCGCCACCACGCAGCTGATGCCCAGGCGGTGGCGGGGGGCGTTGAGGAAGGCGGCGTCCCGGAGGAACCACAGGGCGTAGCCCGCGGAGATCCAGTTGTCACCGAAGTTCTTGGAGTTGCGGTAGCTGGTGACGATCTGGTACTTTTCTCCGAACACCTCGTTCATCCGGGAGATGTAGTCGGACTGGAGGAGGTTGTCGGCGTCAAAGACGAAATAGCCGTCGAAATACTGGTCGCCCCAGGCGTCCCGGATCTGCTGGAGGAGGAAGTTGAGGGCGTAGCCCTTGCCCACATGCTGCTTGTCGAAGCGCTCGTAGACCACGGCGCCGGCGTCCCGGGCCACCCGGGCGGTGGCGTCGGTGCAGTTGTCGGCCACCACGAAGGGGACCACCAGGTCGGCGGGGTAATCCTGCCGGCTGATGCTGTCCAGGAGCTGGGCGATGACCGCCTCCTCGTTCCGGGCGGAGATCAGGATAGCGTAGCGCCGCAGCGGCGGCGCGGCGGGCTTTTTCCGCCGGGGGGCCAGGGCCACGGGTATGTAAAGGAGCTGGTAGGCGTAGAAAGCCAGGAACAAAATGCCGATCCAGCGGGTGACATGCTGGAGGAATACCAGTGCGATCATGATTTTCTCCTTTCTCTGGCCGCGCAGACGGCACGGTAAAACAGCAGCCCCAGGCCGCTGACAGCAAGCGTTGCGGTAAATACGATCACGGCGAAGGTGTAATTGCCCATACCCAGGGCGTCGCCGCCCACGGTGGAGGTGACGATGGAGGGCAGCCGGGCCACGGCGCTGATGAGGGCCCAGGTGCGCAGGGGCATGGGGGTGAGGCCCACGAAGTAGCACAGCACGTCCTTGGGGGTGCCGGGCAGGAAGAAGATGACGAACACCCACCGGGCCAGCCGCCGCTCATTGTGGAGGAACCGCAGCCTCCGGAGCTTTTCCTCGGGGAAAAAGACATCCACCGCCCGCAGGCCGAACCGCCGCACCAGCAGGAACACCAGCATCCCGCCGATGAACGTGCCCAGCACGCACAGTAGGGTCCCCTCCACCGCGCCGAAGGCGTAGCCCGCGGCGATCTCCAGGGGCTCCCCGGGGATCACCGCCACGATGACCTGTAAAATGACCATCCCGGTGAACAGGAGGGGGGCCCATACGCCCTGGGCGTCCACCCACTGGCGGAACCGCTCCGGCTCCTGGACGAAGCGGATCAGGGGCCGCCCGGCAAACCAGCAGACCAGGGCGGAGAGGAGAAGGAACAGGAGAAGACCGCCGCCGGCGATCCATTTTTTCTGCCTGTCCGTCAAGTGCCGCCGCTGGTCCATGGGTAGAGATCCTTTCTCAGTTACGGGTGTAATGATAGCTTCTGACCGTATTGTACAGGGGAAGGGATTAAAATGAAAGCGGGGAAACCTATAAGAATTTCTTAAGGCGGGGGCCGGCCGTGGGTGGAAATCACAATGGGCCGGCGGAGGACGCCCGGAAGCGGCGGCGGGGATGCGGCTTTATCTTGTAATTTCCGGAAAAGTCTGCTATACTGATACGGAATATTGTATAAGGCGGCGGGGCGGAGAGGCCCCGTCCGGGAGAGGCCATGCTGGGATACATCACGGAATTCTGGGAACAATTCAACTGGGGCGGGCTTTGGGAGATGCTGGGCAGGGTGCTGGCCGTGCTGCTGTGCCTGACGGTCCACGAGACCTGCCACGGCCTGGCGGCCCTGGCTTTGGGGGATCCCACCGCCAAGCGGATGCGCCGGCTGTCCTTCAATCCCCTCCACCATATCGACTGGCTGGGCCTTGCGGCCATGCTGGTGTGCGGCTTCGGCTGGGCAAAGCCGGTGCCGGTGGATATGCGCTATTTTAAAAATCCCAAGGCGGGTATGGCCCTGACGGCCCTGGCGGGGCCGGCGTCCAACCTCCTGCTGGCGCTGCTGGCTCTGCTGGCCGCCTCTGTGACGGCCCGGCTGGCCCCTGTGAGCGCCTTTACCCTGTGGCTGTTTTACTTTTTGATCGACCTTGCCATCCTGAGCATCGGCCTGGGGCTGTTCAACCTGATCCCCATCCCGCCTCTGGACGGGTCCAAGGTGCTCTTCTCCTTCCTGCCGGAGAAGGCCTACTACACCCTCATGCGCTATGAGCGCTACGGGATGCTGGTCATGCTGGCCATCGTCTGGCTGGACATCGGCGGCAACTTCCTCTCCAACGCTATCGGCACGGTGTACGCCTGGATGGCGGGGCTATTTTTCTGATACCAGAGGTGCGCGGATGGAAAGTCCGGTTTTCAAGCTGGAGCAGGTGGTGCACAACCGGGAGGGGCTGGAGGATTTCGAAGGGCCCCTGGACCTGATCCTGTTCCTTTTGAGCAAGAATAAAATAGAGATCCAGGACATCCCCATCGCCCTGATCCTGGACCAGTACCTCAGCTACCTGGAGCTGCGGCAGCGGATGGACCTGGAGGTGGCCAGCGAGTTCATCACCATGGCCGCCCAGCTCATGTTCATCAAGACCCGGATGCTCCTGTCCATCGAGGACGAGGAGGCCCAGAGCGAGATGGACCAGCTGATCCGCTCCCTGGAGGAGCGGCGCAGCAGCGAGAACTATGCGAAGATCAAGACGGCGGCGGCGAAGCTGGGCCCCATGGGGGAGTTTGGCCGGAACGTCATGTTCCGGGGGCCGGAGCCGGTGGAGCGGGGGAAGGTCTACCTCTACGACCACCAGCCGGAGGACCTGCTCTCCGCCATGCAGGAGATCGCCGAGCGCAGCGAGCGCCGGGCCCCGCCGCCCCTGACCAATTTCCGGGCCATCGTCAGCCAGGAGCCCTACCCCGTGGCCAGCAAGGCCGGGGAGATCCTGGACCGGCTCCGGCACATCGGCATCACCAGCTTCCGCCTGCTCTTCCGGGGCAGCCGCAGCCGCAGCGAGGTGGTGGCCACCTTCATTGCCGTGCTGGAGCTGTGCAAGGCCCGGATGATCCGCCTGGCGGGCAGCGAAACGGACTGCACCGTCACCCCCACCGGGGAGGGCGGGGATACTTTGTCCCTGTGAGGTTATCAGATGACACTGGAAATGAAAGAACTGGAAGCGGCGGTGGAGGGGATCCTGTTTGCCTCCGGGGAGCCGGTACATATCGACCGGATCTGCCTGGCCCTGGACATCGACCGCCTGTCCGCCCAGCAGGTGCTCCAGCGCCTGGGGGATTATTATGCCTACGAGCGGCGGGGGATGCGCCTGCTCCAGATGGAGGACACCTGGCAGCTGTGCTCCGCCCCGGAGTACGGGGACATCATCCGCCGGGCCTTTGAGATCCGCAAGAGCGCCAAGCTCTCCCAGCCCGCCCTGGAGGTGCTCTCCATCATCGCCTATTACCAGCCCACCACCCGGGCCTATGTGGACCAGGTGCGGGGGGTGGACAGCGCCTATACCGTGGGGCTGCTGCTGGACCGGAAGCTCATCGAGGAGTGCGGCCGGCTCCAGGTGCCGGGCCGGCCCCGGCTCTACCGCACCACCAAGAATTTCCTCCGGGCCTTCCACCTCACCACGCTGGAGGACCTGCCGGACCTGCCGGGCATGGAGGCCGAGGGCCAGCTGCGGCTGGGGGACGACGGGGCCCTGCTGGACGGGGACGTCCCGGCGGAGGAGCCGCCCGGCGGCGGGGACGCCCTGCCGGAGGCGGAATAGGCCGCCGGGAAGAAAGAGAGAGGGGCGTGAGCCGTGGCGGGGATCATCATTTTGTGCGTGATACTGCTTTTGCTGGGCGTTGTCCTTTTCACGCCCATCCGGGTCCGGGCGCGCCGGGACGGGGAGGGCCTGCGGGCCTGGCTGAAGCTGGGCCCGGCGGAGATCCCCCTGTACCCGGGGAAGCCGGAGGAAGCGGGGCCGGGAAAGCCACCCAAGGAGAAAAAGGGAAAGAAGCCAAAGCCGGAGAAGCCGGAAAAGAAGCGCCGCAAGCCCACCCTGGAGCAGATCCTGTACCTGCTGGAGGGGGCGCCGCCCATCCTGGGCCGGGCCCTGCGGCGGGCGGGGCGGCGGATCCGGATCCGCCCCCTGACGCTCCATGTGCTGGTGTCGGCGGAGGATCCGGCGGATACCGGGCTGCTGTACGGGAGGCTCCAGGCCGCCCTGGCGGCCCTGCTGCCCATTCTCCACCGGGGGATCTCTATCGCGGAGCAGGACATCCGCCTCTACCCGGACTTTGAGGGCCGGGGGATGGATTTCCGCCTGGATGTGGGCGCGGCCGTGCGGCTGTGGGATATTCTTGTGATCGGCCTGTGCGCCGGGGCCAGTGGGCTGAAGCTGCTGGTGGGCATGAAAAAGCTGGCGCCCAAGGACCCCGGCGGGGAGCCGGGAAAGCCGGAGAAACCGAACGGATCAAAGACCAATGGGGCTGACGCCGCCTGACGGACGGCCTGTGAAAGGAGAACACGGATATGGAGAAAAAGAACCCCCTCAACGAGCTGCTGCAGGACAGCATGGCCAAGGTGCGGGAGATGGTGGATACCAACACCATCGTGGGCCAGCCCATCCAGACCCCCGACGGCGTGACGCTGATCCCCATTTCCCGGGTGAGCTTCGGCTTCGGCGGCGGCGGCACCGCCTTCGGCAACAAGAAGGAGCCGGCGGCGGATCCCAACCTGGGCAGCGCCATGGGCGCCGGCGTGAAGGTGGAGCCGGTGGCCTTCCTCATCGTCAAGGAGGGCACGGTGCGGGTGATGCCTGTGGCGGTGCCGGCGGTGACTACCGTGGACCGCATCGTGGAGATGGTCCCCGACGTGGTGGACAAGGTCAGCGGCTTTATCAAGAAAAAGACCGAGGAGCCGGAGATGGCCTGAGGGCCGGCCCGGCGGCTGCGTGCGTTCCCCGGAAGCGCCCTTTTGCGTTTCCGGGGAACGCTTTCCCTGAGAGGGCGGGCGCTGCCAGACATTGGATGGCTCAGAGGGGGCGCGGCGGGGGACACTGAGGGTATTCCCGCGACAAAGGAGGTATCCGCATGACCCCGCGTCCCTTCCGCGGGGCGCTGTGCGCCCTGCTGCTGGCGTCCCTGCTGACAGGGCGGGCCGCCGCCCTGGGCACCTCCGCCGCCTCCGCCATCCTGATGGAGCAGGAGAGCGGCCGGGTGCTCTACGCCCAGAACGCCGATGAAAAGCGGCTCATCGCCAGTATCACCAAGATCATGACCGCCGTGGTGGCCCTGGAGGAGGGCGACCTCCAGGCGAGCTACACCGTTACGGCGGAGGACATGGCGGAGGGCTCCTCCATGTACCTCAAGCCCGGGGACGTGCTGACCCTGGAGGAGCTGCTCTACGGCCTCATGCTGGTCAGCGGCAACGACGCGGCCCTGGCGGTGGCCCACTGCGTGGCGGGGGACGAGGCCGCCTTCGTGGCCATGATGAACGAAACGGCGGAGCGCCTGGGGATGGAGCAGAGCTTCTTCTGCAACCCCAACGGCCTGGACGCCGAGGGCCACGGCGCCTCCGCCCGGGACATGGCGGCGCTCACCGCCTACGCCCTGGAAAACGAGACCTTCCGGCGGATCGTCTCCACAGCCTCCATCACCATCGGGGAGCGGTACCTCGCCAACCACAACAAGCTCCTGCGGCTGTACGAGGGCTGCATCGGGGTCAAGACCGGATTTACCAAGGCCGCCGGGCGCACCCTGGTGTCGGCGGCGGAACGGGAGGGGATGACCCTCATCTGCGTTACCCTCAATGACGGGGACGACTGGAACGACCATATGGCCCTTTTGGACTACGGGTTTTCCACCTATGACATGGTGACCGCCGTCCCCGCCGGCCAGGCCCTGGCCTCCGTGATGGTGGAAAACGGCACGGCGCCCCTGGTGGCCCTGGGGCCGGGCCGTGATTTGGCCTGCCCGGCGGCGGAGGGGGAACAGCTGACGCTGACGGTTACGGTCCCCGCTGCCGTGTCCGCCCCGGTGGTGCCCGGCCAGGTGCTGGGGACGGCGCGGCTGGAGCTGGACGGGGAGACGGTGTCCACTGTGGACCTGGTGGCCCTGGAGCCCTCGGCGGTATATGCGCCGCCGGCGGAGGAGAAGGGCTTTTTCGCCCGCCTGTTCGGCGGATGACGGGGAGAGGAGATGGCCCCATGGAGGAGCGTTTACAGAAAATATTGTCCGCCGCGGGTCTCTGCTCCCGCCGCCAGGCGGAGGAGTGGCTGAAGGCGGGCCGGGTGACGGTGGACGGCGTCGCCGCCGCCCTGGGGGACAGGGCGGATCCGGAGCGCTCCGCCATCGCCGTGGATGGCAGGCCCCTGGCCGCCCCGCCGGAGAAGGTCTATCTCATGCTCAACAAGCCCCGGGGGTATGTGACCACCCTCTCTGATGAGCGGGGGCGCGCCGCCGTGGCGGAGCTGACGGCGGGCTGCGGGGCCCGGGTATACCCGGTGGGCCGGCTGGACCGGGATTCCGACGGCCTGCTCCTCATGACCAACGACGGCGATTTCGCCCAGCGCATGGCCCACCCCCGCCACCGGAAGGAGAAGGAGTACCATGTGACGGTGACGGGGCGGCTCTCCGGCTGCGAGAGGCGGCTGGCGGCCCTCACCGCCCTGGAGGACGGCAGCCCTATCGTTCCCCCCCGGGTGGCGGTGCTCCGCCGGGACGGAGGGACGTGGGTCCTCTCCGTCACCATCTGCCAGGGCCTCAACCGGCAGGTCCGGCGGATGTGCGCCCTGGCGGGGCTGACGGTGAAGCGGCTCCAGCGGGTCCGGGAGGGGAGCCTTGCCCTGGGGGAGCTGCCCCTGGGGAAGTGGCGGTACCTCACGGCGGAGGAAGTGGCGCGGCTGGAGAAGGAGTGAGGAACTTTCCCGGCGGGAAGGCTACATATCCCTTGACAAGGGCCGGCTTTTCCCGTACAATATAGGGCGCTGACAGCGATGAAGGAGAAAAAGCGCGGAGGGCCTGCCCTCAGAGAGCCGGCGGCGGGTGGAAGCCGGCGGAGGCGCCGCGTGATACTGGCTCCGGAGCTTCCCGCCTGAGGCCTGCGCCCAGGGTGGGACGGGTTGGCCCCGTTACCGGCCTGAGGCCCACTGGGCCCGCGAGCGCGGCGGAGCGATCCGGCGCGGAAGCAGGGTGGTACCGCGAAGAGATGTTCGCCCCTGACCGTTTTGGTCGGGGGCGCTGTTTTTTGCCCGGGGAGGAGAGAGATATGCTGGAGGAAATGGGGGCCTTTTTTGACAGCCGCCTGGCGGAATACGAGGCCCACCAGCTCACCGCCATCGAAGCCGCCCGGGAGTTCTACCCCTTCACCGCCCGGCACTTGCCCCGGCGGCCGGGGGCGGAGATATTGGACCTGGGCTGCGGCACGGGGCTGGAGCTGGACTTCTACTTCCCCCTGAACCCCACCGCCCGGGTGACGGGGATCGACCTGGCGGAGGGGATGCTGGCGGCCCTGGGGGAGAAGTACCCCGATAAGGCCCTGCGGCTGATCCGGGGCTCCTATTTCGACGTGCCCTTTGAAAAGGGCCGCTACGACGCCGCGGTGTCGGTGGAGTCCCTCCACCACTTTACCCGGGAGGAGAAGATCCCCCTCTACCGGAAGGTGTACGAGGCCCTGGCCCCCGGGGGCTGTTTCCTCCTTACGGATTACTTTGCCCTCTCAGAGGAGGAGGAAATCTTCCGCCGGGAGGAGCTGCGCCGCCTGCTGGCGGAGGAGAGGGCGGACGCCGGGACGCTCTACCACTACGACACGCCTCTTACCCTGGACCATGAGATCGAGGCCCTCACCGCCGCGGGCTTTGGCCCCGTGACCCTCCTGGGCCGGTGGGGCCAGACCTGCGCCCTCCGGGCGGACAGGGGCCCCAAGAGGGCGGATGAACCGTGAGCAAAACAACTTTACCATACAGAAAGTGAGAGAGACATGAAGTACGATTTTACCGCCATTGAGAAAAAGTGGCAGAAGAAGTGGATGGAGGAAGAGACCTACGCCGCCGTCACCGGCGACGCCACCCGGCCCAAGTTCTTCGGCCTGGTGGAGTTCCCCTATCCCTCCGGCAACGGCCTCCATGTGGGCCACGCCCGGCCCTACACCGCCATGGACGTGGTGGCCCGGAAGAAGCGTATGGACGGCTACAACGTCCTTTTCCCCATCGGCTACGACGCCTTCGGCCTGCCCACGGAGAACTTCGCCATCAAGAACCATATCCACCCCGCCAAGGTCACCCACGACAACGTGGCCAACTTCCGCAGGCAGCTGCAGATGCTGGGCTACTCCTTCGACTGGGACCGGGAGGTGAACACCACCGACCCCAGCTACTACAAGTGGACCCAGTGGATCTTTCTCCAGCTCTTCAAGAAGGGCCTGGCCTACAAGACCTCCATGCCGGTGAACTGGTGCACCTCCTGCAAGATCGTCCTGGCCAATGAGGAGGTGGTGGACGGCGTGTGCGAGCGCTGCGGCGGCGCCGTCATCCGCAAGGAGAAGAGCCAGTGGATGCTGAAGATCACCGAGTACGCCCAGCGGCTCATCGACGATCTGGACGGCCTTGATTTCATCGAGCGGGTCAAGATCCAGCAGAAGAACTGGATCGGCCGCTCCACCGGCGCGGAGGTGGACTTCAAGACCACCGCCGGGGACACCCTCACCGTGTTCACCACCCGTCCCGACACCCTCTTCGGCGCCACCTATATGGTCATTGCCCCGGAGCATGCCTATGTGAAGAAGTGGAAGGATCTCATTACCAACTACGCCGACGTGGAGGCCTATGTGGCCGAGGCGGGCCGCAAGTCCGATTTTGAGCGTACCGAGCTGGTGAAGGACAAGACCGGCGT
>CALXGG010000042.1 GCA_944387785.1 uncultured Oscillospiraceae bacterium | reverse complement strand
TCACCGACGTCCACTACCGCATGTCCCTGGCCCTGATCCGGGATCTCAGCCAGGCCGGCGCGGAGGTCATCACCTGTGAGTGGGAGGGCCACCGGGACAACGCCGCCGCCCCGGCCCTGGGCGCCCTCTCCCGCCATGTGAGCCGCCATGTGTGGCTGCCGGAGGGCCGGGGGGCGGAGCCTGTCCGGGAGCTGTGCGGGGAGATCCTGGCGGAGCGGGGGGAGCGCCCCGCCCTGCTGCCCGTGGGGGCCGCCACTCTGGCCGCCGCGGCGGCGGACCGGCAGCGGTTCGACGCGGTGTGCGGCCTGGCCATCCCCACCCCGGAGCAGCTGGACCTCTTCAACAGCAAGGAACGGCTGGCGGCCCTGGCCGCTTCCCTGGGCGTGCCTGTGCCCGAGAGCTTTTCCCCGGAGGCGGGGGAGCCCGTGGAGGCCTTCGCCCGGCGGCTGCCCTTGCCCTGCGTCGTCAAGCCGGTGTGCGGGGAGAAGCTGGGCCTTGCCGCCGCCCAGCGCTACGCCATCGTCCGCTCCCCGGAGGAGGCGGAGGCCCACTACCGCCGCTTCGCCTCCCTCAGCGGCCAGGCCCCGGTGGTGCAGGCCTATCTCTCCGGGGCGGGCCTGGGCTGCGACCTGCTGGCCCATCGCGGCGAGATCGTGGCCGCCATCTGCCACCAGCGGATCCGGGAGTACCCCGTTTCTGGAGGCCCTTCCTCCTGCTGCCGCTGCGTGGACCGGCCGGACCTCCGGGAGTACGCCGCCCGCCTGGTAGCGGAGACCGGCTACACCGGCCTTGCCATGTTTGAATTCAAGGAGGACGGCCAGGGACGTCCCTGCCTGCTGGAGGTGAACCCCCGGATCTGGGGCACCTTCCCCCTTACCCGGGTCACCGGCAGCGGCATCCCCCTGCTGTGGGCCATTCTCGCCCACAACGCCGGCAATCCCGGCGCCCCCATCCCCCTGCCGGAGATCCCCGTCCCCCGGCAGAAGAAGATGATCTTCGCCGCCTCGGACCTGATGGCCGCCCTGGGCTACGCCCGCCGGGGCCGGCCGGGGCAGCTGCTGGCCGCCCTGGGGGATCTTATCAACCCCGCCGTACGGGACGGCCTCTTCGAGTGGAGGGACATGCTGCCGGGCCTTGCCTACTACCGCTCCCTCATCACAAAGGAGAAACGCGGATGACCACCTACTATGCCGATCTGCACGTCCACACCGCCGCCTCCCCTGACGGCCGCTCCTCCCTGGAGGCCCTGGCCGCCGCCGGGGCCAAAGCGGGGCTCCAGGCCCTGGCCGTCACCGACCACGACCTGTGCACCCCCGTGCCGCCGGAGATAGGCGGCGTGCTGCTGATCCCCGGCTGCGAGATCTCCACCCGGGCGGGCCACATCACCGGCCTTTTCCTCGACGAGCCGGTGGACCTTGCCGCCCTGGGACATCTCCCGGAGCCGGAGGCCGCCGTGGCGGCCATCCGTAAGGCCGGGGGCCTTGCCGTACTGGCCCACCCCTTCCACCGCGCCGGACGGACAGAGGCGGACTACGCCTTCCCCCTGGACGGGGCGGAGGCGGTGAACGCCCGGGCCTGCTTCAAAAACCCCGCCGCCAACGACCAGGCGGCGGCCTTTGCCGCCAAGCGGGGCCTCGCCCCCGTAGGCGGCAGCGACGCCCACGACGCCAGGGAGGTGGGCAACGCCTGCACCGCCCTGGAGGCCACGGCCCTGACCCTCCCCGCCCTGCGGGAGGCCCTGGCCGCCGGCCGCTGCGCGCCCATCCTCCGCCGGCCCACCCCCCGCGTCCGCAAGGGCCTCTCCCAGTGGACCAAGGCCCGCCGCCGGGGCGGGGCGTATGCCCTCTGCCGGGCCGCCGCCTATGTGGGCTACTGCGCCATCCTTGATATTTTCCGCCGCTGAAGGGCGGGCGGTCACTTTTCTCACAGGAGGTCCTTCCTATGTCACTCGTCACCAAGGGCATCGGCCTTGCCAAAAAGGCCAAGCACCGCTTCCAGGACCAGATCCGGGAGCGGACCCCCGTCTACCTCTCCCCGGTGCGCCGCATCGAGCGGGTGGCCACGGAGGAGCGGATCTGCGCCATGACCTTTGACGACGGTCCCTGCCGCCTGCCCGCCAATCCCGACCACTTCCGGGGCAAGCCGTTGACCCTGGTGCTGGCGGAGACCCTGGAGCGCTACGGCGCCAAGGGCACCTTCGACGTGGTGGGGGACACCTCCCACAACTACCCCGACAAGGCGGGCAAGCACGGCTCCGCCTCCTGGGGCGGCGTGGCCTACGACCACTACCCCGACTTCAAAAAGGACGACCAGGGGGGCGTGGTCCACTGCCCGGAGCTGGTGAAGCGGCTGCTGGCCGGAGGCCACGAGATCACCAGCCACACCTATTCCCACATCCTCTTCGGCTGGAAGCCCCTGGTCTACGGCCGGCGGAAGTTCCTCTCCGGCCTGGACCCGGTGGTCCAGGATCTCAAGAAGCTCCACGGCGCCATGGAGAAGGGCTGGGGCTACCCCATCCGCCTCTCCCGCCCGCCCCACTATGTGGACGGCATCAAGGGGGGCTTCTCCAGCTACGACGCCTACGCCCTCATGGGCTACCAGTACATGGCCGCCAGCTTCGACGGGGCCGGCTGGCTGCCCCTCGCCTCCTATGAGGCGGAGGTGGAGGCCACCTGGAAGCCCATGGAGAAGATCCTCCTGGAGGACCCGGACTACTTCCGGGGCCAGATCATCTTCCAGAAGGACGGCTACAACATGGCCCGCCGCTCCCCCATCGCCGACGGCCTGGCCAAGCAGCTCCAGCTCCTCACCGACCACGGCTACAAGGTCCTCACCGTCTCCGAGCTCATGGAGCGCTCCCCCTTCCGGGACGCCCTGCCCGACAGCGAGGTGGGCGCCGCCGCCCGGCGGCTCCTGGGCCACGGCTGGTGCGTGGCCTTCCAGGACAACACCCTGCGGCCGGACACCGTCCTCACCCGGGGCTCCCTGGCCATGCTGGCCTTCGGCTGCGAGACGGTGCGCCAGCGGATCCGCCTGGTTCGCTCCGGCCGGGCCCCCTTCCGGGACATGGCCCCCCGGCATCCCTACGCCGCCGCCGCCGTGCTGGCCGACGAGACCGGCGCCCTGCGCTCCGAGAACGGCCGCTTCCGGCCCGACGCCCCCGTCACCGCCCCGGAGCTGCGCCGCTTCCTGGAGACCCGGCTGGGCCGCTCCTGCGGCGACGTTCCCTTCCCCATCACCCACGGACAGTTTTTCCTCCTGGCCGACCGCCTCCTCAGCAGCCGCCAGTAATTTCTATTACAGGAAAGGATGGATACCATGACTCCTTCTCAAGTCTACTTTACCGACCTGCGGGCAAAGCCCGGCGACAACCTGCTCCAGAAGCTGGAGCGGCTGATGACCAAAGCCGGTATGGGCACCATCGTTTTTGACGGCAAGTACACCGCCATCAAGATCCACTTCGGCGAGCCGGGGAATCTGGCCTACCTGCGGCCCAACTACGCCCGGGTGGTGGTGGATTACATCAAGGCCCGGGGCGGCAAGCCCTTCCTCACCGACTGCAACACCCTCTATGTGGGCGGCCGGAAAAACGCCCTGGACCACCTGGAGAGCGCCTACCAGAACGGCTACAGCCCCTTCACCGCGGGCTGCCACCTGATCATCGCCGACGGCCTGAAGGGCACCGACGAGGCCTACGTCCCCGTGGCGGGCGGCGAGTACGTCGCCGAGGCCAAGATCGGCCGGGCGGTGATGGACGCGGACATCGTCATCTCCCTCAACCACTTCAAGGGCCACGAGTGCACCGGCTTCGGCGGCGCGCTGAAGAACCTGGGCATGGGCTGCGGCTCCCGGGCCGGCAAGATGGAGATGCACTCCGCCGGCAAGCCCCACACCGACCGCAGCCTCTGCATCGGCTGCGGCGCCTGCCAGCGCATCTGCGCCCACGGCGCCCCCATCATGACCGACGGCCGCGTCACCATCGACCACGACAAGTGCGTGGGCTGCGGCCGGTGCATCGGCGTGTGCCCCCGGGACGCCGTGCTCCCCGCCAGCGACGAGAGCAACGACATCCTCAACCGGAAGATCGCCGAGTATGCCAAGGCCGTGGTGGACGGCCGGCCCTGCTTCCACATCAACCTGGTGATGGATATTTCCCCCAACTGCGACTGCCACGCCGAAAACGACGCCAGCATCGTCCCCGACGTGGGCATGTTCGCCTCCTTCGACCCGGTGGCCCTGGACGTGGCCTGCGCCGACGCGGTGAACCGCCAGCCCATCCTGCCCGGCTCCCACCTGGACGACATGTGCCGCGAACACGGCCACGCCGGCGACCACTTCCACCTCAGCCACCCGGAGACCAACTGGCGCTCCTGCGTGGAGCACGCCGAGAAGCTGGGCCTGGGCACCCAGGCCTATACGCTCGTCACCGTCAAATGACCTTCCCTCACCGCAAAACGGGGCCCCGGCGCCAATGCGCCGGGGCCCCGTCTGTCGTCCCGTCCTATTCCGCCGGCTCCAGGGGGGAGAGCTCCTCCCGGCCCAGCTGCACATAGTGCTCGGCGTTGGCCAGCGTCTCCGCCGCCTCCTCCTCGGTGACGGCCCGGACCACCCGGCCGGGCACCCCCATGACCAGGCTGCCCGGGGGGATGATCTTCCCCGGCGGCACCAGGGCCCCCGCGCCGATGATGCTGCCCGCGCCGACGACGCAGCCGTCCAGCAGGACGGCCCCCATGCCGATGAGGCAGCCGTCCTCCACCGCGCAGCTGTGGAGGATGGCCCCATGGCCCACCACCACGTTCCGGCCCACCGCCACCGGCGTGCCGGCAGTGCCGTGGACGACGCAGTTGTCCTGGATGTTGGAGCCGTCGCCGATGCGGATGGGGGCCTCGTCCCCCCGGAGCACCGCCCCGTACCACAGCGTCACATAGGCCCCCAAGGTCACATCGCCCACTACCACGGCGCTGTCCGCGCCCCGGGCGGAGTGGGCGATCTCCGGCAGCTTGCCCCGACTTTTGTGAATGATCATGGTCCTTACCTCCTCACTTTCGGCACTTTTTTCCTTCCGGCAGGGGCGGCGCCCCTGCTTCCCCATTTATATTGTACTCCGAAAGAAGGGAAAAATCAATTCACAGCCGGGGCCGGGATGGCCAGCCCCCCTATTCCCGGCGGAAAGCCCGCAGCAGCCCCACGGCGGCCGGGGCCGCCGAATGGGGCCGTGAGACGGACGCGGCGCCGGAGGAGCCAGCTCTCCGCATTACAGGGACTTTTCCACCAAATATGTTCGCGCGAAGCATACAAATGGTAAAATTTTGCAGTATTCGCTTTCTTTTCTTGCAGTTTGCAGCCATTCCCGGTATAATTTACCTGAGAACGTTTCTCCCGTCCCGGCGGGAGAGGAAAGGGAGGCAATTTTATGGAAGAGCGCATGTTCAAGCTGAGATCCCGGAAGGGCAGCGTCGTTTTGAAGGTGATCCCCGGCCACTTCGCCACCAGCAACTCCCACGTCAACTACTACCTGGACATGACCACCCTGAAGGCCCGGCAGAGCGAGGCGGAGGAGGCCGCCCGGGTGCTGGTCACCCAGTACCTCTCCACCACCGTGGTGGACACCATCCTCTGCCTGGACGGCACCCAGATCATCGGCTCCTATCTGGCCCAGGAGCTCAACCGTTCCGGCTTCATGTCCATCAACGCCCACCAGACCATCTATGTGATCTCCCCGGAGTACGACTCCTTCGGCCAGATGATCTTCCGGGACAACCTCCAGCCCATGATCCGGGGCAAGCATGTACTGATCCTCATGGCCTCGGTCACCACCGGCATCACCGTGCAGAAGAGCGCCGAGTGCGTGCAGTACTACGGCGGCGGCGTGGCCGGCGTGTCCGCCATCTTCAGCGCCGTGCCGGAGGTGAACGGCACCGCCATTAACGCCGTGTTCGGCCCGGCGGACCTGCCTGACTACCAGACCTTCCCCAGCCATCAGTGCCCCCTGTGTGCCCGGGGGCAGAAGCTGGACGCCCTGGTCAACAGCCACGGCTACTCCAAGCTGTGACCTGCCCGGCAGAGCGATAAGGGCCCGCCGCCTGAGCCATCAGGCGGCGGGCCCCCTTGTTCCCTCCCGGACAGCCGCCCCGGCTTGACAAGGCCGCCGGCGGCGGATATGATGGTAGGCGTCGATCCCACTGCGAGAGGAGCATACGATGTTTACCGGATACAGCGGCGAGACCCTGGACTTCCTCTGGGGCATCCGCTTCAACAACGACCGGGGCTGGTTCAACGCCCACAAGGAGGACTACCTCCGCTGCCTCTACCGCCCCACCCAGGAGCTGGGAGCGCAGGTCCAGGCCCTTTTCGCCCAGCAGTTCCCCCGGCTCCCCATGAACCTCCACATCTCCCGGATCTACCGGGACGCCCGCCGCCTCCACGGCCGGGGGCCCTACAAGGACCACCTGTGGTTCACCCTGCGGCCCCCTCAGGCGGACAGCAACGAGGCCAGCTACCCCGTGTTCTGGTTTGAGGTGGCCCCGGAGGGCTGGAGCCACGGCGTGGGCTTCTGGTGCGCCACCCCCGCCATGATGGCCGCCATGCGCCGGGACATGGACGAGGACCCCCGGCGGCTGGAAAGGCTGGCCCGGAGGCTGAGCCGCCAGAAGGATTTCCAGCTCCAGGGCCAGGACTACGCCCGGCCAAAAGCCGCCCCCTCCCCCCTCCTCCAGCCCTGGTACAGCAAGAAAAATATCTCCATCGGCTGGGACAGGCCCTTCGACGACCTGCTCTGCTCCCCGGAGCTGCCGGAGGCCATTGCCGGGGGCTACGCCTTCCTGGTCCCCTATTACGAATATTTCCTCTCCTTCTGCGGCGGCGGACTGGAGGACCTGCGCTAACAAAGCGGCTGCTTGTCTCTCCGCCCTTCCGTCAGGGGACACAGCCCCCGGCAGAGAGAACGCAGCCCCGACAGAGGGCACAAAGTCCCGGCAAGAAACGCAAAAACATTGGCAGAGAACGCAAAACCCCGGCGCGGGAAGAATCCCGCGCCGGGGTTTGTTTTACACGCTTCCGCGCTGCCCGGAGAACTTCTTCTCCGGCGGAAAAGCCTTACTTACGCAGCTGACTGCTTTCGTCCTCACCCCGGGCGATCTTCACCACCACGCCGGACAGGGCCAGCAGGGCAATGAGGTTGGGCAGGGCCATGAGGCCGTTGAAGAAGTCGGACAGGCTCCACACCAGATCCACCTTCAGGGCGGAACCGATGACGATGCAGATCACCACGATGATGGAATACACCACCACCGCCTTGCTGCCGAAGAGGTACTTCACGTTCTGCTGGCCGAAGAAGTACCAGCCCACGATAGTGGAGAAGGCGAAGAACAGCAGGCAGATGGCCACAAACATGCTGCCCACATTGCCGAATACGTTGCTGAAGGCAACCTGGGCCAGGGCGTCGGCGCCGATATTGGCATTGACGGCGGCCAGATCGGAAACGTCGAACACGCCGCTGGTGAGAACCACCAGAGCGGTGAGGGTCAGCACCACGAAGGTATCGATGAACACGCAGATCATGGCGATATGGCCCTGATCCTCGGGGCGCTTCACATTGGCCATGGCATGGGCATGGGGGGTGGAACCCATACCGGCCTCATTGGAGAACAGGCCCCGGGCCACGCCGTAGCGCATGGCCTGCTGGATGCCGATACCCACAGCGCCGCCCAGAACAGCCTCCGGGGTAAAGGCTCCCACAAAGATCATCCGGAAGGCCTCGGGAATGGCGCCCACATTGGCGAAGATCACGATGAGGGCTCCCACCAGGTAGCACACCGCCATGATGGGCACCAGCTTCTCGGTAACGGAGGCAATGCGCTTGACGCCGCCCAGGAAAATGAAGGCGGCTACCACAGCCAGCACCACGCCGGTAACCAGCTTGGGCACATGGAAGGCAGTGTTGAAGGCACCGCTGATGGAGTTGGCCTGGACCATGTTGCCCATGAAGCCCAGGGCCAGGATGATGGCCACGGAGAAGAAGCCCGCCAGGAACTTGCCGAAGCCGCCCTGGAACCGGGCCCGGATGTAATACACAGGGCCGCCGATGACCTGGCCCTGGTCGTCGCGGGTCTTATACTTCTGGGCCAGCACCGCCTCGCCATAGATGGTGGCCATGCCGAAGAAGGCAGCCAGCCACATCCAGAAAATGGCGCCGGGGCCGCCGGAGAGCAGGGCCGTGCAGCAGCCCACGATATTGCCGGTACCCACCTGGGCGGCAATGGAGGTAGCGGCGGCCTGGAAGGAGCTCATGCCGTCCTTGCCCGCCTTCTTGCCGGAGAGGCTGAAGCTGCCGAACATCTGGCGCCAGCCGGCGCCGAACTTGCGCACCTGAATGAAGCCCAGGCGGATGGTAAACAAAATACCGGTAAACACCAGCACATACAGCAGCACGCTGTTCCATACAAAATCGCTGGCAACACTGACGATGTCCGCCAGCTGATTCATAATCTGTTCCATTTTTTATTTTCCATTCCTTTCTCTCCCCTGAAAGGGGCGTCCTTTTCAGATCCGGCTCTCTCCCGGATCCTTTCTGCGGCTGCGCTCCCCAGTCACCTCCTCCCATGCCATGGACAAACCGTTGCACGCATAAAAAAAGCCGGCCCCGGCGTCCGGGTCCGACCTGGCAAAGCGCCCCGCAGAAAGCTTCGCCTTCCGCTCCGCGCTCCACTCTGTCCTTTTGCCTGAGAGATCGGCGCCGCTTTCGCGCCTTACACCTTCGGCCCCCGTCGCTGGGATTCTCCAGAGGGCGGACGCCCTGCTTCAGCCAAGGCACCCCCTTCTTTCGAAAAGGCAGGCCCGGCCCAAAGTCCGCGTCCGCATCTTTCTTTATGCGGTTGTTTGATATATTCTTAACATACTCCTTTTCTCCTTTCCCGTCAAGGCAATCCCAAGGAAACCTGTATAGATTTGTTCTATAAACAGTATTTTTTACAATTTTCAATAAACTTTTTCGCCATTTTTGGGCAGTATCCCTCTAGACTCTCTTTGCCGCCGAAACCCGGCCCGAAATAGGACAAAGGCCCCGGACTTTCGTCCGGGGCCTTTGCCTTTGGGAACAATTCAGGTATGGCTGTCAAATCGCAGGAGAAGCGATCGAACACTTGGTCAGGGGCCCGGAAGGGGCCCGGCAAAGCCGCCGGGGCGGAGAGGAACCGTCCCCCAGGGAGGCGGGCCGCTCCGGCGGCAGGGACCGCCAAAGGGGCGGGCCCTACTTTTCATGCGTCTTGGGATGGCAGGCCCCGGCGTTGGGGCAGCCGCCGCAGCCGCCGCCGCAGCTGCATCCCCCTTTCCCGCTGCGGCGGTCCTTGACCATCCGCAGGATAATGGCGGCCACGATCAGCAGCAGCACCAGGCACACCACGATCTCCCCGCCGTGCTGGGTAATGAATGGCAGCATGGGATCAGGCTCCTTTCAAAAGGGGATCACACCCGGGCCACGGAGCGGTCTCCGGTCTGGAGCGTAGTGCTCTCCCGGTAGGGCCGGAATACCAGGTACAGAAGGCCCGCCAGCAGGGCGATGGCCACCACGCTCCAGAGGTTGAAGCCCACCTGGCCGGTGATGAGGCCGCCGATCTGGTAGACGATGAGGGCCACCACATAGGCGAAGCCGCACATATAGCCGATGGCGCCCAGGGCCCACTTGGGGTTGTTCATCTCCCGCTTGATGGCGCCCATGGCCGCAAAGCAGGGAGCGCAGAGAAGGTTGAAGATCATGAAGGAATAGGCGGAGAGAGCGGTGAAGTCCGCCGCCAGAAGGGCCCAGATGGGACTGGAGTCATCCATAAGGTCCACCTCTCCGGCGTAGTGATAGGTGACGGCGAAGGTGTTGACCACCTCCTCCTTGGCAATGAGGCCCGTCACCGTGGCCACCGCCGCCTTCCAGGCCCAGTCCCCGGCCCAGCCCAGGGGGTAGAAGATCCAGGCCACGGCGTTGCCGATGGAGGCCAGCAGGGAGTGGTTGTTGTCCTCCACCGCCTGGAACACGCCATCCACCACGCCATAGCCCTGAAGGAACCACAGCACGATGGAGCTCAGCAGGATCACTGTGCCGGCCCGTTTGATAAAGGACCAGCCCCGCTCCCAGGTACCCCGGAGGACGTTGCCCGCCGCCGGGACATGATAGGCGGGCAGCTCCATGACAAAGGGAGCGGGCTCCCCGGCAAACATCCGGAACTTCTTGAGCATCACGCCGGAAATGATCACAGCCGCCACGCCGATAAAGTAGGCGGAGGTGGCTACCCACCAGGCGTTGCCGAAGAGGGCGCCGGCAAACAGGCCCACGATGGGCATCTTGGCTCCACAGGGGATGAAGCCAGTGGTCATAACGGTCATTTTCCGGTCCCGGTCCTGCTCAATGGTCCGGGAGGCCATGATGCCGGGGACACCGCAGCCGGTGGCCACCAGCATGGGAATAAAGCTTTTGCCGCTGAGGCCAAAGCGCCGGAAGATCCGGTCCATAATGAAGGCGATGCGGGCCATATAACCCACGTCCTCCAGGATACACAGCAATAAAAACAGCACCAGCATCTGGGGTACAAAGCCCAGCACCGCGCCTACGCCGGCCACGATACCGTCCTGGATCAAAGCATAGACCCAGCTGCCCTCCGCCACATGCAGCGCCCCCAGAAGGGCGTCAAACCAACCGGGGACAATTTCTCCGAAGAGTACGTCGTTGGCCCAGTCGGTGGCTCTGGTACCAATGGAGATGGGCCAGCTGCCCATGGAGATGGCATACACCAGGCCCATAACCACCACAAAGATGGGCAGAGCAAGGATACGGTTGGTAACGATCTTGTCGATTTTATCGGAAGCAGAGAGTTTTCCCTGGTGCCTGCGGGTATAGCAGCGGTGGATAATGGAGCCGATCCAGTTATAGCGTTCGGCGGTGATGATGCTCTCCGCGTCGTCGTCCAGCTCCTCCTCGCAGGAGCGAATGTCCTGCTCAATGTGATCCACCAGGGCCTTCTCCAGACCCAGCTGCTCTGTCACCTTGTCATCCCGCTCAAAGAGCTTGATGGCATACCAGCGCTGCTGCTCCTCCGGCAGCTTATGGAGCACCAGCTCCTCGATGTGGGCCAGGGCGTGCTCCACCGTGCCGGAGAAGCGGTGGAGGGGCACGGACCCCGCGCCGCCGGCGGCCTTCACCGCCGCCTCCGCCGCAGCCTTGACCCCGTCGCCCTTCAGGGCGGAGATCTCCACCACCGGGCAGCCCAGGATGTCTGATAGCTTTTTGGTGTCCAGCTTGTCGCCGCTGCGGCGGACCACGTCCATCATGTTCACCGCCACCACCACCGGCAGCCCCAGCTCCATGAGCTGGGTGGTGAGATAGAGGTTGCGCTCCAGGTTGGTGCCGTCGATGATATTCAGGATGGCGTCGGGCCGCTCCTGAATCAGGTAGTTGCGGGCCACCACCTCCTCCAGGGTATAGGGGCTCAGGGAGTAGATGCCCGGCAGATCCACCACCGTCACATCCTTGTGGCCCTTGAGGCCGCCTTCCTTCTTCTCCACCGTTACCCCGGGCCAGTTGCCCACATACTGGTTGGTGCCCGTCAGGGCGTTAAACAGCGTCGTCTTGCCGGTATTGGGGTTGCCTGCAAGAGCGATTTTCATATTCATGGCACAATCCCTCCCAAATCAATACAGTCCTTTGACGGCCTTGCCGTCATTGGTTTTCTTTGCCTGGAGGTTAGCGCAAGCTAACTTTCGAGGCTGAAAGAACCGGGCATCGCCCGGAGCATCCGCTATCCGACCTCCACCATGTCCGCGTCCGCCTTGCGCAGGGACAACTCATAGCCCCGCACGGTGATCTCCACCGGGTCCCCCAGGGGCGCCACCTTGCGGATGGTGATCTCCACGCCCTTGGTGATCCCCATATCCATGATGCGGCGCTTCACCGCGCCTTCCCCATGGAGCTTCACCACTTTTACCGTGGAGCCGATTTTCGCTGTTCTCAAAGTCTGCATGACTCTCTCCTTCCACCGGGGCGGAGCTGTCCGCTCTTCCCCGCTAATTTCAACGGCAGCTACTGCCGTTCACACCATAATTTTGGCGGCCATATCGCGGTTTACCGCTACCCGGGCGCCCTTGATTTCCACAATTACATTCCCGCCGATGCGGGTGATCACGGACACCTGACCCCCGGGAATGAATCCCAGGTTTTCCAGGAACAGACGGGTTTCCGCCTTGCCCCCCACCTTCTTGATGAGATTGACCTCGCCCGGCGTGGCCATCGTCAACGGCATCACAGCGCGCCTCCTTTCCCGCCGCCGCTGCGGCTTGGTTAGTTTTCTCTAATTCGCTGTAAAGGTTAGCACAGCCTAACCCTTTTGTCAAGGGGATTTCGCAAAAAATTTCTCCCTTCCTTTTACAGCGTCACATCCTCCACCGTGCCCCGCAGCCGGGAGCGCTCGGCGGCAAAGCAGATGAGGTGGCTCTGGAGGGAGGCCCGGGCGCTGGAGCGGCTCTCCCCGCCGCCCCGGACCGTGGCCAGGAAGTCCCCCACCAGGCCGTAGTCCCCGCCGCCGTGGCCGCTTTCCTCCCCGCCGTCCGGGAGAGGGATCTGCCGGGGCTCCTCCCCGAAGCGGTGGAGGACAATCTCCCTGGTCCCCATATCCGCCTGGATCTGGCCGGCGGTGCCCAGGAGCTTCAGCTGCCGGGAGAAGTCGGCGGTGAAGGCGGTCATGACGAAGGAGGCCACCGCCCCGCCCGCAAACTCCAGGTCCACCACCTGCCGGTCCACCACGTCGTTGTCGCAGCGGTAGACGCACCGGCCGTAGGGCCCCTCCTCCAGGGCCTTGCGGATGCCCTCCGGCGTCAGGTCCGTGGTCAGCACGTCCACCGGCCAGCCGGTCTTGCCGGTGAGGTAGATCTTCGGGGCGTAGTAGGGGCAGCTCTCACTGTGGGGGCAGCCGTCCAGGCACCGCGCCGGGGCGCCGGCGGGGGCGTTTTCCGCCGTGAAGCGGCCCAGGCTCCCGAAGCTGCTCACCCGCCGGCAGTCCCGCCCCACCAGCCACAGGAGGATGTCCATGTCGTGGCAGCTCTTCTGCAGGAGCATGGGGCTGGTGTCCCGGCTGCTGCGCCAGTTGCCCCGGACGAAGCTGTGGGCCTGGTGCCAGTAGCCCACGTTCTCGATCTGGGCGGCGGCGCAGACCTCCCCGATCTCCCCGGCGTCTACCAGGGCCTTGATGGCCTGGTAGAAGGGGGTGTAGCGCAGCACATGGCACACCGCCAGCACCCGGTCCGCCCGGCGGGCGGCGGCCTCGATGGCCCGGCACTCCTCCTCGGTGTTGCTCATGGGCTTCTCCAGCAGGATGTGGTAGCCCTTCTCCAGGGCCAGGAGGGCCGGGGCGGTGTGCATGCCGTCCAGGGTGCACACGAAGGCGGCGTCCGCCAGCCGGGGCAGCGCCAGCAGCTCCTCCCAGCTGGCAAAGCGGCGCTCCGGCGCGATGCCGTGGGCCTCCGCCAGCCGCTCCCGCCGGTCCCGCCGGGGTTCCGCCACGGCCACGATCTTCAGCTCCTCCGGGTGGCGCAGGGCGTAGCCGGCGTAGATCTCCCCCCGGCTGCCCGCGCCCAGGACTACCGCGGTAACAGGTACCATCGCATATTCCTCCTTATGGTTCCGTTCTGTCCCCAGGATACCACAGGGCGGCCCCGTTGGCCAGGGGCCGGGGCGGAAAATCCCCCGGGGGCGGTGAAAAAAAGTCTTGACATCCCCCGCCGCCCGTGCTATATTACGTCCATCAAACCGTTGAGAAAGTGTGAGTAAGCCTCGCAGGTACCTTTCAGAGAGCCGCCGGCGGTGGGAGCGCGGCAGGGAAAGCGGGGCCCAATGGGCTTTCGAGGGCGGACCCAACGCCGCAAGGCAAGTAGGCGAGCCGGAGGGGACCTCCGTTATCAAAGCCGGCGCATGTCAGTGCGCGCAAAGGGGGCGCGATACGCGCCAAGCCGGGTGGCACCGCAGAAGCACGTCGCTTCTGTCCCAGCGAAGCAGCTAGGGACAGAGGCGTTTTTCTTTTGTCCCGGAACCGATGTTTTTTGAAAGGAGAAACCACCATGAGCGAAAACAAGATCCCCTACAAGATCTATCTGTCCGAGGACGAGATGCCTAAGACCTGGTACAACCTCCGGGCCGACATGAAAAACAAGCCGGCCCCCCTGCTGAACCCCGGCACCCTCCAGCCCATGACGGCCCGGGAGCTGGAGGGGGTGTTCTGCTCCGAGCTGGTCAAGCAGGAGCTGGACGACACCACCCCCTTCTTTGAGATCCCCCAGGAGATCCGAGACTTCTATAAGATGTACCGGCCCTCCCCCCTGGTCCGGGCCTACTGCCTGGAGGAGAAGCTCCAGACCCCCGCCAAGATCTACTATAAATTTGAGGGCAACAACACCTCCGGCTCCCACAAGCTCAACAGCGCCATCGCCCAGGCCTACTACGCCAAGCACCAGGGCCTCAAGGGCGTCACCACCGAGACCGGCGCCGGCCAGTGGGGCACCGCCCTGTCCATGGCCTGCGGCTACCTGGGCCTGGACTGCAAGGTGTTCATGGTCAAGTGCTCCTATGAGCAAAAGCCCTTCCGCCGGGAGGTCATGCGGACCTACGGCGCCAGCGTCACCCCCTCCCCCTCCAACACCACCGCCGTGGGCCGGAAGATCCTGGAGCGGGACCCCGACACCACCGGCTCCCTGGGCTGCGCCATCAGCGAGGCGGTGGAGGCGGCCACCTCCACTCCCGGCTACCGCTACGTCCTGGGCAGCGTCCTCAACCAGGTGCTGCTCCACCAGAGCATCATCGGCCTGGAGGCCAAGACCGCCCTGGACAAGTACGGCGTGAAGCCCGACATCATCATCGGCTGCGCCGGCGGCGGCAGCAACCTGGGCGGCCTCATCGCCCCCTTCATGGGCCAGAAGCTCCGGGGC
>CALXGG010000041.1 GCA_944387785.1 uncultured Oscillospiraceae bacterium | reverse complement strand
CGCTCCATGTCCGCCATGGTACCGTACTCCGGGTTGATGTCCCGGTAGTCGCTGATGTCGTAGCCGTTGTCGGCGTTGGGGGAGCAGTATACCGGGGAGAGCCAGATGGCGTCGGCCCCCAGGTCACGGATGTGGTCCAGGCGGCGGATGATGCCGGGAATGTCCCCGATACCGTCGCCGTTGGAGTCCTGGAAGCTCCGGGGGTAGATCTGATAGATGACCGCGTCTTTCCACCATGCCATGGGCCTACACCTCCCCGTTCACCGGGTATTCCCCGCCGCAGTACCGCTGCCACAGATCCTCGCTGACGCCGCCGTGGGCGATGACCTGGCGGTAGAAGTCCCCGCTGTCCTTGACGGTGCGGCCCTGGGTGGCGTAGTCCACATGGACCAGGCCGAAGCGGGCGGAGCAGCCCTCCACCCACTCGAAGTTGTCGCAGAAGCACCAGTGGTAGTACCGCTCTATGGGAAGATTGCTGCCGCACAGGGCCGCCAGATGCTCGGCAATGTACCGGGAGCGGAAACGGTCGGCATTGTCGCAGGTGCCGTTTTCCGTGATCCAGATAGGCCGGGGCAGAAGACGGCAGAGCTTGCGGCTCACCTCCACGATGCCCTGGGGATAGATCTCCCAGCCCAGGTCGTTGACAGGGCAGCCATCGGCCACGCCGTCGGCGGGGCCGGAGACGGTGGAGCGGGTGTAGTAGTTCACAGCGTGGAAGTCACAGTACTCACCGGGGACGATAGCGGGGTGCTTCCCAATGGGGAAGGCGCGGACGCCCCGGCACATGGCGGCGGTAAGGCTGCCCTGGAAAAGCTCCTCGGACTTCTCCGCCCAGAAGCGGTGAAGGGGATTTTTGGGGTCCCGGGGGGCAAACACCCGCATATGGTTGGCAAAGCTGACCTTGGTGCTGGTATAGCCCATCTGGAGCCGGGCCTTGCGGATGAGGCCGTAGGCCTCGATGTGGGCGGCGGCAAGGTTGGTCATGACCCGGCTCATAGCCAGAAAGCTCCGCTTGCCGGGAGGCCAGGCGCCGGCAAAGTAGCTGTTGAAGGCGTAGACGTTGGGCTCATTGATGGTGATGTACTCCTCCACCAGGTCCCCCAGGGCTTCCACCACTTTGTGGACATAGCGGAGGTAGTAGGTGATGTTGTCGCTGTCCAGGAAGGCCCCCTTCTCCTCCAGCCACAGGGGGTTGCTGAAGTGGTGGAGGGTCAGGAGGGGCCGGATGCCCCGCGCCTTCATGGCTTCGATCTCCTGCCGGTAGTGGGAGAGGGCCTCCTGGGAGAACACCCCTTCCTCCGGCTCGATGCGGCTCCACTCCAGGCCGAAGCGGTAGCACTGGATCCCCATGTCCGCCATGAGGTCCAGGTCCTCCCGCCAGCGGTCGTAGTGCATGGTGGCCACCGAGGGATCGCTGTTGTCCTTGATGTAGCCCCGGCGGTACCAGTCGTACCAGTTGCTGTTCCGGTCGCCGCCCTCGATCTGGGTGGCGGCGGTGGCGGCGCCCAGGAGCATCCCGGGCTTGAGCGTATATTCCATAAGGCGTGTCCTCCTTGTATTCCCTCCGATAGGCACCATTGTACGGCGGCGGCGGGATTTTTGCAATACGGCTTTTACAGGAGGGACGGCGGGGCAAGGGGAAAGGTTCTGCGCCTCGGCGGCGGGGAAAAGGAAGGGGCCGGGGCGGCAAAAGCCGCTCCGGCCCGGGAAATAACACCCGCCCTGACGGAGGTCAGCCCAGGGGGGCGTCCTGAAAGGCTTCGATGAATTCGGCGATGTAGTCGGCGATGGTGGTGAGCATCTTCTCCCCCCACTCCGCGGTGGCGGCGTGGACGTCGTCGGGGCCCACCCAGCCGTTGCGGCAGATGCTGCGGGCGTCCCGGGGCACCGGGATCTGGACGCCCTTGAACTGGGCGTTCTTCAGGGTCACCGCCTGGATCTGCGGGGCCACGGGGGCGATGTCGCCGGGGGCCATGGCGGAGCGGTCCACCCAGTCGGGGTTGATGTACAGGATGGCGGCGGTCTCCTGGCCGCCGCCGTGGCCGCCGGCCCAGCCGGGGTCAAAGCTGCCGGCCATGCTCCACCAGTTCATCACCGCGCCGATGGCCCCCTTCTTGCTCAGGGCGTAGCAGACGGCCTCGATGGCGGGGATGTTGCCGCCGTGGCCGTTAACAAAGACGAAGTGGCGGGCGCCGGCCGTGTAGAGGCCGTCGGCGATCCGGCCCAGGACGCTGCGGAGGATGTCGTCCCCCAGGGAGATGGTGCCGGGGAAGCCGGTGAAGTACTCGCAGCTGCCGAAGGGCAGCACCGGCGCGCAGAGCACATGGGTGCGCGCCTCGATCATCTCGATGAGCTTTTCCGGCACCAGAGCGTCGGTGCCCAGGGGCATGTGCATGCCGTGGTTCTCGCAGCTGCCCACGCCGATGATGACGGTGTCAGAGGTCTGGAAATAGGCCTGGACCTGGGGCCAGGTCGCGTGCTGAAGCTTCATGCTGCGCCTCCTTGATTCCTGAAATGGCGCAGGCAAGCCCTGCCGGAGCCGGGCTTGCCTGCGGGGGATACGTGCCCGAGGGCAATTTTACAGATGGGCGCGGGTCACATTACTTGTAGACCACCACGGTCTCCAGGTTGTGGTAGCCGGCGCGGTCCATAATGAAGTTCTCCACCTTGCTGGTGGCGCCCACGTTCAGAGTGGTGTAGAGAAGCTCCACGGTGGGAACTTCCTCGTCCAGGATGGCCTCCAGCTGGCGGTAGTTCTCCCGGGCGACCTCCTCGTCCATGGTCTGGCGGGCGTTCATGATGTACTGGTCCGCCTCGTCGTTGGCGTAGAAGCTGCGGTTGCCCGCGGCGCCCTGCTGGGAGGAGTGGATCAGGGAGTACATCTGGTAGTCGCCGTGGCCGGCGGCGCAGATCCAGAAGAAGAACATCATCTGGAACTCGCCCTCGTTGGCGCGGAAGGTGTAGGTGGAGTAGTCGCAGGTGGTGAGGGTGACGGTGATGCCGATGTCCTTGAGCTGATCCTGGAGCATGGTGCACACGGCCACGCGGGTCACGTCCTCGGCCACCGCCAGGTCAAGGGTGAGGCCGTCGGGGTAGCCCGCCTCGGCCAGCAGCTCCTTGGCGCCCTCGATATCCTGCTCAAAGTAGGGCATATCCTCGCCGGGATAGCCGATGACGGAGGGCGGGATCAGGGAGTTGGCGGGGGTGCCGGCGCCGTAGAGGACGCTGTCGATGATCTCCTGGACGTTGATGGCCTTGGCGATGGCCTGGCGGACACGAACGTCGGAGAGGATGGGATCCTGGGTGTTGAGGGCCAGGTACCAGGTGGTCACGGACTCGTTCTGGTAGACCTGCAGGTCGGGGTTGGATTCCAGGATGGAGATGTCGTTGACGGCCAGGTCATAGATCAGGTCCACCTCGCCGTTCTCCAGGGCGATGGTGCGCTGGGCGGCCTCGGGGATGATGCGGAAGGTGATGTTCTCCACCTTGGCCTTGTCCAGGAAGTAGCCGTCATAGGCCTTGAGCTTGCAGTAGTCGCCGTTCTTCCACTCCACGAACTCATAGGGGCCGCAGCCGATGGGGTGGGCCAGGAAGCCGTCGGGGTCGGACTCCACCAGGTCCTTGGGGACGATGGCGGTGAAGGGCACGGTCAGGTTCACCAGGGCGCCCAGGAAGGGGGCCTTCAGGTTGAGGCGGACGGTGTACTCGTCGATGACCTCGGCGTTCTCGGCGTAGTCGATGATGTAGGCCACATAGGCGCTGTTGATGGCCCGGTTGAGGGAGTAGGCCACGTCCTCGGCGGTGCAGGGGGTGCCGTCGTGGAAGGTGATGTCCTCGCGGATCTTGAAGTCGATGGTGGTGTCATCCACCTCTTCCCAGCTCTCCGCCACATAGGGCACGATGTTGCCATCCTCGTCCTTGGCCAGCAGGGTGGCGAAGATGTTGTTGGTGACCACCACGGCGGAGATCTCCTTGCCCACATGGGGGTCCATGGAGGTCATGTCCGAGGCTACGGCCACCACCAGCTCGTCGTCCAGCTCCCGGCCCTCGTTGGAGGTGCCGCCGCCGGAATTGCCGGTGGAGTTGTTGCCGCCGCAGGCGACCAGGGAGAGCAGCATGAGGGCGGCCAGCAGTGTGCAAAGGATTCTCTTCATCTTTCAATTCCTTCCTTCCGTTTCATAATACATTAACCGCCGCGGGCGGGTTAATGGCCGGGGGATGGGGCTGCGTCTCAGCGCTTGCCGGGGAAGTGGCAGGCCACGAAGTGTCCCGGTTCCACCTCTTTGACGGGGGTCTCGCCGCCGAAGCACTGCTCGGTGGCGTACCGGCAGCGCTTGGCGAAACGGCAGCCGGGGGCGGGGTTGATGGGGCTGGTGAGCTCGCCCTCCAGCAGGATCCGCTCCGTCTTGTAGTCCGGGTCCGGCACGGGGATGGCGGAGAGGAGGGCCTGGGTGTAGGGGTGGCAGGGGTTGCGGAAGAGCTGCTTGGCCTCGCAGAACTCCACCATCTGCCCCAGATACATGACCATGATGTTGTCGGACAGGTGCTTGACCACGCTCATGTTGTGGGTGATGAAGAGGTACGTCAGGCCCAGCTGCTGCTGGAGGTCCTGCATCAGGTTGAGGATCTGGGCCTGGATGGACACATCCAGGGCGGACACCGGCTCGTCGCAGACGATGAACTTGGGTTCCAGGGACAGGGCCCGGGCGATGCCGATGCGCTGGCGGCGGCCGCCGTCCAGCTCGTGGGGGTAGGTGTTGACCAGGCGCTGGGCCAGGCCCACCATGTCCATCACCTCCCGGACCTTCTTGGCGATGCCCTCCTTGTCCCGGGCGTCGTACTTGCCCTGGATGATGAGGGGGTAGGCGATGGTCTGGCTGACGGTCATGCGGGGGTTCAGGGAAGCGTAGGGGTCCTGGAAGATGATCTGCATGTCGGACCGGGCCTGCTTCATCCTGGCCTTGCTGAAGGCGGTGACATCCTCGCCGTTGAAGTACACTTTGCCGGAGGTGGGCTCGTGGAGGCGGAGGATGGTGCGGCCCAGGGTGGACTTGCCGCAGCCGGACTCGCCGACCACGCCCAGGGTCTGGCCGCTCTCGATGGAGAAGCTCACGTCGTCCACGGCGTGGAGCCAGCCTTTTTTCGTCTTGAAGTATTTTTTCAGGTGCTCGACCTGCAGGGTGGGCACAGATTTTTCCGCCATGGCGCTACGCCTCCTCTCGCTTTTCCGCCGGCTGGAATCTCAGGCAGCGGACCGTGTGCTCGCCGCCCACAGGGTAGGCCTCGCTCTTCCACTGGGCGCACGCCTCGGTGGCATACTGGCAGCGGGGGTGGAAGGGGCAGCCGGTGGGCAGCCGGGTGGGATCCGGCGGCATCCCCTCGATGGGGGTGAGCCGGTCCGTGTCCTCGGAAAGACTGGGGATGGAGCCGAACAGGCCCAGGGTGTAGGGGTGCCGCGGGTCCTTGAAGATCTCCCGCAGGGCGCCGTACTCCACCACCTGGCCGGCGTACATGATGGCCACATAGTCGCAGTTCTGGGCCACGATGCCCAGGTCGTGGGTGATCATCAGCATGGAGGTGTTGAACTGCTCCTTGAGCTTCTGCATCATCACCAGCACCTGGTACTGGATGGTCACGTCCAGGGCGGTGGTGGGCTCGTCGGCGATGAGGAACTCAGGGTTGCAGGCCAGGGCGATGGCGATGATGATGCGCTGCTTCATGCCGCCGGAGAACTGATGGGGGTACTCCTCGGCACGCTCCTTGGGGATGCCCACCATCTCCAGCATCTCATGGGCGCCCTCCACCGCCTCCTTGACGCTGCGGCCGTGGGCCCGGAGGACCTCCTCGATCTGCTCGCCCACGGTCATCACCGGGTTCAGGGAGGTCATGGGGTCCTGGAAGATCATGGAGATCTGGGCGCCCCGGACCTTGCGCATGTCGTGCTCGGAGGCCTTGAGCAGGTCGGTGCCGTTGAAGAAGATCTCACCGCCCACCACCTGTCCCGGCGGCTTGGGGATCAGGCCCATGATGCCCCGGGCCAGGGTGGTCTTGCCGGCGCCGGTCTCCCCCACCAGGCCCAGGGTCTGGCCCCGCTTCAGGGAGAGGGAGGCGCCGTTGAGGGCTTCCACCACGCCCTCCTGGGTCTTGTAGACGATTTTGAGATCCCGGATCTCAAGGATGTTGTCGTTATCAGCCATTGCGCGTCCCTCCCTTTTAATTCTTCAGCTTGGGATCCATCGCGTCCCGCAGGCCGTCGCCCATGAGGTTCAGGGACAGGATGGTCAGCATGATGGCGATGCCGGGCACCACCGTGATGTGCCAGGCCTCCCGCATGTAGTTGCGGGCGTTGGAGAGCATGAGGCCCCACTCCGGCAGCGGCGACTGGACGCCCAGGCCCACGAAGGACAGGCTGGCGATGGTCAGGATGGCGTTGGCCACGCCCAGGGTGCCCTGGACGATGATGGGGGCCAGGGAGTTGGGGATGACGAACTGGGTGATGATGCGGAAGTGGCTGGAGCCGACAGCCTTGGCGGCCTCGATGTACTCCTGCTCCTTCACCTGCAGCACCGACGCGCGGAGCACCCGGGCGAAGGAGGGGACGAAGGACACGCCCACCGCCACCACCACATTGATGGTGGCGGTGCCCAGGGCGGCCACCACCGTCAGGGCCAGCAGCATGGGCGGCATGGACAGCAGCACGTCCATGATGCGCATGATGATGTTGTCAGTTTTCCCGCCGAAGTACCCGGCGATGGCTCCCAGGGCCCCGCCCACCAGCAGGGCCACCACGATGGACAGAAGGCTCATGAACAGGGAGTACCGGGCGCCCCACAGAAGGCGCATCAGGATGTCGCGGCCCAGCTCATCCATGCCCAGCAGGTGCTCTCCGCTGGGGAGCTGGAGGCGGCTGGCCGGATCCTGCTCGATCACATAGTTGTTGTAGATCTCCTGATCGGTGACCACGTCGATGACCACGGTGGTGATGGAGACCAGCACCAGGAACAGCAGGAAGCACAGGCCGAACATGGCGGTCTTGCTGCGGCGGAAGCGCATCCACGTCTCCTGGAACAGGGAGCGCTGCTTGACGTCCGCGGCCTCGTAGGGCTTGTTGAGGACGTCCTCTCTGGCTTTCTGTATTCTTTCTTGCTTTTTCATGATCATTTCCCCTTATACTGCGACTTGATCTGCGGGTCCACGAAGGCGTAGAGCAGATCCACCAGAAGGTTCACCATGGAGAAGATAACGCACAGGAAGATCACCGAGCCCATGACCATGGGGATGTCCCGGGACTTGATGGACTCCACGATGAGCCGGCCGATGCCGGGCCAGGAGAACACCGTCTCCGTCATGATGGAGCCGCCCACCAGGGTGCCGAACTGGAGGCCCACGGCGGTGATGATGGGGATGAGGGCGTTGCGCAGCATGTGCCGGACGGTGACCTGGCCCTCGGTGATGCCCTTGGAGCGGGCGGTGCTGATGTAGTCCTGGCGGATGACCTCCAGCATGGAGGAGCGGGTCATCCGGGCGATCATGGCCAGGGAATAGGTGGAAAGGGCGATCACCGGCAGGATCATGGACTTGAGCAGCAGGCCCAGGCTCTCGCTGTTCATGCCGGAGGAGGGCAGCAGCCGCAGCTTCAGGGAGAAGACGATGACCAGCAGCAGGCCCATCCAGAACGCCGGCATGGATACGCCGAAGAGAGCACCCACCATGGATGCGTTATCAATGAAGCTGTATTGCTTCTTTGCCGATATGATGCCCACGGGTATGCCCAGCACCAGGGAGAGCAGTATGGCCCCCGCGGCGATGAGGAGCGTGTTGGGGAAGCGGTCCAGGACCTGGTCCATCACGTCCACCTGGTTCTTGTAGGACGTGCCGAAGTCGCCGTGGAGCGCGTCCCAGATGTAGTTGCCGTACTGTACGATCAGCGGCCGGTCCAGGCCCAGCTCGGCCCGCAGCTGCTCCTGGGCCTCCTCGGTGGCCTTGTCGCCCAGGATCGTCTGTACAGGATCGCCGTGGGCCACCGACAGGATCATGTACACCACAAAGGTGACGCCCACGAGAACGGGGATGATCATGAGCAGTCGTTTCAGGATATAGCGCCACATAAATTAGTCGTTCCCTCCTTTTTGACGTCTCGGCCCTCTGCCAAGGGCCGGCCAGGTAGTTGCGCCGGGGTCAAAGGTCATCCAGATTCGGTGCGTCGGGTACATATTGCGTATCCAGGCCCAGGTCCCGGAAGAAGGGGGCCAGGGCTCTGGGGGCAAACATTTCCGTGGAGCAGTGGGTGCCCCCCAGGATGGTCACGCCCCAGCGGCGGGCCTCCTGGTGGGCGGCGCGGACCCAGTCGATGCGCTCGTTGGTCACGCCGGTGATGAAGAGGCGGATGTCCCGTTCCCGGAGCTCGCGGTAGATCTCCGTGCTCCTGGCGCCGCCGGGCATGATGGCCGCCTGGCCGCCGGGGAGGGCGTCCCCGCCGAAGTCATAGCGGCTGGTCCGGTGGCCCAGGACCTCCTCCAGCCTGCGGCGGACCTCCTCCGCCGTCTGGAAGGGGGAGCGGCAGAGGACGCCGATGTAGCCGTTGTTCTGGGGGTAGAAGGGCTCATAGGGCTCCATGCCCAGGGCCAGGGCCAGGGTCCGGGCCGGGGAGTAGACCGGGTGGCAGTCCATGGGGATGTGGTAGGAGAAGAGGCTCACGCCCCGCTCCGCCATGGCCGCCAGCAGCGCAGGGGGGATCACGCCGTAGTCCCCCGTCTCGTCCTTCTTGGGGGGGACGGGGTGGTGGGTGAAGAGGAGGACGTCCCGCTCCCCCGTCTCCAGCACCTGCCGGAGCACCGGCACGGAGGCGAAGGTGGCCACATAGACCTTCCGGATCACGTCGGCGTTGTGGTACTGCAGCCCCTTTTTGGGGAAGATGTCCGAGTATTTCCAGGGTGTGAAGCAGGCCTCCAGGGCATCGTAGACCGCCTGGGCCGGCACGCCGCCGGCGGCGCCTGTGCAGGTCATCGCTGACCACCTCCCGTTTCAGCCGGGCCGTAGCCCGGGGATAGGCCGCCGCTGCCGGCGGCGCCTGTGCAGGTCATCGCTGACCACCTCCCGTTTCAGCCGGGCCGTAGCCCGGGAATAGACCGCCGCTGCCGGCGGCGCGGACGGAGAAGGGCCCTACTGGGGCCGGATGGGAAAGGCGGGCTGCCCGGGGCCGCCCTCGGGGTGCCCGGGCTTCTGCCGGGAGGGGGCGGGCTCGTCATAGCCGCCGATGTACTGCTCCACCTGGTAGATGTCGTGGATGATGTCCTCCATCTTCTTGCCCATCTCCCGGGCGATGCAGCAGACCAGCACCTCGATGATGGCCATGGGGGCGGACAGACCGTTGAAGTTGTAGGGCAGGTGGGTCCTGCACAGGAAGGTGTGGCCCCCCTTGACCACCGCCGGGGAGTCCATGCTGTCGGTAATGGTGATCACCGAGGCCCCCTGCATCCGCACGAAGCCGGCGATCTTGGCCACGGGGGTGTAATAGGGCAGGAAGGAGAAAAAGACCACATGGTCCCCGGAGGAGACGGAGGCCAGCAGGGAACGGACCTCGTCCACGTCGCCGGGCTTGATGGCGATGGACCGGATCTGGAAGAAGTTGAGCCGGTGGGCCAGGTACTCGGCGGGGATCCGGGAGGCGTCGTGGCCGAAGATGAATACGTTGCAGGCCCGGAGCAGGGACCGGGCGCAGGTGTAGAGCACCTCCGGGTCCAGGGCCTCCATACAGGCCAGCCAGTTGTCCAGCTGCAGGCCGCACAGGTACTCCGCCTGGCCCTGGGGGACGGCGGGGCCGTCTCCCGGCTGGTCCGGCAGCAGGTGCAGCCCCCGGGTATAGATCCGGGCCACCTCCCTGCGGAAGGCCTCCCGCAGGGCGGTGTAGCTGCCAAAGCCCAGGGCGGCGCACAGGTTCAGCACGCTGACCTCGGACACTCCGGTGTGGGCGGCGGCCTCCTTCAGGGACATATAGCTCATATCCAGCACATGGGAGAGCATATATTCCACGATGTGGCGCTGATTTTTTGTCAGGGAGGGGTATTTGTCTCGCATCACCTGGATCTCCATTGCAGCGGGGCACCTCCTTGCCATGCTGTATAAAAATTCAGTTCCCACAAGCAGCATTATATATTAAACGCTAAAGAGTTGTCAATTACCTTGCGATATATTCTACAAAACAAAGATTTTTTGCAGAAAAATATTAGATAAAACACCGAAAAGTTAAGCAAACGCTTTAATATTGTGAAAAAAACCACAAGTCCGGGAGCGGGATGCCGCCCGGGTACAGCGAAGCGATTTGTCCGTTTTAGGGGTACAAACATCTGCCCGGCCAGGCCGGGAGACGGCCTTTACGGGATGCAAAAAAATAAAAAAAGCGGACAGATTCGTCCGCTTTTTGCATAAATATTTTACTATATGCATTTTTGCTGAAAAGGGGCGGCGGCATGGCACAGGTGTTGTGCGCAAAGAAAGGACAGGGCCCGGGCTCTTTCACCGCTTTTCCCCCGGCCGGAACACCAGGGCGGCCAGGGCGGCGAAGATCACCGCCGCGGCGATGCCGCCGGCGGCGGCGGTGAGGCCGCCGGTGAAGATCCCCAGCCAGCCCTGCTCGGCCACCGCCTTCTCAACCCCCTTGGCCAGGGTGGAGCCAAAGCCCGTCAAAGGGACGCTGGCCCCGGCACCCCCCCATTCCGCAATGGGCGCATACGCACCGATGGCCTCCAAAAACACGCCGGTCACCACATACCCCGTCAGGATCCGGGCGGGGGTGAGCTTGGTTTTGTCGATGAAAATCTGGCCGATGGCACATAGGGTGCCGCCGCACAGGAACGCTGTGAGATACTGCATACATACGTCCTCCCCGGAGGCGACGCCTCCGTCACGATAGGGTATCCGCCGCCTGGATGCAGACGGCGTGGCAGATACCGGGGATGCTCTCGCCCTGGGAAGTGGAAACAGGGGACAGCAGGGCGCCGGTAGGGGCAAACAAGATCTTTTTCCATGTGCCTTCCTCCATTTTGCCCAGCAGGTACCCGCACAGCACCGACGCCGAGCAGCCGCAGCCGCTGGCCCCGGCGTGCATGTCCTGCTTTTCGATGTCGTAGAGCAGCATGCCGCAGTCCAGGTAGTTGGGGCCCATATCCACCCCGTCCCGGGCAAAGAGGTCGGTGACGATCTGGTGGCCCAGGGCCCCCAGGTCCCCGGTGAGCACCAGGTCGTAGTCCCCGGGGCCGGTGCCGGTGGCGGCGAAGTGGGCCTGCAGGGTGTCGAAGGCCGCCGGGGCCATGGCGGCGCCCATGTTGTTGGCGTCGGTGATCCCCAGGTCCACGATCCGCCCGCAGGTGACGGCGGTGACCGCCAGGGGGGCCTTCTCCGCCCCCAGCAGGCAGCAGCCGGCGGCGGTGGCGGTCCACTGGGCGGTGGGAGGGCGCTGGCTGCCGTAGGGCACCGGCATGCGGTACTGCCGCTCGGCGGTGCAGAAGTGGCTGGAGGTCATGGCCCCCACCCGGGCGGCGAAGCCGCCGGCCACCAGCAGGGACCCCAGGGCCAGGGCCTCCCCCATGGTGGAGCAGGCCCCATAGAGCCCGAAGAAGGGGATGCGGAAGGACCGCAGGCCGAAGGAGGTGCCGATGCATTGGTTGAGGAGGTCCCCCGCCAGGACGAAATCCAGGTCCTCCGGCCCCAGGGCGGCCTTTTCCAGGGCCAATGTCAGGGCCTCCTTCTGCATGGCGCTCTCCGCCTTCTCCCAGGTCTTTTCCCCGAAGAAGCTGTCGTCCCAAAGCCGGTCGAACCAGGGGGCAAGAGGCCCGCGGTTCTCCTGCCGGCCTCCCACGGCGGCGTGGGACAGGATATAGGCGGGCCGGGGCAGGGCAATGGTGCGGCCCGGAGCGTGCATGGGCGTCGCCTCCCACCGGATAAGATTGCGGCTTCCGCCGCGGTACGCCTTTAGTATGGCCCGGCGGCGGGGAAAATATGAACGATCTGCAAATTTTTCAGAGGAGGGGGAACCTATCCCGCCGTTCCCCGTCTATATGCACTGAGAAGAGGGCGGCGCTGCCTGCCGCCGTCCCGCCGGGAGCCGGCGGGGCCGGGAAAACGCATACCGATCCATCAGGATGGAGGTTTTCATATGAAAGAATGTATCGCGCTGGCGCTGTTCCTGGCGCTGCTGCTGACCGGCTGCGGCGGCCCCGGTGCCGCCGGGGAGCGGGCCGGGACGGGGAGCCGGGGCGCCAGCGGCCATGTGGAGGCCCTGCCGGACGAGTGGGGCCTGACGCTGACGGCGGAGGACGTGACGCCCATGGGCCTCAACCTGCACCTGGCCCAGTCCGGCGGGCGGCCCACCGGGGAGCTGGAGACCGGCAGCTATTTCTGGCTGGAGCGGGAGAGCGGCGGGGCCTGGACGGAGCTGGAGCCCCTGGCGGAGGATCCGGCCTGGACCATGGAGGCCTACCTCATCCGGGCGGAGGGGGACACGGAGCTGGAGGTGAAGTGGGCCGCCCTCTACGGGGAGCTGCCCGCCGGCAGCTACCGCCTGGGGAAGGAAGTGACGGACTTCCGCGCCGCCGGGGACTTCGACCGGCGGACCTACTACGCCTATTTTACCGTGGCGTAAGGCCCCGACGGGAGGATGACCCCGGGGGCCTTTCCCGGGGGCGTGCCCGCCCCTGGGGCCCGCCGCCGGCGGCGGCTCCCGGCCCAGGGCCGGTTTTCCACAGGAGGATCCCCGCTTCCGGCGGCAGCCCCGCCCGGTATTTTGCCGGGCGGGGCAAAAATTTGCATCCGGGACTGGAAAACATCCCCGGAGTGTCGTATAATAAACAGAATGCTTTGACCAAGGAGGGCCGATCCATGGCGGAAGAGAAACGGGCGCTGGGCTACCTCTGCCCCGAGTGCGGCAAGAGCGTGTACGGCGAGCGGACGGCCTTCGCCCTCAATGCCGCGGCGGTAGCCCTGGTGTGCGACTGCGGCCGCAGCGAGCTGAAGGCGGAGAGCGACGGGCAGCGGTTCCTGGTGACCACCCCCTGCGGCGTGTGCGGCGGGGAGCACCGGGCGGAGGTGCCCGTGTCCCGGGTGATGGAGGGGGAGGGCGTGGGCCTTGCCTGCCCGGTGACCCGGCAGCTGTGCTGCTACATCGGCGAGCCCTACCGGGTCCAGCGGGCCCTGGGGGAGCTGGAGGTGGCGGTGCAGAAGAAAAAGGACGCCGGGGAAGACCCCTTTGTGGACGGCGTCATCATGTACGAGGTCCTCTCGGAGCTGCGGGACATCGCCGCCCGGGGCGGCATCTCCTGCTCCTGCGGCGGGAAGGACTGCGCCATGGAGGTCCACGGCGGGGCGGTGGACCTGGTGTGCCGCTCCTGCGGCGGCAAGCTCCGGATCCCCGCCGCCACCGACGAGGACCTGGACCGGCTGTGCTGCCGCTATACCCTGACCATCAGGGGGCGGAGCTGACATGCTGATCGCCTGCTTTCTGCTGTTCCTGGCCCTGGTGGCCGGGTGCCTGGCCGCGGGGCTGTCGGTGTCCTGGGCCCTGCTGGGGGGGCTGGGCCTGTTCTGGGCCCTGGGCCGCCGCCAGGGTTTCACCCACCGGCAGCTGTGGGATATGGCCTGGAAAAAGTGCAAAAAATCCCTGATCGTGGTGGAGATCATCTTCCTCATCGGCATCATCACCGGCCTGTGGCGGGTAGGCGGCACCATCGCCTACTGCATCGTCAAGGGCGTGGAGCTGGTGACTCCGGGGCTGTTCCTGGTGGTGGCCTTCCTGCTGTGTGTGGCTTTGAGCTATGTGCTGGGCACCTCCTACGGCGTCAGCAGCACCATGGGGGTGATCCTCATGGCCCTGGCCCGGTCCGGCGGGGTGGACCCGGTGCTGACGGCGGGGGTGGTCCTCTCCGGGGTCTACTTCGGGGACCGGTGCAGCCCCGCTTCCTCGGCGGCCAGCCTGGTGGCGGCGGTGACGGACACGGATCTCTACCGCAATGTCCGCAGGATGCTCCTCACCGGCCTCCTCCCCACCCTTCTCACCCTGGGGCTCTATGGGTTCCTCTCCCTGCGCAACCCCCTCCAGCGGATGGACGCGGCGGTGCTCTCCGCCCTGGAGGGCGGCTTTTCCATCTCCTGGACGGCCCTGCTGCCGGCGGCGGCGATGTTCCTGCTGCCCCTGTGCAGGGTGCCCATCAAGCTGGCCATGGGGGGCAGCATCGCCGTGGCGGCGATACTGGCGGTGGCGGTCCAGGGCTTCAGCCCCTGGGAGGTGCTCTCGGCGGCCTGGGGGGGCTACCACCCGGCGGACCCGGCGCTGAACGCCGTGCTGGGGGGCGGCGGCGTCACCAGCATGCTGGTCAGCTATGTCATCGTCATCCTCACCGGCCTCTACTCCGGCATCCTGGAGGGCACCGGGGACCTGGAGCCCCTCCGGCAGAAGGCGGAGGGCCTGGCGGGGAAAGTCGGCCGCTTCCCGGCCATGATCGTGGTGTCCGCCCTGACGGCCATGGTGCTGTGCAACCAGGCGGTGACCAGCATCCTCTCCGAGCAGCTCCTCCGCCGCAGCTATGACGACCGGGAGGAGCTGGCCATGGACATCGAGAATTCCGGCATCCTCATCGCCGGCCTGGTGCCCTGGTCCATCGCCTGCAGCATCCCCCTGGCCATGCTGGGAGCGGGCTACGGCGCCGTGGGCTATGCCTTTTTGCTGTGGCTCATCCCCATCTGCTATCTCTTTACCAAGCGGTTTTTCTATCCCCCCAAGGCCCGGGGGGAATGATCGGCGCCGTTCCCTGCCGGCCCTCCGGCGGGGCGCGCCCTGTTTCGGGAGGTCTGTATGATCCGATTTTTGGCCCGGAAGCTGATCCGGGATCACGATAACGTGTCCGACGCCGCCGTGCGCCGGGCCTACGGCGTGCTGTGCGGGGCGGTGGGCATCGCGCTGAACCTGCTGCTGTTCGCGGGCAAGGCCCTGGCGGGGGCCCTCAGCGGCTCCATCGCCATCACCGCCGACGCCTTCAACAACCTCTCCGACGCCGGCTCCTCGGTGGTGACCCTGCTGGGGTTCAAGCTGGCGGCCCAGAAGCCCGACAGCCACCACCCCTTCGGCCACGGGCGCATGGAGTACGTCTCCGGCCTGGTGGTGTCCATGGTGAT
>CALXGG010000040.1 GCA_944387785.1 uncultured Oscillospiraceae bacterium | reverse complement strand
CGCCTCGGTGCCGGAGCCCAGCATCCGGAACATCTCCACCGAGGGCACCAGGTCGGAGATCTTCTTGGCCAGCTTGTACTCGAACTCATGGAACAGGCCGGTGGAGGGCCCGCAGGTGCGCAGCAGCTCCACCACCTGGTCCCGGACCGCCGGCACGTTGCTGCCCAGGATGGTGGGCCCGCCGGCCTGGAGGAGATCGTAGTACCAGTTGCCGTCCAGGTCGTAGAGCTTCGCTCCCTCCGCCCGGGTGATCACCAGGGGGAAGGGGTAGTTGAAGGCCAGATTGTGCTGCACGCCCCCGGGGATCACCTTCTTTGCCTGGGCGATCATCGCCTTGGACCGGGGGCACTTTTCCTCAAAATAATGCTGGACATAGGACGCCAGCTTGTCCCGGCGGATGGAATAGACCGGCTTGCGGATCAGCTGGTCCAGCTGCTCCGTCACCGCCGCCGCGTCCAGATAGGTGTCGATCGCAAAACCGTTGTACGCCATGGCAATACCTCCCGCTGCCGTTGTCGCCGCAAAAGCCCTCGTGAACAAGTATTCACGTCTTACAGGAAAAGGGTACCATAGCCGGGGCGGCCTGTCAATCGCTTTTCCCGCCGAAGGACCGCTTCCCGCCGAAGGCTTTGGGCGGGAGCGAAACGAAAAGGCCTCCTCCCCCGGCGGACCTGCGTCCGGGCGACCTAGGCAAATCGTGCAGGCCGGCGGCAGGCCGCCCGCCGCCGCCGCCCGCCGTTCCTTCCCGGGGGACCGCCCCGGAGCCCCCTCCGCGGCTCCTCCGGCCGGACTGCGGAGCCGTCCCTTCCGCCGGGAACGCGGCCCTGTACCGGCAGCCCTTCCGGGGCGTATTTTTTAAATCTTTGGCGCTATGCACCTGGTTTTGTGTTGTTTTCTCCTTCTATTAGTAAAAATGGCCGGGTTTATCTCCGTATTATTATGCAAGTGCAGGTTTATTCTTTTATTTTCCAAGTTGGCGGTTGCTTTCCCGGTTTTTCATGTTATAATTTAATAAAGATTTGGCTATCCTAAATAAATTTACCGAAAAAATATATCCATCTTTTATCCAAGAAAACAATAATGGCCATATCTTTTTCAAATCTGGAGAAACTCGTTACCCGCGCGCTTTCCCGGCGGAGAGGGCGGGGCGCGCCCCCGCCTGTGCGCCATACCTTATGGAAAGGAAGTGAGAGCCGCAGCGGCAATGCCGCCTCATGCGTACCGGGCCCCGCCGGCATCCGGCCGGTTCAAGTGAAATCAAAAAATGAGAGGGAGCGTAACGATTCATGCAAGGATTTACGTACATCGACCTGGCGGTGCTGATCGTCTACCTGCTGGCAGTCCTGCTGGCCGGCCTGCACTTCGCCAAAAAGGAAATGAAGGGCAAAGAGTATTTCAAGGGCGACGGCACCGTGCCCTGGTGGGTCACCTCGGTATCCATCTTCGCCACCCTGCTGAGCCCCATTTCCTTCCTGTCCCTGGCCGGCAACTCCTACGCCGGCAGCTGGATCATGTGGTTTGCCCAGCTGGGCATGCTGCTGGCCATCCCCCTGACCATCAAGTTCTTCCTGCCTGTGTACAGCAGCCTGGACATCGACACCGCCTACCACTACCTGGAGCTGCGCTTCCACAGCAAGTTCCTGCGGGTGCTGGGCGCCGTCATGTTCATCATCTACCAGATCGGCCGCATGTCCATCATCATGTACCTGCCCTGCATGGTGCTGAGCGCCCTGATGGGGATCAACGTGAACATCCTCATCATCATCATGGGCGTCATCGCCATCATCTACTCCTACACCGGCGGCCTGAAGAGCGTGCTGTGGACCGACTTCATCCAGGGCTCCGTGCTGCTCATCGGCGTCACCTTCGGCCTGATCTTCCTCATCGCCCATCTGGACGGCGGCTTCGGCGCCATCATCAACGAGTTTACCAACAACCACAAGTTCCTGGCGGAAAACGAGCCCATCTTTGACGCCAACATCCTGAAGAACAGCGTGTTCCTCCTGATCGTGGGCGCCGGCTTCAACACCATGAGCTCCTATGTCTCCTCCCAGGATATCGTCCAGCGCTTCACCACCACCACCGACACCAAGAAGCTCAACAAGATGATGCTGGCCAACGGGTGCCTGTCCATCTTCATCGCCACCGTGTTCTATCTCATCGGCACCGGCCTGTACACCTTCTACCAGACCCAGGGCAACCCCCTGCCTCCTGCCGCCCAGCAGGATCAGATCTTTGCCTCCTGGATCGCCTTTGAGCTGCCTGTGGGCATCACCGGCCTGCTGCTGGCCGCCATCTACGCCGCGGCCCAGTCCACCCTGTCCACCGGCCTGAACTCCGTGGCCTCCAGCTGGACCTTGGACATCCAGGAGCGCCTGTCCAAGAAAAAGCTGAGCTTTGAGACCCAGACCAAGATCGGCCAGTGGGTATCCCTGCTGGTTGGTATTTTCGCCATCGTGGTGGCCATGGTCCTGGCCAACGGCGGCGTCACCTCCGCTTATGAGTGGTTCAACGGCTTCATGGGCCTGGTCCTGGGCATCCTGGTGGGCACCTTCATCCTGGGCGCCTTCACCAAGGTGGCCAACACCTTCGGCGCCACTGTGGCCTTCATCGCCGCCTCCGCCGTGATGGTGTTCATCAAGTACGGCCCCTACTCCGCCGATGTGTCCATCTGGTCCTACTCCATCATCTCCATCGGCGTGTCCCTGATCGTGGGCATCCCCGCCTCCATGATCTGGCGCTCCGTGAAGGGCGATAAGAGCGTCCCCGATCCCCACACCACCATCTACAAGAGCTGACCGCTGCCGACGGCGCGTCGCGGGCCTCCCTGGCAAACGCCGGGAGGCCCGCTCCAATCCAAAAGGAGGATACGATAAAATGGTATTTGGCAACATCCGTGACAGGAAGGCCTTCTCCTGGCTGGAGGAGACCATCGGCAAGTGCTTTGACTACGCCGCGGCCAACGACCTTCTCTCCTATGAGAAGGGCAGCCACCCCATCGACGGGGAGGAGCTGTTCGTGAACATCGTGGAGTACGAGACCACCACGCCGGAAAACCGGTTCTGGGAGGCCCACCGGCAGTATCTGGATCTCCACTTCATGCTCCGGGGCCCCGAGCAGATCGACGTCAACTTCATCGACAACATGGAGCAGAAGGAGTTCGTGGAGAAGGACGACTTCCTGCCCCTGGAGGGCGACCCCAACAGCCATGTGGTGCTCAACGCAGGCGACTTTCTTCTCTGCTATCCCGCCGACGCCCACCGCACCGCCGTCCAGGTGGGAAGCCCCGCGGTCATCAAGAAGGCCATCTTCAAGATCCGCATCCACTGATCCTCCCGGAATACGAAGGAGCCGTCCCGCGTATCGCGGGGCGGCTCCTTTTTCAGAAGGGCCCGGCCCTGCACCGGCCCGGCTCAGGCGGGGCCTCCGCCCCCGCCTTCCTTCTCCGCCGGCCCGGTATAGACCGGCAGGGGATGGCTCACATAGTAGGCCCGGGTATACTCCAGCAGCTGCTCCGCCAGGGAATTGCCGGCGTTGTAGGTCTGGACGCAGCCGTAGAGGTACCCGGCGCAGGGCAGTATGAGCTGACGGATGTGGATATCCGGGTTCACCACCCGCAGGGCCATGGAGGAGTTGAGGGTGGCAAGGCCCACGTTCTCCTTCATGGCGTTGACAAAATCCAGGTTGTAGCTGGAGGCCATATGGATCCTGGGCTGGATCCCCGTCAGGGCGCAGCAATAGTCGAAGAGCTGCCGCATGGCGTTCTCCGGTGAGCCGGTGATCAGCGTCTGCCGGTCCAGCAGGCGGAAATCCAGCGGCTCCCGACTGTTAGCCAGAGGATGTGTCCGATACATAGCCACATACATATTGTCCCCGGTCAAGATCTCCGCCCGGAACAGGTTTTCCGGGAAGGGGTTGATCAAAAAGGCGATATCCAGCAGGTTATGCAGCAGCTTATGGATGCACTGCTCCTTGGACCACTCCTGGACCTCCAGCTCCACCTCCGGATGGAACTTCTGGAAGGACAGAAGGAAATCCGGCCCGCCGCCGCTGGCGATCCCGTAGGCCAGCCCGGCCCGCAGCACCGGCCGCCGCTCCGGCGCCGAGCGCAGCACCGCCATGGACGCCTTGTAGAGCTCCAGCATCTGGTTGTAGTAGGGGTACAGCCTGTGGGCCGCTTCCGTGGGCTCCGCGCCCACCCGGCTGCGCTCGAACAGCGTCTGCCCCAGCTCCTTCTCCAGGGACAATATCTGCCGGCTGAGGCCCTGCTGGGTGATGAACAGCCGGCGGCTGGCCCGGGAAAAATTCCGCTCCCGGTACAGCGTCAGAAACGACTCGATGGTCCGTATCTGCATCCCGCTCCCCCCTTTTTCCCCTATTGTACAATATTTTATTGTGGTCTGCAACGATAAGTTGTTGCTTTACGGCTCTGCCCCGGCGATGGTACAATGAATAAAACAGTGTCCGGACGGGCAGCCGCCCGCCTCTTCTGGGACACAGGAGGTGTCAAGCCCATGGAATTCAAAGTCATTGAGATCAAGCAGGGGGTCCTGTCCGCCAACGACCGGGACGCGGACGCCCTGCGCCAAAAGCTGAAGGAGAACGGCGCCTTCCTCCTCAACGTCATGAGCAGCCCCGGCAGCGGCAAGACCTCCACTCTGCTGCAGACCATCCCCCGGCTGTCGGAGGCCCTGCGGATCGGCGTCATGGAGGCGGATATCGACAGCGACGTGGACGCCCGGACCGTCGCGTCAACCGGCGCCAGGGTGATCCAGCTCCACACCGGCGGCATGTGCCACCTGGATGCGGAGATGACCCGCCAGGGCCTGGAGGAGCTGGGGTACGGCGATCTGGATCTGGTGATCCTGGAGAACGTGGGGAACCTGGTTTGTCCCGCCGAATTCGACACCGGCGCGGTGAAAAACGCGGTGATCCTCAGCGTCCCCGAGGGGGATGACAAGCCCCTGAAATACCCCCTGATGTTCACCGTGGCCGATGTGCTGCTGGTGAACAAGATGGACGCCGCCGCCTGCTTCGACTTCGACCTGGACCGCTTTGTCCAGCGGGTCCACGCCCTGCGGCCGGGCATCCCCATCTTCCCGATCTCCGCCAAGACCGGAGAGGGCGTGGAGCCCTGGTGCGACTGGCTGCGGCAGCAGGTCCGGCAGTGGCAGGATGCATGAGCCGGGGCCCCGCCCCGGGACAATACAAGGAGGGAACCATCTATGGCAGTCAGAAAGAACATCCTGAAGCTGGCAAGAAAGATCAGCGGGCCGGTGGCCATGCTCATCACCCTGGATGAAAACGCCCCGGAATACAAAGTCCTCAACTGCGTGGTCACCGACGAAATGGCGGAGGTGGCCCTGGCCATGGAGCTGCGGGGGCCCATGCCCCTGGAGAAGATCGCCAAGCGCTGCGGCAAGCCTCTGGAGGAGACCAAGCGGCTGGTGGATCAGCTGGCGGAGGCCGGCGTGTGCATCTTCCACTCGGAAAACGGCGTGGACGTGTTCGAGCTGCCGGTGTTCGTCCCCGGCGTCATGGAGAAGATGATGAACAACCGGGCCCAGTGCGAAAAGCACCCGGAGATCCCGGCGGGCTTCGAGGAATATGCCCGGCTGCGGGGGGCCTCCTCTCCCCCAAGCTGCCGGTGGGCGCCTCCCCCATGCGGGTCATCCCCATCCAGAGCGCCATCGACGGCGACAGCCGCAGCGTCCCCTATGAGCAGGTAGCCACCATCCTCAACAAGAGCACCCGCTTCGCCGTGGCCGACTGCTCCTGCCGCACCTCCCGCCGGCTGCTGGGGGAGGGCTGCGGCCACCTGGAAAAGGACATGTGCCTGCAGCTCAACGCCGGGGCGGAGTACTGCATCCGCACCGGCCGGGCCCGGGAGATCACCCGGGAGGAGGCCTTTGAGATCGTCCGCAAGGCTGAGGAAAACGGCCTCATGCACTCGGTGCCCAACATCGACGGCGAGGAGACCTACGCCATCTGCAACTGCTGCGGCTGCGGCTGCTACGCCATCCGCAACGCCGCCTACTACAACGCCCCCGACATGGTCCGCTCCAACTATGTGGCGGAGACCGACAGCACCAAGTGCGTGGCCTGCGGCCAGTGCGTGGAGAACTGCCCGGTGAACGCCCTGAAGCTGGGCCAGAAGCTCTGCGGCAGCCCGGAGGCGGAGAAGCCGGAGACCATCTCCCCCCGGGACCATGTCTGGCCGGAGAAGCGCTGGAACGTCAACTACCGGGAGAACCGGGAAAACGTCACCGACGAGGGCACCTCCCCCTGCAAGGCGGCCTGCCCCGCCCACATCGCCGTCCAGGGCTACATCAAGCTGGCCGCCCAGGGCCGGTACCGGGAGGCCCTGGAGCTCATCAAGAAGGAGAACCCCTTCCCCGCCGTCTGCGGCCGGATCTGCCCCCGGAGCTGCGAGAGCGCCTGCACCCGGGGCAGCGTGGACGAACCGGTGGCGGTGGACGAGATCAAGAAGTTCATCGCCGACCAGGAGCTGAAAGAAGAAAACCGCTATGTGCCCCCCAAGGCCCACGACTACGGCAAGTCCATCGCCGTCATCGGCGCCGGCCCCGCCGGCCTCAGCTGCGCCTACTTCCTGGCGGTGGACGGCTACAACGTAACGGTGTTTGAAAAGGAGCAGGTACTGGGCGGCATGCTGACCCTGGGCATCCCCTCCTTCCGGCTGGAGCGGCAGATCATCCAGGCGGAGATCGACATCCTCCGGGACCTGGGGGTCACCTTCCGCACCGGCGTGGAGGTCGGTAAGGACGTGACCCTGGACGACCTGCGCCGGGAGGGCTTCGCCGCCTTCTATGTGGCCATCGGCGCCCAGGGCGGACGGAAGCTGGGCCTTGCCGGCGAGGACGCCGAGGGCGTGATGACCGGCGTGGACTTCCTGCGGGGCATCAACCTGGGCAAGGGACAGGCCCTCCACGGCAAGGTGCTGGTGGTGGGCGGCGGCAACGTGGCCATCGACGTGGCCCGGGCCGCCGTCCGGGAGCAGGCGGACAGCGTGGACATGTACTGCCTGGAGAGCCGGGAGGAGATGCCCGCCCTGGACGAGGAGATCCAGGAGGCAGAGGCCGAGGGCATCGTCATCCACAACAGCTGGGGCCCCCAGAGCCTGACGCTGGAGGCGGGCCGGATCAAGGCCGTCACCTTCCGCCGCTGCGTCTCCGTATACGACGGGGACCACCGCTTCGATCCCACCTATGACAACTCCGACACCATCACCGTGGACGCCGACTGGGTGCTGCTGAGCATCGGCCAGGAGATCTGCTGGGGCAGCCTGCTGGAGGGCAGCGCCGTGGAGCTGGGCCGGGGCAGGACCGCCGCGGCCGACCCCTTCACCTGGCAGACCGCCCAGCCTGATGTATTTGTGGGTGGCGACTGCTGCACCGGCCCCAAGTTCGCCATCGACGCCATCGCCGCCGGCAAGCAGGGCGCCATCTCCATCCACCGCTACGTCTGGGAGGGCGTCAGCATGACCGCCGGCCGGGACCGCCGGATCTATAAGCCCCTGGACAAGGCCGCCGCCGACCTGGAGAGCTTTGACCGGATGCCCCGCCAGCGGGCAGCACGCAAGCCCCTTCCCAAGGACAGCTTCCAGGACGACCGTGTCACCTTCACCGAGGAGCAGATCCGCAAGGAGACGGAACGGTGCCTGGGCTGCGGCGCGGTGGAGCTGGACCAGGAGATGTGCATCGGCTGCGGCCAGTGCACCACCAAGTGCAAATTCGACGCCATCCACCTGGTAAAGAAATACAACGTGACCTACAACACCTATGAGCAGATCCCCCTGAAGATGACCCCCAACATGGTCAAGCGGGTGGGGAAGATCGCCGTCCGCTCCGTGAAGGACGCGCTCACCGGGAACAGGGCGTAGGACCCTACGCCGGAAAGGAGGCCCCGGACGATGCATGAATTAGGCCTGGTCTTTCAGATGGCCAAGGTGGTGGAGGAGGCCCTGGCCGCCGAGGAGGATGTCACCGCCATCGACACGGTGGTGGTAGAGATCGGGGAGATCTCCTCGGTGGTGCCCCACTACTTCGAGGCCTGCTTCCCCGCCGCCGCCGACCGCTGCCCCCTGTTTGCCGGAGCAAAGCTGGTCATCGACAGGATCCCCGCTGTGGCCCGCTGCCGCGGCTGCGGCAGCCAGTTCCCCGTGGTGGAGAACGAGGGCTACTGCCCCTCCTGCGGCAGCTTCGACAAGGATATCCTCAGCGGCAGGGAATTCAACATCAAGGAGGTCACGGTCCGCTGAGGGCCGCTCCCTCCCGGAAAACGCCAGATAAGAGGGAGCCGCCGGTCTTTATGGCCGGCGGCTCCCTCTTGCTTTCGGGCCGGTCAGGGCGTCCGGCGGAGCTTGAGAATGGTGATGTTGACCTCTCCCTCCACGGCGTTGGCGGAACCGGAGTAGTTCAGGGAAAACTCCGTGGGCGACGGCGCGTACAGGACGATGAAGGCCGAACCGCAGGCGCTGGAGCCCTCCGCGCTGGTAGCAAAATAGATCCCCGTCTCCAGGTGGGCCACATTGTTGTAGTAGGGCGTCACCTGCATGTAGTTGGCGCTGCGGAACAGGCAGGAAACCTTATAGGAGATCAGGTAGTAGCCTGCCGCCAGGGATATGGTGGAGGGCGACGTCTGCGCGATGTTCCCTGTAACGTCCGGGACGCTTTCAAACACCGCGATGGGCGTTCCGGTCTGCAAAACGTACTGGGTATTGATAAAGGACGCAAACGCATCATCCGGCACCTCCCCCACGGGGCCGGTAGGCCCGGTGGCGCCCGCGGCGCCGTCCGCGCCGGCGGGACCCATGGGGCCGGTGGCGCCTGTCGGCCCGGTAGGGCCCGGCACGCCCAAGCGCCCCGCCGGTCCCGGGGGGCCTGTGGGACCGGTGGCGCCGGCATACCCCATAGGACCTGTGGCTCCGGTAGGGCCGATAGGGCCGGCAGCTCCGGTTGGCCCGGTGGGGCCGGTGACAGAGGCTGAGCCCGGAGGCCCCGTGGGGCCCGTGGGGCCTGCCGCCCCGGCAGGCCCGGTAGCTCCCGCAGGGCCCGTAGGACCGGTGGGTCCGGTGACGGAGGCGGAGCCCGGAGGGCCCGTGGGGCCCGTCGGCCCGGTGGGGGCGGTGGCAATAGGAAAACGGCAGCGCAGGCGGCCTCCGGCGGCTGCCGCCGCGCACGCCGGCAGGCAAGATCTTGGTCCTTGACAGACAGGAGCCGGCCCGGCACAGAACATCCAGCGGTTCCATGCCGGGCCGGCTCCCGGGCCTTCAAATATCTGTCCGGAGATAGAGGGAGGAGCGGAACACCGTCCCCTCCGTCTCAAACCGGGCGTCCCCCCCGTGCTTCCGGGCCACGGCCTGGATGGAGGTGAGCCCCACGCCCGGCTCGCTCCGCTTGCTGGAGCGGTAGCGCCCATGCTCCCGGACCGCCTGCCCGTCAAAGCTGTTGTCCATGGTGATGGTGAGCACGCCGCTGCGGATCTCGCCGTCCAGGCGGACGAAACGGGGGCCGGGGCCCATGCGGCCGCAGGCCTCCATGGCGTTTTCCAGCAGGTTGCCGAAGAGGATGCACAGCTCCCCGTCCGTCACCCCCTCCACCCGCTCGGGAAGGGACAGCCGGATCTGTACCTCCGCGTCCTCCTCTTCCAGGCGGCCGGCATAATAGGAGACCACCGCGTTCACCGCCGGATTTCCGCAGTAGGTCCTGGGGGCGGCGGGGATGGCCTCCAGGAGGGAGGCGACATACTCCTTCAGGCGGGCCGGATGGGTGTCCGCCAGCTGCTGGATGGCCGCCAGCTGGTGACGCAGGTCGTGGCGCTGCCGACGCAGCTGCTCCTCGTGCTCCAGCATCAGACGGCTGTGCTTTTTCTGCTCCTCCGCCTGCAGCTCCAGCAGGTGCGCCTCAAAATTCAGCTGCTCCTGGAGGATGGTCTGCCTCCGTATCCCCTCCAGGGAGCTGACCAGCACCCAATAGACCAGCACCACGCACAGCAGCAGGCCGGCCCGTGAAACCAGGAACTGCCAGCTTTGCGCCAGCTGATCCTGGGCGCCTCCGGTCAGCACGATGACCGTGGCGCTCATCACGGCGGGCAGCAGCCAGATGACCCGCCACAGCCGGGGGGCGTCGATGCGGTAGACCTGCTCGGCGGCGTAGCGGAACAGGCGGTACATGGGCTTCCAGGCCAGGCCGAACAGCAGCAGGCACAGCAGGCCGCCCTCCCAGCTCCGGGCGGAGGTATGCAGCAGCCTGACCGCCAGGAAGGCGGCGATCCCTGTGGCGATGGTCTGGTAGTTGACCAGCAGCACATAGGTGAACAGCAGCTTTCCGGGGCGCAGCCGGATGTTCAGGAAGTACAGCGCAAGGGAGATGGGCACCATGGCAAAGCCCACCAGCGGCACCAGGTCCGGCCGCTCCAGGGCGATCACCCAGGCCACCCCCAGCAGGTGGATCCCCAGATTCCCCGCAACGGTGAGGGCCATCCACCGCTTTCCGAAGCGCAGGATATCCAGGAAGGGCAAATAGGCCAGCAGGTGGATGGGCAGATAGGCGCAGAAGGTGTAAAAAACCGTCTCCATCAGCTCTCCCCCCTGGTCCGGGCGAAGAGATGGTCCTCCCAGGCGCGCCTGGCCTTCCCCATCAGCTCCCGGCGGATGGGGACGTTTTTCCCGTCGGCCATCACAAAGCACTTCAGGTCGCCGTCGATATGCCCCACATAGGGCAGGTGGACCAGGAAACTCTTGTGGGGCTGGAAAAAGGGCCGGCCCGACAGCTCCCCCGCCAGGGCGGCCACCTTTTCGTAGGCGGAGCGCACCGTGCCGTCCCGCAGGTGGATGTTCACCACATGCCCCTGCTGCTCCAGATAGGAGATATCGGACAGGGGGATCTCCTCCCGGCTCCCGCCGCGCCGGATGGCGAGAGAGGGCACGTCCGTCTTTTTCAGCCGGGCCAGCTCCAGGATCTCCGCCACATCCCGGGGCCGGGCCGGCTTCTCGATATACTTCAGGACGGAGAGGCGGTAGCTGTCCAGGGCGTGGTCGGCGCTGCTGGTAATAAAAGCCACCGGCAGCTCCTCCCCCCTGTCCCGCAGCCGCTTCACCACCTCGATCCCGCTCATGCCCTCCATATAAATGTCCATCAGCAGCAGGTCAAAGGCGCGGGGCCGCCAGGCCTCCAGCAGCGCCTCGCCGCTGGAAAACGCCGTGGAGACGCAGGGGACGGCGCTTTCCGCCAGCAGCGCCAGCAGCGCCTCCCTCTCCCCGGGCTGATCCTCACACACCGCTACATGCAACGGTTCCATCATTTCCCACCTCCCTGTCTGTCTGGTCCATTATAGCACCCATGCGCAAATGCGTCAATTTGTCAAGTACGAGTTTTGTCGGATCCATCGACATCTTTGGTACTGGCGGCGGAGGGAAAAGCTCTCTACAATATTGCCAGTCAGAATGCGCCCCGGGACCGGATGCCGCTCCCGGGGGCAAAACCCGGAATCCCGCCGCCGGGACAGCAGGAGGAGATCCGATGATAAAGGACTATTTCGCACGCTGTGAGGCCCGATTCCCCGCGCAGCAGGCGCAGCTGCGGCAGGTATCCCTGGCCCTGCGCCGGGAACAGGTCAACACCATGGAGCAGCTGTGCCTGCTCTTCCGCAGCGACCCGGGGGCCCTGTCCGCCATACGGTCCATCGGCGCCAAGCGCCTGGGGATCATCGAGCAGGTCTGCCGGCAGTACGAGGCCGACTGCCGCGCGGCGGCACAGCATGGAAGAATGGAGGGATCCCATTGATGTGGAACACCAACATCCCAAAGGAAGAGGCGGAGCGCTGCCTGCTGTGCCCGGAGGGCCCCTGCACGGCGGCCTGCCCCCACGGCCTGGACCCGGCGGGGCTGCTGCGCAGCGTGCGCTTCCAGAATATCGCCGGAGCGGCGGGACGGCTGCCCGCTGATAACCTGTGCGCCGGCTGCCCCGCCCCCTGCGAGGGGGCCTGCCTGCGGCCGGACGGCCCCGTCCGGATCCGCCGGCTGTGCACCGCCCTCCACAAGGAAAAGGAGGGCATGAAGGCGCTGGGCGGCGACAGCGTGGACCTGTCCAGCACTTTCTGCGGCGTCAGGCTGGAAAACCCCTTCCTGCTGTCCTCCTCGGTGGTGGCCAGCAGCTATGAAAAGATCGCCCGGGCCTTCGACATAGGCTGGGCGGGGGCCTGCTTCAAGACCATCTGCGACTTCATCCCCCGGGAGGCGTCCCCCCGCTATTCCGCCCTCTCCGGCGGGAACGGCTTCTATGGCTTCAAGAACATCGAGCAGCTCTCCTGCGACTCCCTGGAGGAGGACCTGGAGATCCTCCGCCGGCTGAAGCGGGACTATCCCACCAAGGTGCTCATCGCCTCCATCATGGGCCGGGACGAGGAGGAGTGGACCCGGCTGGCCCGCCTGGTGGAGGAGGCCGGGGCCGACATCGTGGAGTGCAACTTCTCCTGCCCCAACATGGAGCAGGACGGCCTGGGGGTGGACGTGGGCCAGAGCCCGGAGGCGGTGGAGCGCTATACCGCCGCCGCCCGGCGGGGCTGCTCCGTCCCGCTGCTGGCCAAGCTGACCCCCAATGTGGGGGACATGCGGCCCATGGCCCGGGCGGCCCGCCGGGGCGGCACCGACGGCCTGGCCGCCATCAATACCGTCAAAAGCATCATGGGCATGAACCTGGACACCTACGCCACCAGTCCCTCGGTACGGGGCCTGTCCGGCGTGGGGGGCTATTCCGGCAAGGCGGTGAAGCCCATTGCCCTGCGGTTCATCTGGGAGCTGGCCTCCGACCCCCAGTGGCCCGCCCCGCCCATCAGCGGCATGGGGGGCATCGAGACCTGGCGGGACGCGGTGGAGTTCCTGCTCCTGGGCGCCGACCATGTACAGATCACCACCGCCGTCATGCAGTACGGCCTGCGCATCATCGACGACCTGCTGGAGGGTCTCACCCTCTACCTGCGGGAGAAGGCCCTGACCCGTGTGACCGACCTGAAGGGGCTGGGCGTGGAGAACGTGGCCGCCCTGGAGGACCTGGAGCGGGAGAGCATCCTGCTGCCCCGGTTCGACCGCAGCCGCTGCGTGGGCTGCGGCCGGTGCGCCCTCTCCTGCCGGGACGGGGGCCATGAGGCCCTGACCATGCGCCGGGGCCAGCCGGTGATGGACCCCGCCGCCTGCGTGGGCTGCCACCTGTGCGTGCTGGTATGTCCCGTCCAGGCCATCAGCGGCTTCGGACGGCGGATCGGCCCCCGCGGCTGTCCCGAAGGGAGGCATTGACATGAAGGAACTGTCCATCAACGCCACCGTTGAGAACATCGCTCCCGTCACCGACTTCGTCAACGGGGAGCTGGAGGCGCTGGACTGCCCCAAGCGGATCCAGCGGCAGATCGACGTGGCCATCGACGAGCTCTTCGGGAATATCGCCCAGTACGCCTACAACCCCGACGTGGGGCCCGCCACCGTGCGGGTGGAGGTGACGGAGGAGCCGCTGGCGGTGGTCATCACCTTTATCGACCACGGCGTGCCCTACGACCCCCTCTCCCGGGACGACCCCGACGTCCATGCCCCCCTGGAGGCGCGGCAGGCCGGCGGCCTGGGGATCTTCCTGGTCCGGCAGACCATGGACGACGTGACCTACGCATACAAGGACGGCCAGAATATCCTGACCATCCGGAAACGGCTGACAGAGGGAGGTGCGGCCCATGGGACTGCTGACTGACGCCATGGCCTTTGCCGCCGCCGCCCACGGCGAGGCGCGGCGGAAGGGGGACGGCGTCCCCGCCATCCTCCATGCCATGGAGGCCGCCGTCGTGGCCGCCTCCCTGACCCAGGACGAGGAGGTGCTGGCCGCCGCCGTCCTCCACGATACGGTGGAGGACGCGGGGGCGGACCTGGAGGACATCCGGGCCCGGTTCGGCCCCCGGGTGGCCGCCCTGGTGGGGGCGGAGAGCGAGGATAAGATGCGCCATCTGCCTCCTGGCCGGAGCTGGCGGGCCCGCAAGGAGGCCGCCATCGCCGGGCTGCTGGCGGCGGAGGACCCGGGGGTAGCCGTGGTGACCCTGGGCGACAAGCTCTCCAACCTGCGCTCCCTTTACCGCTGCAAGGAGGAGAAGGGCGCGGCCATGTGGGACGCCTTCCATCAGAAGGACCCGGCCCAGCACCACTGGTACTACCGCACCATCGCCGGAGCGCTCTCTCCCCTGGCCCGCACGGCGGCCTGGCGGGAATATGACTGGCTGATCCGCCAGGTATTTGAAGAGATCTGATAACACAATACCGCCGCCCCGCCCCTGCGGCGCGGGAGCCGGCGAATGAGGAGGGACCCGAAATGAACGGGACTATGGAAAAGGATACCCTGCAGCTGGCCCTCTCCGGGCACATCGATTCCAGCAACGCCCCCGCCGTGGAGGCCGAGGTCATGGAGGCCCGGGAAAAGCAGCCCCACAGCGGGCTGGTCCTGGACCTGAAGGACCTGACGTACATATCCAGCGCCGGCCTGCGGGTGGTGCTGCGGCTGCGGAAGCTGGAGCATCAGCTCCGGCTGGTCAACGTCTCCGCCGAGGTCTACGAGATCCTGGACATGACCGGCTTCACCGAGATGATGCCGGTGGAAAAGGCCTACCGGACCATCTCCATCGAGGGCTGCGAGGCCATCGGCCGGGGCGCCAACGGCACCGTCTACCGCATCGACAAGGACACGGTGGTGAAGGTCTACCAGAACCCCGACTGCCTGCCCGATGTGCAGCGGGAGCGGGAGCTGGCCCGGAAGGCCTTCGTGCTGGGCATCCCCACCGCCATCCCCTACGACGTGGTGCGGGTGGGCGAGAGCTACGGCTCGGTGTTCGAGCTGCTCAACTCCCGGTCCTTCTCCAAGCTGATCGCCGCCGACCCGGCGGGGATGGACACCTATGTGGACCTGTATGTGGACCTGATGAAGAAGATGCACAGCACCCACGTCAAGCCCGGGGACATGCCGGAGATGAAGGGCGTGGCCCTGAACTGGGTGACATTCCTCCGGGACTACCTGCCCGCCGACCAGGCCGGGAAGCTGGTGGCCCTGGTGGAGGGGGTGCCGGAGCGGGACACCATGCTCCACGGGGACTACCACACCAACAACATCGTCATGCAGAACAACGAGGTGCTCATCATCGACATGGACACCCTGTGCGTGGGCCA
>CALXGG010000039.1 GCA_944387785.1 uncultured Oscillospiraceae bacterium | reverse complement strand
CGCCCATCCGCCACCGGGCCATCATCTGGAGCTGCCCCGCCCACTACTACGCCAACTTCTCCAACTGGCTCCAGAACGCCTGGGGCATCGGGGTGCTGGTGGAGATGGAGAGCCTGAACTTTACCAAGATGCTCAACACCGACGACAAGGAGGAGGCCATCCGGGACCTGGCCCGGCTCTACGAGCGCATGGTCATGCGCAAGCACACCAACGGCGGCTATGTCCACGTCCTCGACGAGCTGTGGAAGCAGGTGGAGGAGTTCAACGCCGAGATCGTCATCATGTACCAGCATGTGTGCTGCAAGACCATGGCGGGGCTCCAGGGCCTCTTTGACGAGCAGGCCCGACAGCGGGGCATCCACATGATCTGGGTGGAGCACGACCTGATGGATCCCCGGACGGTGTCCCGCCGGGATATGCGCAGCAAGGTCAACAGCTATATGATGAACGTGTTCCAGGAGGAGCCCTTGGATCCCTCCCTGGTGGATTTTGAGGACGACACCACCTGGTAAGGCCAGAGAAAGTGAGGAGTGAGAGTACATGAAATATTTTGGCGGCTGTGACGTGGGTTCCACCTACACCAAGTGCGTGATATTGGATGAAAACGGGAAGATGGTGGCCAACACCACCATCCGCAGCAAGATCAACTCCGAGGCCTCCGCCACCCTGGCCATGGAGGAGACGGTTTCCCAGGTGCCGGAGCTGCAAAGCGCCAAGGACCTGGCCTACCTCATAGGCACCGGCTACGGGCGCAACAAGGTGCCCTTCGCCGATGAGAACATCTCCGAGATCTCCTGCCACGCCATGGGGGTCCATGTGACCAACCCGGCGGTCAAGGCCATCATCGACATCGGCGGCCAGGACGTGAAGGGCATCTCCATCGACACCGACGGCACGGTGAAGAATTTTGCCATGAACGACAAGTGCGCCGCCGGCACCGGCCGGTTCTACGAGGCCATGGCCAACGCCTTTGAGATGACCCTGCCGGAATTCTCCCAGCTGTCCCTGACGGCCAAGAACGTCATCCCCATCACCGCCCAGTGCACCGTGTTCGCTGAGAGCGAGGTCATCACCCTGGTGGGGGAGGGGAAGCCCATGGATGAGATCGCCGCGGGCATCCAGATGGCGGTGGCCAAGCGCTGCTTCGTCATGAGCAAGAAGGCGGGCGCCACCGACAGCATCACCCTCACCGGCGGCTGCGCCAAGAACGCGGGCCTGAAGAAGGCCATCGAGCATGTGCTGAAGCTGAAGGTGATCGACCTGGCCATCGATCCCCAGCTGATGGGCGCTCTGGGGGCGGCGGAATACGCCCGGCAGAAGGGCCTTGCCAAAGAGGTGTAAGATATGAAACTGCTGAAGATCCTCGGTAAGCTGCTGAAATGGTTTACCATCATCCTGGGCGTCCTTTTCACCATCTATATGCTGAACCTGGATATGAAGCTGGTGGGCTGGCTGTACAAGTGGCTCAACAAGTTCCATGACCGGCGGGACGGCGAGCGGGACGTGGCCTTCTGATGGAACTGTACAACGAACTGATCCGGGAGACGGAGGGCCTGCTGGCCGGTAAGCCCTTTCACCGCTGGGACTATGATCCCCGGCTGGCCTGGGAGGACGCGGGGGAGAGCGAGCTGGTGCTGCTGCGGGACGCGGCCTATGAGCTGGGCGGCGGCGGCAAGCCGGCGGTACACTTTACCTGCGTCACCACCAGCCCGGCCCTGGTGGAACGGGACGAGGTGCTGCTGTGGGGGCCGGATCTCCGGGAGCTGAAGGGGGACGGCCCTTACGCCCGGATCGCCCTGCTGCGGGTAGGGGACATCGAGAGCGACGACGGGGACGACACGGTGGCCTACAACGCCATCAAGGACATGGAGTTCGTGCGCTACCATGTGTTCCCCAAGGGGTATATGCTCCGCTTCTCCGCCGAGAGCGGCCGGGAGCAGGTCCGCCTCAGCAAGCGGGCCCTGCGGGAGGGCATCAGCTTCCGGCGGGTGGGCTGCGACTTCATCCGCCGCTACCGGGAAAACCCCAACGTCCTGGCGGTGAAGCTGATATTCATTACCGCTCCGGAGGGGCCCTACGCCGCCCTGGCGGAGTGCGGCCGCCGGTCGGCGGCCATCACCCGCACCCTCTGCACCATCCTGGACGGGCTGCCCATGGACTGCTCCGCCTGCCACCTCAAGCCGGTGTGCGACGAGGTGGAGGGGATGCGGGAGCTCCACTTCGGCCGCAGCGCCGGGGCTCCGCTCCGCCGGGGCTGACAGGGGCCCCGCCCTTGCTGCCGATACCCCGGCAGGGAAGGCCCTCCGCGGGCCCGGCCCGCTCCGGCACTGTGGGCCGGGGCCTGTTCCCCGCGCCGTCGTGACAAAAAGATCCCCCAGGCAGGACACCTGGGGGATCTTTTATCGTATTGGAAGGGAGTGGCCCCCCGGAAAGGGGGCGGCGGCCTATTGGCCGGCCTCGGCGTGGAGGATGTTGTCCCGGGCCCGCTCCACGTGGCGCACCGCCAGGGCCTCGGCCCGCTCCGCGTCGCCGGCGGCCAGGGCCTGGAAGATCTCCTTGTGCTCGCCGGTGGACTCCAGGGCCCGCCGCTGGTTGCTGACGGACAGCTTCCGGTAGCGCACCAGCCGCTTGTGGAGGCCGGTCAGCTGCTTTTCGAACACCCGGCTGCCGCAGGCGGCGTAGATGGTCTGGTGGAAGCGGCTGTCGGACTCCTGGATCCTGTCGGGGAGGTCCCGGGAGACATAGAAATCCTGCATGGTGACGATCTCATCCAGAGCGGTGAGCTCCCGGGGGGTGATCCGGCGGCAGCACATGGCGGTGGCCAGGCCCTCCAGCCGCAGGCGGATCTCCAGGATATCCAGCAGGTCCTGATGGGTGACGCCCATGACCACGATGCTCTTGCCCCGGTACTCCACCAGGTCGTCCTGTTCCAGCCGCCGCAGGGCCTCCCGGATGGGGGTGCGGCTGACGCGGAGCTGGTCGGAGAGCCTGAGCTCAGTGAGGACGTCCCCCCGCCGGTACACGCCGGTGAGGATGTCCCGCTCCACCTGCTCATAGACCACGTCCGCCAGGGAGACGGTCATCTTTCCGTCGGTCATGGCGGCTCACCGCCTCAGCCGGGGAAGCGGCCCGGGGCCAGCTCCTGGATCTTCTGCTCCAGCTCGTGGCGGGACATGCCGCTTTGCCGGTCGTTGTCGTAGAGATCGTCCACCCAGGCCTTCAGCTGGGCCACCAGGGGATCGTTTTTGGCAATGGCGTCGGCGCCGGTGAGGCCGTAGTTCTCGTTGATCCAGTAGGCGATGCCCGCCAGGCCGGAGGTCTTGCTGATCATCACGGAGGCGGGGCGGTTGAGGAGGGTCTTGGTGTCGAAGATGTTGTAGATCCCCTCGTCCTTCAGGAGGCCGTCGGCGTGGATGCCGGCCCGGGTGACGTTGAAGTTGCGGCCCACGAAGGGGGCGGTGTCGGGGATGTCGTAGCCGATGTCCCGGCGGAAATACTCGGCGATCTCCGTGATGGCGGTGGTGTCCATGCCGTCCAGAGTCCCCCGGAAGCCGGCGTACTGGAACACCATGGACTCCAGAGGCACGTTGCCGGTGCGCTCACCGATGCCCAGGAGGGTGCAGTTGACGGCGCTGGCGCCGTACATCCAGGCGTGGGCGGCGTTGGCGGTGGCCAGGTGGAAGTCGTTGTGGCCGTGCCACTCCAGGCACTGGCTGGGGACGTCGGCGTAGTGGCGCAGGCCGTAGACGATGCCGGGCACGCACCGGGGCAGGGTGGAGCCGCCGTAGGGGACGCCCAGGCCCAGGGTGTCGCAGGCCCGGATCTTCACCGGGATCCCCGCCTGGCGGGAGAGGTCCTGAAGGGCGTTGACGAAGGGAACCACGAAGCCGTAGAAATCCGCCCGGGTGATGTCCTCCAGGTGGCAGCGGGGGATGACGCCGGCGCTGAAGGCCTCCTTCACGGTGGCCAGGTAGGTGTCCAGGGCCTGCTTGCGGGTCATGTGCAGCTTCTTGAAGATGTGGTAGTCGGAGCAGCTGACCAGGATGCCGGTCTCCTGGATGCCCATGTCGGCCACCAGCTTGAAGTCCTGGGGGGTGGCCCGGATCCAGGAGGTGATCTCCGGGAACCGCAGGCCCAGTTCCCGGCAGCGGTCAAAGGCCTCCCGGTCCTTCTTGCTGTAAATGAAGAACTCGCTCTGGCGGATGATGCCTTTGGGGCCGGACAGGCGGCTCATGAGCTTGTAGAGGGTGACGATCTGCTCCACGGAGAAGGGGTCCATGGACTGCTGGCCGTCCCGGAAGGTGGTGTCGGTGATCCAAATGTCCTCCGGCATGGCCATAGGCACCCGGCGGTGGTTGAAAGCGATCTTGGGCGCTTCCTCGTAGTTGAAGGCGTCGCGATACAGCACAGGCTCGGCAACGTCCTGCAGCTGGTACTTGTAGGATTTCTGCTCCAGCAGGTGAGAGGAATTAGACAGCTCCAGCATGGTGGGCACCTCCTTGTATAATTGTATACAATTATACTCCCTGCCGGAGATTTGTCAAGATAGATTTGCAGGATTTTTTACTTTATCCTGCAATAAGGATTGGCAGGATAATTTCTTATAAGTAAAAATACGCATAAACCCCTGCAATACTAGGAAAAAAATGAAAGATATTACGCATTCCTCCGAAGAGGAAGATAGAGATGACGGTAGAAATGAATCAGATAATCAAAGATGTTGCAGAAGAAGGGCGCCCGGCGCGGGGAGGCGGGCCGCCGGGAGAAGGGCATGAGCCGGCGGCGGCGCCGAAGGGTTCCCGGCCCGGGAGCCCGGAACCCACAGAGAGGCGCCCGCATATGCTGTGACAGAGTTTTTCGAGGAAGGTTGGGATAAAAATGCCCTGCTGCGATCCCTTTTATCATGGCTGCAATGGGTCCGGCGGCCATCCGCATTGGCCGGCAGGTCCCACCGGTCCCACCGGCCCGGCGGGAATGGTGGGCCGTCGTGGACTGATGGGGCCCATGGGCCCCACCGGGGCTACCGGCGGCGAGGGGCCTGCCGGCCCCGCCGGGCCCGCGGGCAGCCCTGGCCCTACGGGACCTACCGGACCGACAGGGGCGCCGGGTCCTGTGGGCCGGCTGGGACAGCCTGGCCCCACCGGCCCTACCGGTCCCGCCGGCAGTACCGGCCCCGCCGGCGGCGTGGGGCCCGCGGGAGCCACAGGCCCCATGGGGGCCACCGGTACGTTTCCCATAGGAAAAGGAACGGCCATAAAAAAAGCGGCCTCCGCGCCTCAGCAGGGAAGAGGCCCCTCTGAAAAACGGAACAAAATGCGGATCCTGCCGTTCTCGTACACTTCGATGTGGTCAATCAGCGCGATGAGGATGTCCCGGGTCAGCTGGCCAATGGTCTCCTGCTGCCGGAGGGAGGCAAGGAGGGGGCTCTCCCGGTCCGCCGCCCCGCCCGTCTCCGCCTGCTCTGCCCGGAGGGCCGCCAGGGCTTCCTCCAGGGCCCGGGCCTGCTGTTCGTAGTCCTCCGCCATGCGGCGGTAGTCCTGGCGGCTGATCTCGCCGTCCTTCCAGTCCTGATAGGCGGACTGTTTGTAGCGGTAGATCCTGGCCAGCTCCCGCTCCTTCTGCTTGACGGCAGGCGCTTGCCTCTGGGGCCGGTCCCGGGGCGGGGCGGACTGGTCCAACTGCGCCAGGAGATCGGCGGGGTCCGCCGCCAGGTAGAGCTGGAGCTGGACGGCGCGGAGGACGGCGGCCTCCAGGCAGTCATGCCGGAGGGTGTGCTTGGTGCAGACATCCTTTGACCGGTCCTTGTAGGTGCGGCAGTAGTAGTACACCGTTCGGCCTACCTTGCTGCGGGTCATTGCCCGTCCGCAGTCGGCGCAGCGCAGGAAGCCGCTGAACAGGTACAGCCCCGTCTGCCGGGGGCCTGTACGGGTGTTCCGCGCCAAAAGCTCCTGTGCCTTTTCAAAGGTGTCCCGGCTGATGATGGCCTCGTGGGTGTTTTCCACGATGTACCACTCCTCCGGGGGGACCGCCTCCTGGATGTGCACCTTGTAGCTTTTCATGCGGTAGCGGCCCTGCACCATGTCCCCGCAGTACATCCGGTTCTTCAGGATGGCGCCCACGGATACCGCGCACCACAGAGGGCGCTTTGCGGGGTCTACGCTGGGGTTCTGGTACTTCAGCCCCAGCCGCTCCCGCTTATAGGCGGCGGGGCACAGGACGCCGCGGCCGTTGAGATGGCGGACGATGGCGCTTTTGCTCATGCCGTCCAGGAACAGGGAAAAGATCTCCCGGACGACGGCGGCGGCCTCCGGGTCCACCACCAGGGCGTTTTTGTCCAGGGGGTCCTTGCGGTAGCCGTAGACGGCAAAGGAGCCGATGTGCTCCCCGCTGCGCCGCTTCATGTCAAAGACCTCCCGCACCTTGTCAGAGGTCTCCGCGCAGTGGTTCTCGTTGAGCACCCCCTGGATGGGGACCGCGATGCTGCGCATGGCCTGGGGCTCCTTGTAGCTGTCCAGGGGCTGATGGAAAAGGGAGATGAAGCGGACGTTGTGCCGGGGGAACCAGTCGTCCAGATAGTAGCCCTGGTCGCTGTAATTGCGGAAGGAGCGGGCCAGGTCCTTGACGATGACGCAGTTCACGCGGCCCCGCCGGATATCGGCCAGCATCCGCTGGAAGCCGCCGCGCGCGTCGTCCGTCGTGCCGGAAATGCCGTCGTCCACATATTCCTCCGCGATGCGGTACTCGTCGCCGTCGTCGAACCCGGCGATATGCGCTTCGATGATCGCCCGCTGGTTGGTGACGCTCTCGGACTCGTCCAGGCAGCGGGCGTCCTCCCTGGAGAGGCGGATGTAGACGGCGATCCGCCATAGCCGCGGCCCCGCCCCCTTGGGCGGGGGGAGCCCCCCGTTTTTCCGCGCCATTGCCATCCCTCCTTTACAGCCCGTTGGTTTTGCGCCGGAGGAAGTCGAAAAGAAGGTCCTGCAGGGCGGGGGCGTCCCTGGTAAACGCCAGCTCGACGATGAGGCCGCCCGCCCGGAAGCGGCGGGGATTTTCCAGCGCTTTTGTCGCGTAGGCTGACCGGAGCGCCCGGGGGACTTCCGGGTCCAGGATCATATCGCTGAGATCTGCCAGCCCATCCGCCGTTGGGATTGCGGCGGCTTCCGCCGTCTGATGGCCGCGCTGCGGCTCCTCCATGACACATCGCCTCCTTTCCCTCAGGGTATGCGCCGGCGGGCCTGTCCTATGAGGAAACAGAGAAGGCCGGCACCTTTTCGGTGCCGGCCTTCTCTCCGGCCTCCCTGCGGGGAGGCCGGCCGGAGCCGGGAGGATGGGGGGTCACGCCGCGGCGGGAATCTTTCCCAGCAGCTTGCGGATGCCCTGGATCACTACCACGACGCCTAGGGCCAGGATCAGCACGGCGAACACCAGCTGAAGGGCGGCGCCCCAGGCGGTGAGCACGCTGGCACCGTTGACGGTGATGCTGATGGCGGCGGCTAGGGGATAGGTGCCGTTGGTGATGCCCAGGATCAGCTTGACGATGGTGATGGCCAGGGCGGTGAAGGTCACGGCGATCATGGTGAACATGGGGATCCAGAGCATGAAGCTCTTCCGCTTGGTGCGCTTGAGGAACACCGCGCAGGCCAGGAAGGCCAGGGCGGAGAGCAGCTGGTTGGAGGCGCCGAACAGGGGCCAGATGGAGTCATAGCCCGCCTGGGTCAGGAAGTAGGCCAGCACCAGGGTGAGGACGGTGGCGAAATACTTGTTGGTGAACAGCCGGCGGACGGGGCCCATGTCCTCGCCTTTGATGGACTCATCCAGGAAGAGCTCCTGGAAGGAGAGCCGGCCCACCCGGGCCACCGAGTCCAGGGAGGTGAGGGCGAAGGCGGACACCGCCAGGTTGATCAGGGTGAACACCACGTCCCGGGGCAGGCCCATCACCGTCAAAAAGTTGGCCACGCCGCCGGCGAAGATCTGGGCCGGCGTGGTGTAGCCCAGGGCGGCGGTTTCCGCCGAGGAGGCAAAGGAGGCCACGGCGATCAGGGCGATCACCGCCAGCATGGACTCCATCAGCATGGCGCCGAAGGAGACCGGGAGCATGCTTTTTTCGTTTTTGATCTGCTTGGAGGCGGTCCCGGAGGACACCAGGGAGTGGAAGCCGGAGACAGCGCCGCAGGCGATGGTGACGAAGAGGAAGGGGAACAGGGTCTGGCCGCCCACGGTGAACCCGGAGAAGGCAGGCAGATTGACCTCCGGCCGGGCGGCGAACACGCCGATGACGGCGGCCACGATCATGGCGATGAGCAGGTAGCTGTTCAGGTAGTCCCGGGGCTGGAGCAGGGCCCAGATGGGGGCCACCGAGGCGATGAGCACGTAGGCGAACACCAGAAGGTGCCAGCTGTTCAGGCCGATGCAGAGGGGGAACCGGAGTCCCAGGACAATGGCGGCCACCAGCATGACCAGGGCGACGGCGGTGTTGGCCCACTTGTGGAGCTTCCCGTAGCGCAGCAGGAAGCCCAGGGCCACGGCCTCCCCCACGAAGAGGATGGAGGTGGCGGCCACGGAGCCGTTGGCGGGGACCATGGCGACGGTGCCGTCGGCGGCGGTCTGGAAGCCGTTGAAGGTGCCGGCCACGATGTCCACGAAGGCGGCCACCACCAGGATGGAGAAGAGCCAGCAGAAGAGCAGGAAGAGCTTTTTGCCCGTCCTGCCGATGTAGGACTCTATGATGTAGCCGATGGTGCGGCCCTTGTTCTTCACTGAGGCGTACATGGCGGCGAAGTCCTGAACGGCGCCGAAAAAGACGCCGCCCAGCAGGATCCACAGCAGCACCGGCACCCAGCCGAACACCGAAGCCTGGATGGGCCCGTTGATGGCGGCGGCGCCGGCGATGGAGGCGAACTGGTGGCCGAACACCACATTGGTGTCGGCGGGCACATAGTCCACGCCGTCCTCCATCTCGTAGGCGGGGGTCTTGGCCTTGGGGTCCACGCCCCAGGTCCTGGCCAGATAGCGGCCGTAGATCAGATAGGCCCCCAGCAGCACCGCAAGGGCCAGGAGCAGGATGAGCAAACCGTTCATTGGAATAACCTCCCTGAGGAAAAGATAGGCGGATCAGAACGTCACCACCGTTTTTCCAGGGTGAGCACGTTCAGGCCATCGGCATAGTAGTAGGAGATCCTGTCCGTGAGCTTGCGGACGATGTAGATCCCCATGCCGCCCTCCTCCCGCTCCTCCGGCGGCAGGGTGAGGTCCGGGTCGGGCTTCTGGGTGGGGTCGTAGGGCCGGCCGTTGTCGGAGAAGCGCAGGCGGGCATACCCCTCTCCCGCCTCGCAGCCCAGGGTGACGGCGGTGGCCCCGCTGTAATAGACGATGTTGGAAAAGATCTCGTCGGTCACCACGCTCATCTGCTCCACCACCCGGTCCGGGGCGGCATGGGAACGGAGGACGTCCCCGAAAAAGGCGGTGGCCCGCTCCAGCTGCCCCAACTCAGGCCGCAGCCCCACCTTCTGCATCCGGGCCTCCCCCAGGTCCTTGCACTCCAGGGCCAGCATGGTGATGTCGTCAAACTGGGGGGCGTCCCCCACGAAGGCGTCGATGTCCGAGCGCAGGCCCCGCAGCAGCTCCTCGCAGCCGGCTCCCTTCTGCCGGTTCAAGGCGGAGAGCATCCGGTCGGTCCCGTAGAGCTGGTTCCGGCTGTCGGTGGCCTCGGCCACGCCGTCGGTGTAGACGAAGAGAGTGTCGCCGCCGGAGAGGGTGAGCTCGTACTCCCGGTAGCGGGCGTGCTCCATCCCGGCCAGCACGAAGCCGTGCTTGTCCCGGAAGAGCTGAAATTCCCCGCCCGCCCGGCGGATGGCCGGGAACTCGTGGCCGGCGTTGGCGCACACCAGCTTCCCGGTGGAGATCTCCAGGATTCCCAGCCACACGGTGACGAACATCTCGGCGTCGTTGTTCTCGCACAGCTGGTCGTTGACCTTTTCCAGCACCGCCTTGGGGGAGGCGCCGGTCTGGGCGGCGTTTTTCAGCAGGGTCTTGGCGATGACCATGAACATGGCCGCCGGCACCCCCTTGCCCGATACGTCGGCCATCACCAGGGCCAGGTGGTCGTCGTCCACCAGGAAGAAGTCGTAGAAGTCGCCCCCCACCTCCTTGGCGGGATCCATGGAGGCGAAGATGCTGAACTCCTCCCGCTGGGGGAAGGGGGGGAAGATGCAGGGCAGCATGGAGGCCTGGATGTTCCGGGCCACGTCCAGCTCAGCGCCGATGCGCTCCCGCTCCGCCGTGACCTGGGTCAGGTCGGCGATGTAGGTGTTGATCTCCTGCTCCATCTGCCGGATGGAGGAGGAGAGGTTTTCGATCTCGTCTCCCGTGCGGATTTGCAGCTGGGAGATGGCTGAGCTGCTCTGGTTGCGCTGCTTGTCGGAGACGAAGGAGCCGGTGGCCAGGGCCAGCTGGTTGATAGGGCGCACCACCGCCCGGGTGAAGCCATAGGCCAGGAGGAGGATCAGCGCCAGGGTCACCGCGGCCAGCGCGGCGGCCAGCCGCAGGAGGAAGGTCTGCCGGTCGGCCATGACCTGGTTCATGGAAAAGTCCACAAAGGCGTTGGCCACCACGTTGCCGTCCTCATCGGTGATGGCGGCGGCGGAGGAGGACAGCCAGCCGAACTCCTCATAGTTGGTGATGTAGGGCGGGAAGTCGTAGACGCCCTGCTCCATCAGGGCCAGGTTTTCCGGCTCGATGTCCCCGCAGGTGCCCGGCAGGCAGGCGTCGGCGGTGGAATCGGCGTCGACGATGTAAATGCCCTGGCCGGTCTGGGCGTCCATATAGGCCACATACAGCCACAGCACGCCGTTGTCCTCCTTCAGGGCGCTGAGGATGGCGAAGGTCTCCCGATAGGCGGGGCTTTGTACGATCTCGTCAAAGGCGGCGTAGTAGTCCGCCCAGTCGTCCTGGTTAAAGGCGGCGAAGTCCGGCGGCGTGCTCCCGTCCGGGCAGAAGCCCCGGTAGATCTCCACCGTCCGCTCCGCCAGCTCCGCCACCGCCTGGGCGTCCACCATGGAGGCCGCGGACTTGGCCGTGTTCATGGTCAGCCGCTCATAGTGCTCCTCTATGGAGCTGGCGTACATGCTGTAACTGACGAACACGGTGACTCCGGCTACCACCAGGGCCATCAGCAGCACAGCCGCTACTACCTTTACGCGCAGGGAAAGTCTCATAGTCCCACCTCAAATACTGACGACCAAAGTATTGAACCCCTGATACTGGCGGTAAAAGAAGCTCTTGGCCTGTTTTTTCACCATCAGCATGCCGATGGCGTCCATATCGAACGCATTGTCCTCCCCCACCTTTTCCGTCACCAGGGAGAAGGGGTCGAAGCCGGCGGCGTTGTCCCGCACATGCAGCTGGAAGCCGCCGTCCTCACAGGCGATGAGGGTGAGCTGGATGTACCCGTCTGGCTGGGCGGCGAAGGCCTTGGAGATGATGACCACGCCGATCTCCTCGATGGTCAGGTCCACCAGATAGCGCTGCCGGGGGGTGGCCCCCCACCGCTGGCAGAAGGCCTCCGCCTCCCGGGAGAGGTCGCCCAGCTCCCCGGTGCTGCTGCGGATCTGGCGGCGGAGGACCCGCTGGGGCGGGAAGGCGCTCCCGCTCGCCGGGGAAAGCCGCCGCCAAAGGAAAAAGAGGGCCAGGGACAGCGCCTCGGTCATGGGGAAGGTCCACCACAGCCCCTGGGGCCAGGCCACGGCCAGCAGCAGCGTCACCGGCAGGAGCACGGCGCACCCCCGCAGGGTGGTCAGGACGAAGGCGTCCCGTTCCTGCTCCACCGATTGCAGGTAGGCCTCCAGCAGGATCCCCGCCCCGGCAAAGGCGCTGGAGAGGCAGTAGAGCCGCAGGGCCAGGGGGGCCATGGCCAGGGCCTCCGCCTCGGACAGGCCGAAGGCGGCGCACACCCACTGGGGAAAAAGGCTCACCAGGGCGGCGGCCAGGATCCCCAGGCCCAGGCCCCAGCCCAAAGCCAGCCGCAGCGACCGGGCCGCCGCCTCCCGGTTCCGCTCCCCGTGGAAGGTGCCGGCCAGAGGCTGGAGGGCCTTGGCGGCGGCGTCGTACAGGTAGAGGATCAGGTAGGAGGCGTTCTGCACCATGTCAAATACCGCCACGCCGGTCTGGCCGAAGCAGTTCAGCAGGGTGCGGGTGACGATGAGCAGGAAGATCATCTGGTAGACATACTGCACAGAGGAGGAAAGGCCGGTGCGCAGGCAGGAGAGGGCCTCCCCCCAGGCGGGGCGGGCCCACCGCAGGGACAGGGAGCCCCTCCCGCCCCACAGGCCGGGCAGATAGACCGCCACCGCCGCCGCGGAGCCCGCCACCGTGGCCAGCGCCGCGCCGGCGGTGCCCAGGTCCAGCACCAGCACCAGCACCACGTTCAGCCCGATGTCCACCAGGGTGCCCGCCAGGAAGCCTCCGCTGGCCCGTTTCTGCTGGCCGTCGGCCCGCAGGTAATAGTTGAGGATATAGTTGAGGAAAAAGACCGGCGCGCCCAGGGCGATCAGGCGCACATAGGCCCCGGTCTGTCGGTACAGCGCCTCGTCGGCGGCTCCGACCCCCAGGAGGCCCAGCGCCCTGTCGGGGAAGAGGTTCACCGCCAGGGCCAGGACGCAGCTCACCGCCAGGGCCATCTGGAGCACCTGGAGGAAGCTGTCCGACGCCTTCTCCCGCTTTCCCGCCCCCAGCAGCTGGGCGTAACGGACGCTGCCGCCGATGCCGAAGCCGTGCATGAACAGGTTGATGACCATGAACAGGGGCAATGTCATGCCGATGGCAGCCAGCCCGGTCTCGCCCATCCGCCAGCCCACAACCAGGGCGTCCGCCATATCGGAAAAGGCCAGGCCCACGGAGGCGCAAAGGGAGGGCACGAACAGGCGGCGGAACATTTTTCCGGTAAAGATATCCTGCTTCATAGCCGCCGCGCCTCCCACATCTCATGTTTGCCGTCAGGCAGGAAATGCTCCTTCATGTCCCGCAGGCCGGGCAGGCCCAGGTCCTCCTCCAGGTTGAACCACCGGTACCGCTCCGGCAGGGAGAGCATCAGCTCCCGCAGGACGTAGTAGGTGAGCCCCTGCACGTCCGCGGCCCACTTGCCTACCGCCGCGTCGAAGGTGTCCTCCGTCAGGGGGAAGCCCAGCATAAAGGCCGCCGGGCGCTCCGCCAGGTAGACGATCACGCCGTGCAGGCCCAGGTCCTCCCGCCGCTCCAGGGCCCGCAGCGTGACCTGACGGTCATCCCCGCCCTGGGCCGAATGGGCGCCGGCCCAGGCGTTCAGGATCTGCCGGGCGTGGGGCAGATTGTTCCCGTCCAGCAGCTCTGTCCGGGGGGAAAGATCCTGCTGGATGCGTCCCGCCCGCCAGCGGAGGTGGCGGAACCGCCCCCCCGCCATCTCCACATGGGGGGTCCGCTCATAGAGGTATTCGTCCCAGTCCGGCCGGCGCCGCAGCTCCCACTGGCCGGGGAAACGGGTTTGGAGCCAGTGGGCGTCCTCCCGGCCCAGGTAGAGCAGCCGCCCGCCCGGCTCTCCCAGGCGGCGGAGGAAGGCCAGCTTCCCCGCCTCGCTGCCGCAGGGGAAAAACCAGACGTTCTTCCCCTGCCGGGCCGCCCGCAGGGCATAGCACTCCCCCGTCAGAAGGAGCTCCAGGCCCAGCTGCTCCCGCCACAGCCACAGGGAGGGGAAGGCATGGGAGGATTGGCCCCGGCCCCAGCGCCGGTTCAGCGCCTCGATGGCCCCCCGGTGATGGATGGTCAGCTCAGCCATGGCCCTTCAGCTCCCTCACCCGGGGCGCCCGGATCCAGCCGCCCCGCACCGGGAACCCTCCCTCCGGCCCCGGCTGCGGGAACACCCGCCCGCCGATGAGCTCGAAGGCGCGGCCCCCCGCGCGGTAGAGGCATTCGTAGCCGAAAAAGGCCCGCAGGATGGCATCGGCCCCGGAGGCGGGCGTCTCCGGCGTGATGGTCCAGTCTGCTTCAGTGGGGCAGGGCCAGTAGGCGCCCTCCCCCTGGGGCCTGGCGCTGTCCAGCAGGCCGGGCAGCTCCCGGAGCAGCTGCCGCACCATGCCGGGCAGCACCCGCTCCACCTGCCCCATATAGTCGGCCAGGGTGGCGTCGGGGGAGAGGGGGAACTCCTCCTCCAGCAGCAGGTCCCCGGTATCGAAGTCCGCCGCCATCTTGTGGAGCGCCACGCCGCCCCGGCGCTCTCCCCGCAGCAGCATCACGGGCATGGGCCACGCCCCCCGGAACCGGGGCAGGGGCGCCGGATGGATGTTCACCATGGGGAAGGCGCCGGTGACGGGCAGGCGGTGGTAGTACCCGCCGCACAGCAGCAGCTGGCAGCCCTGCCCCGCCAGCCAGGCCAGGTCCGCCTCCCGCACCCGCTCCAGGCTGACGGGGATGCCGTTGTCCCTGGCCAGCGCCAGGACCCCGGTATTGAATTCGGTGACATTGTCGGTGGGGCAGGTATAGACCTTCAGGACCTGGCAGCCCTGCTCCAGCGCCGTGCGGAGGGCGCACTGGAGCAGGTCGATCCCGAGGTAGGCGATCTTCAGGCTCATTCGATGGTCAAAAAGTCGCTGAACCCCGTGATGTCAAAGATCTCCATAACGATCTGGCGCACGTTGCGCACCACCATGGCGCCCTGCTTGTTCATGGTTTTCTGGGCGCTCAGCAGCACCCGCAGCCCGGCGGAGGAGATATACTCCAGCTCCTCCAGGTCCAGCGTCAGGCTCTGTACGCCGTCCAGGCAGCCCTTCAGCTCGCTCTCCAGCTCCGGCGCGGTGGCGGTGTCCAGCCGGCCCCGCAGCTTCAGGGTCAGGGCAGCGCCGCTGCGCTCCTTGATGATCTCCATAGATAGGCTCCTCCGTTCTTATCGCTTAATAGGTCAGTGTGTCCACCCGGTCCAGCAGCTGGGCCAGGCGCCCTCTGCACAGCTCGATGCAGGCCCGGCCCTCCTCCGTGTCGAAGCCGCCGCGGCGGATGGTGCGGCGCATGAGCCGGGCGTAGCCGATGACCATGGCCTTCTCCTCCACCGCCCGGACGGCCTCCGGGTCGTCGGTGCCCAGGTACTTGGCCAGGGCCTTTTTCCAGAAGAGGACGGCGGTCTCATAGGGCAGCTTCAGGAAGTTGAGGACCACGCTGGGGTCCAGCTCCCCGAAGGCCACGAAGCCCAGGTACATGGAGGCCAGCTCGAAAATGGGATGGCCCACGCACAGGGTGTCCATGTCGATGATGAGCACCTCGTTGTTCTGCATGACGATGTTGTTGGTGTGGTAGTC
>CALXGG010000038.1 GCA_944387785.1 uncultured Oscillospiraceae bacterium | reverse complement strand
ACCCTCTTCCGGGCCATCGTGGAGCGGAACATCCGGGTGATCTACTTCAAGCCCGTCAAGCAGACCGACAACAGCTTCGCCTATATCACCGACGTCCAGGTCTACCGGGACCTCTTTGAGAGCCTCAACGACCGCCTGAGCGCCCACGGCATCTCCATGGGCCGGGCCTCCGTGATGGACAACTACCAGGTCCCCTCCGTGACCATGCTGATCCTGGGCCTGGGGGCCGGCATCGGTGGGGCCCTCCTGCCCGCCACCTTCCTGCCCATGAAGCGGAAATGGACCTATCTCCTGGCGGGCGCGGCGGCGGTGTGCGTGTTCGGCGCGTGGCTGGTGCTGCCCAACCTTTTCCGGCTGCTGGCCAGCTTCGCAAGCTCCGTGGTGTTCGCCTGCCTGGCCGCCGTGTTCTTCCTCCGCGCCGCCAAGCGGGGCGGCCAGCAGCTGCCGGAAAACGCCCCCCTCAAGCGGATCCTGCCCCGGTGCGTCCTGGTGCTGCTGGGCTCCGCCCTCATCGCCCTGGCCGGGGCCATGATGACCGCCGCCCCCCTCTCCTCCACCGATTTCATGCTGGAGTTCGGCATCTTCCGGGGCGTCAAGGCCGCCCAGCTGCTGCCCCTGGCCTTCTTCTGCCTGCTCTTCGTCTCCTACTACGGCTTCTTCCAGAAGGACCGCGCCTCCGACACCCTGGCGCTGCGGGACATCGTCACCGCCCTGCAGTGGAACATCCCCGTATGGTGCCTGGTACTGCTGGCGGTGGTGGGCCTGGCGGGCTATTACTACCTGGCCCGCACCGGCCATGAGAGCGACGTGTCCGTGTCCACCCTGGAGATCATGATGCGCAACGACCTGGAGAACGTGCTGCTGGCCCGGCCCCGGACCAAGGAGTTCCTGGTGGCCTTCCCGGGCATCATGCTGGCCGTCTACTGCGCGGTGCGCCGCCTCCCCTTCTGGACCGCCCTCTTCGGCCTGGCCGGCACCATCGGCCTGACCAGCATCTGCAACACCTTCATGCACATCCATACCCCCCTGTACCTGGGCTTTATCCGCACCGGCTACTCCCTCCTCTTCGGCATCGTCATCGGCTGCGTCATGATCCTGTGCTTCGACCTCCTTTACAAGCTCTACGGCAGGCACGTGAAAAAACACTTGGAGACGGAACGGAAATAATATATGTACAACATACTGATATCGGGCTATTACGGCTTCAACAATATCGGCGACGAATCCATCCTGCGCACCGTCATTGACAACCTCCGGGAAAAGCTCCCGGACATCGATATCACCGTCCTCTCCCAGGACCCGGCCCAGACCAGCGCCAAATACGGCGTCAAGGCCGCCCGCCGGATGTCCCTGTGGGACATTTTCCGCTCCGTCCTCCGCTGCGACCTGCTGCTCTCCGGCGGCGGCAGCCTCCTTCAGGACGCCACCTCCGCCCGCAGCATCCTCTACTACCTCTTCATCCTCCGCCTGGCCCAGCTCATGGGCAAAAAGACCTTCATTTACAGCCAGGGCATCGGCCCCATCACCGATCCCCGGAACCGCCGCCTCACCGCCGCCACCCTCCGCCGCACCAGCGGCATCGTGGTCCGGGACGCCAAGAGCCGGGACCTGCTGCTGGAGATCGGCGTGCCGGAGTACCTGATCCACGTCACCGCCGACCCGGTGATCCGGGTGAAAAAGGCGGACCCCGCCCTGGGGCTGTCCATCCTGGAGAAGGAGGGCTGCCCCAAGCGGGAGGGCGTCCTCACCGTGGGCTGGGCCGTCAAGGCCCGCCGCCGGGACCCGATCTTCCTGCGGGAGATCGAGAAATCCATCCACTGGCTCCGGGAGGAGTACGGCGCCGACTCGGTGCTCATCCCCTTCTTCCACAGCGAGGACCGGGGGATCTGCGAGGCCATCGCCGCCCAGCTGGACGGCCAGGCCGGCTGCCTGCGGCAGAAGTACCTTTCCGAGGAGACCCTGTCCATCATCGGCTGCATGGACGTGCTGGTGGGGGTGCGGCTCCACTCCCTGATCTATGCCGCCGTCATGGGCGTGCCTATGATCGGCATCTCCTATGACCCCAAGGTGGACTCCTTCCTCTCCTCCATCCAGCAGCCCACCCTGTGCAGCGTGGAGGAGTTCAGCCTGGAGAAGTTCCAGGCCGCCTTCCGGGAGACCATGGCCAACCGGGAGGGGATCCGCCGGACCGTGGCCTTGTGCCTGGAGGGGCTCATCGCCAAGCTGGACCGGAACGAGGAGCTGATCCGGGACATCATGGAGCAGTCCAAATGAAGCGGGACCGGACCCTCAGCCTTATCAGCGCGGTGGCCCTGGTCACGCTGCTGGCCAAGGTCCTGGGCATCGCCCGGGAAGCGCTGCAGGCCCGGGCCTTCGGCACCGGGGCCCAGGCGGATCTCTATACCGTGGCCAACAACGCCACCATCTACCTTTTTACCACAGCGGCTTACGCCCTCTGCGTGGCCGCTGTTCCCATCCTCGCCCCCCGGCTCCGGCGCAGCCGGGAGGAGGGCTATGCCGCCGCTGACAACCTCATCACCATCACCGTCCTGCTGGCCCTGGCAGTGACCGCCCTGGGCGTGGCCTTCACCTTCACCCCCTGGGCCGCCTCCCTCTGGGACGGCGGGGCGGAGGACGCCCGGCGCCTGGCCCTCTGCCTGCGGCTCATGATCCTTACCCTCCCCGTTATCGTGCTGGCCTATCTGCTGGTGGCCCTCTTCCAGTCCCAGGAGCACTTCCTCCTCCAGGGCAGCATGAGCATCCCCTACAACCTGGCCCTGATCCTGTTCCTGGCCCTGTTCGCCGGCCGGCTGGGGCTTACGGCCTATGTGGCCGCGGTGTCCGCCGCCTGGCTCCTTCAGCTAGGCACGGCAGTGCCATATGCTGTAAAGGAACATTACTTGCCGCGCTTCCGGCCCAATTTCAGAGCCCCCTACCTCCCCTCCTTCTTCAAGACCGCCGGGGTCACCGTCCTCACCGCCTCCATCTTCCTCTTCTGCTACCTCCAGGACACCGCCATGGCCCCCGGCCTCACCGACAGCCCGGTCAGCGCCTTCTACTACGCCGACAAGCTCTTCACCCCCCTGACCACTACCCTCATTTACAGCATCAGCACCGTCCTCTTCCCCCGCTTCAGCCAGGCCTACGACCCCGAGGCCCCCGCCCCCTACCGCCGCTACATCGGCGGCGTCCTGCGGCGGACCCTGCTGGTGATCCTGCCGGCCTCCGCCCTGCTGGCGGTGTTCGCCCGGCCCATCATCCAGGTCCTCTTCCAGGGGGGCAGCTTTGACAGCGCCTCCACCGACGCCGCCGGGGCCGTCCTCTCCGTCTACGCCCTGTCCATGGCCGGCTTCTGCGCCTTGGACCTTCTGAGCAAAGCCTACTACACCATGGGGCGGACCCTGGCCCCCCTGGCGGCCAACGGCGGGATCCTGGCCCTGAACTGGGGGCTCAACCGCCTGCTGGGGCCCCGCTGGGGCGGGGCGGGCCTGGCCGCCGCCACCGCCCTCTCCCTGACCGCCGGCGGGCTGCTCCTGGCCCTCCTGCTGCTGCGGAAGGCCGGCGGAGCGTCCCTCCTCCTCCCCCTGGCCCAGTGCCTCGGCGCCGCCCTTCTCAGCGGCGGCGGCCTGTGGCTGGCCGCCGGACGGGTCCTCACCGGCGGAGAAAGCAAGCCTCTTCTGGTGGTCAAATGCGGCGCCATGGGCGCCCTGGCCGCGGGGCTCTACCTGCTGGTGCTGTTCCTGGTCCGGCAGGAGGACCTTCTGGAGCTGGCGCACCGGACCCTCCCCCGCCGGGAGGATCCCGGGGCGTGACCTTCCCGGCCCCTTCCGCCTGTACAGAAAAAACCTTGTCACTCCTTGCAGCAGAAAGATTTCCTTAAAAACAGCACAAGAGCCCCCGGCTGCCGCTGGCAGCCGGGGGCTCTTGTATGATCTCTTCTAAGCGGCGGGCAGGGGACGCAGTTCCCCCTTCTCCCCCGCCGGGGCCGTCAGGCCCCCAGGTAGGCCTTCTGCACCTGGTCGCTGGCCATCAGCTCCGCGCCGGTGCCGCTGAGGGTGATCTTGCCGGTCTCCATGACGTAGGCCCGGTCGGCCACCGCCAGGGCGGCCTGGGCGTTCTGCTCCACCAGGAGGATGGTGGTGCCCGCTCCGTGGAGCTCCCGGATGATGTCGAAGATCTGCTCCACCAGGATGGGGGCAAGACCCATGGAGGGCTCGTCCAGCATCAGCAGCTTGGGCTTACTCATCAGCGCCCGGCCCATGGCCAGCATCTGCTGCTCACCGCCGGAGAGGGTGCCGGCGATCTGCCGGCGCCGCTCCTTCAGCCGGGGGAAACGCGCGTATACGTCGGCGATGCCCGGCTCCACCGAGGACTTGGGCTGGGTGTAGGCCCCCATCTCCAGGTTCTCCTCCACCGTCATCTGCAGGAAGATCCGCCGGCCCTCCGGCACCTGGGCCAGGCCCCGCTCCACCACCTTGTGGGGGGCCACGCCCTTGAGGTCCTTGTCCTGGAAGATCACGCTGCCGCTTCTGGGGTGGAGCAGGCCGGACACGGTATTGAGCACCGTGGACTTGCCCGCGCCGTTGGCCCCGATCAGGGTCACGATCTCCCCTTCCTCCACCGTGAAGGAGATCCCCTTAACAGCATGGATGCTGCCGTAATACACATGGATGTCGTCAACTTTCAGCAGTGCCATTGCCCTACGCCTCCTTCTTCTTGCCCAGGTAGGCCTCGATGACCGCCGGGTTGGCCTGGATATCCTCCGGGGTGCCCTTGGCGATAATCCTGCCGAAATTCAGCACGCAGATGCCCTCGCAGATGCCCATGACCAGGTTCATGTCGTGCTCGATGAGCATGATGGCGATCTGGAAGGTATCCCGGATCCTGACGATGTTGTCCATCAGCTCCGCCGTCTCCGAGGGGTTCATGCCTGCCGCCGGCTCGTCCAGCAGCAGCAGGCTGGGGCCGGTGGCCAGGGCCCGGACGATCTCCAGCCGGCGCTGGGCGCCGTAGGGCAGGGAGCCCGCCTTGTAGTCCACCATATCCTGCATGTCGAAAATGCCCAGCAGCTCCCGGGCACGGTCCCGGGCGATCCGCTCCCCCCGCCAGTAGCCCGGCAGGCGGAAGATGGCACCGGGCAGCCGGTAGTCCATCTCGTGGTGAAGGCCGATGAGGACGTTGTCCATCACCGTCAGCTCCTTGAAGAGGCGGATGTTCTGGAAGGTGCGGGCGATGCCCATATGGCTGATCTGGGTGGTGGTCTTGCCGGCGGTGTCGTGGCCGTCCACCAGGACGGTGCCCCGGGTGGGCTGGTAGACACGGGTGAGCAGGTTGAACACCGTGGTCTTGCCCGCGCCGTTGGGGCCGATGAGGCCGGCGATCTCCGTGCGGCCGATGGCCATGTTGAAATCGTCCACCGCCGTCAGGCCGCCGAAGTCGATGCCCAGGTGGCGGCACTCCAAAATGGGGCTCTTGTCCACGTCCCGCTCCGGGATGATGTTGGTGGAGGGCACGGGGACCAGCTTGGTCACGGTTCTGGGATCACGTTTCATTTCGCCGCGCCTCCTTTCTTCTGCGCCTTCCGCGTCCCGGGACGGAAGAGGAAGCCCAGGGCCTTCTCCAGGATCCGGGACATGGAAAAGTCATAGCTGCCCAGCAGGCCCTTGGGCCGGAAAATCATCATCAGCACCAGGGCCAGGGAGTAGAACACCATCCGCAGGTCGCCCACGGACCGCAGCAGCTCCGAGATCACCGTCAGCACCGTGGCAGAGAGCACCGAGCCCAGCATGGAGCCCATGCCGCCCAGCACCACCATCACCAGGATCTCGATGGATTTCATGAACTTGAAGGTGGAGGGGAACAGGGAGCCCAGGTACCCCGCGTAGAGGCACCCGGCGATGCCGGCGAAAAAGGCGGACATGACAAAGGCCATGACCTTGTAGTAGGTGGTGTTGATGCCCACGCTCTCGGCGGCGATCTCATTCTCCCGGATGGAGAGGATGGCCCGGCCGTGGCGGGACTTCATGACCATGTGGATCACCAGACAGGTGACCGCCACGCAGATGAACACCAGGGTGAAGCTGGAGATCTTGGGGATCTGCTTGAGGCCCGCCGCGCCGTAGGTGAACTTGAAGCCCAGCACGGAGTCGATATTGGTCAGCACCACCCGGATGATCTCGCCGAAGCCCAGGGTGATGATGGCCAGGTAGTCGCCCTTCAGCCGCAGGGCAGGGATGCCGATGATGAGGCCGAAGAGCCCCGCCACCACCCCGGACAGCACCAGGGCCACCAGCATATAGGGCAGGGCCGCCAGGGTGTCCCCGGAGCGGATCAGCTCCCCCAGGGGAGTGGCCTTCATGTAGATGCTGCCGGCGTAGGCCCCCACCGCCATGAAGCCGGCGTGGCCCAGGGGCAGCTGGCCCAGGTAGCCGGTGGCCACGTTCAGGGACACCGCCAGGATGATGTTGATGCCGATGGTCACCAGAATGCCGGACCAGTAGTTGGTGATGACGCCCCCCGCGATCAGGGCGGTGAGCGCGCCCCACAGCGCCACCGTCAGAAGGATATTGATAAGGTAGCGCAGGGGCATGGGGATGCGGATACGGTTTTGTTTCATCATCTTTCCCCCCTTACACCTTTTCCGTGATCTTCTTGCCCAGGATGCCGGTGGGCTTGAGCAGCAGCACCACGATGAGGATGGCGAACACCACGCCGTCCTTCCAGGTGGAAAGGCCCGCCGCCGTCACCACCGTCTCCACAAGGCCGATGGCAAAGCCGCCGATCATGGCCCCGGGGATGGAGCCGATGCCCCCCAGCACCGCCGCCACGAAGGCCTTCAGGCCCAGCATGGAGCCCATCATGGGGCTGGCCTGGAAGTAGGAGGCGATGTGGAGCACGGAGCCGATGCCCGCCAGGGCGGAGCCCACGGCGAAGGTGAAGGAGATGGTGCGGTTGAGGCTGATGCCCATGAGCTGGGCGGCCCCCATGTCCTCGCTGACCGCCCGCATGGCCTTGCCCAGCTTGGTCCGCTGTACCAGGATGGTCAGGGCCACCATGGACACCACCGACACCAGGATGGTGATGAGGGCGGCGTAGGTGATGGACACATCCCCCAGGGACAGGCTGCCGGAGATCAGGGGCTCCTGGACCATGCTCTTGGTGTCCGTGCCGAAGATGAGCTGGGCGCCGTTCTCCAGCAGGAAGGAGATGCCGATGGCGGTGATGAGGAGGCTCAGCCGGGGGGCGGAGCGCAGGGGCGTGTAGGCCACCTTCTCGATGGCAACGCCCAGGATGGTACACATGACCACCGCCAGCACCACCGACACCAGGGGGTGGAAATGGAAGGAGGTCATGGCGTAGTAGGTCACATAGGCGCCCACCATGATGATATCGCCGTGGGCAAAGTTGAGCAGCAGGATGATGCCGTAGACCATGCTGTATCCCAACGCCACCAGGGCGTAGATGGATCCCAGCTGCAGGGCGTTGACGGCCTGGCTGAACACATAGGACATAGACTGCTTTCCGTCCTTTCTCTTTTTCTCTGACGCGCTCTCCGCGGGAAAAGCCCCGCCCGGGGGCGGGATCACCCCCGGAACGCAGCCGCCCGGGGGCGGGATCACCCCCGGAACGCAGCCGCCCGGGGGGTGCAAACACCCGGTGGACGCATCCGCCGCCGCCTTCCCGGTGAGGGCAGGTGCGTCCACTGGGCGTCCGCAAAAGCACGGGGGAGCGCGGAGGGAAATCCTTCCCCCCGCGCCCCGCATGCCTCTTTTGGGGTCGATATGTGATATCAGTTGAAGGCGTAGAACTCGGTGAACGTCTCCTCGCCGCCCTGGAGCTGGATCATGGCAACGGACTTCTCCGGGTTGTTGTACTCGTCGAAGGTATAGCTGCCGGTGATGCCCTCCACGCCGCTCATGGAGGAGATGGCGTCGATGACGGCCTGCTTGTACTCGTCGCTGCCGGCGGTGAGGCCCTGCTCCTCGGCGGCCTTCAGGCCCTCGCACATGAGCATGGCGGCGTCATAGGCCAGGGGAGCGAACATGTTGGGGACAGCCTCGCCGTAGACATCCTGGTAATCAGCCTCGAACTGGGCCACGGACTCCGTGCCGGGGGCGTAGCCGGAGCCATAGATGGTGCCCTCCAGGTCCTCGGCGGAAGCGTAGTCCTTGATGCTGCCGAAGCCGTCGGAGCCCAGGATGGTGGCGGTGAGGCCCGCCTGGCGGCCCTGGGTGATGGCAAGGCCGGCCTCGGTGTAGTAGAAGGGCATGTAGACCACGTCAGGATCCGCCGCGGCGATCTTGGTCATCTGGGCGTTGAAGTCCTTGTCACCGGTGGCAAAGGCCTCGGTGGCCACGATCTCAATGTTCAACTCCTCGCAGGCCTCCACAAAGCCGTTCATGCAGCCCTCGGAGTAGTCGCTGCCGCTCTCATAGAGGATGGCGGCGGTGGTGGCGCCCAGCTTGTCAGAAGCGTAGTGGGCCATGGTCTGGCCCTGGAAGGGGTCGATGAAGCAGGAGCGGAACACGTTGGTGCGGATGCCGGCGCTCTCGTCGTCAGGGTCGATCTGGGTGACGCCCTGAGCGGTGGCGGAGGCGCTGATCTGGGGCATGTTCACTTCATAGGTGGCGTCGGCCAGGGTGATGGTGGGGCCGGTGAGCACGGAGCCGATGACGGCGGTGATGCCCTGCTCCATGGCCAGGTTGAAGGCGTTGACCGCCTCCACGCCGTCGCCCTTGTCGTCGTACTCCAGGACCTTGACCTGCTTGCCGTTGATACCGCCGTTGGCGTTGAGCTGGTCGATGTACAGCATGGCGCCGTTGCGCACGGAGATGCCGTACTCGGCGTTGTCCCCGGTGGTGTTGGCGATGAGGGCGATCTTGATGGTGTCGCCGGAGGCGTCGCCGCTGTCACCGGTATCGCCGGCGTTGCCGGTGTTGCCGGCGTTGTTGTTGCCGCCGCAGGCCACCAGGGCCAGGGTCATTGCGGCAGCCAGAAGCAGTGCAAGAAACTTCTTCATGTTGGTTACTCCTTTTCTCTTATTGCCCCGCCGGTCAAATCTCCCCCGGCGGGACGATACAAAAAAGCGCGCCTACGGCGCAGCTTTCCGCATCCGAACGGTAGGGGCAGCCCCGCCGGTCCCCGGAGGGGGATCCCGCCGGGAGCGCCCCGGCGCAGGGCCGCGATAATAAAAAAGGACGCCGTCCTGGGGGTGCCCCGGGAAAGGCGCCTCTGCCGCGGGCGGCTCCGCCCGCACCGCCGGGCCGGCCAGGGCACCGGGAAACGCCCCGCCCCTCCCGTCCGTCAACGGTAGGTATATGATAAAACCTAATCTATGAAATGTCAACCGTCATTATGTACACAATTTATTCACAGGCAACCGCCGGTTCCTATCACCATTTCACACAAAATCGCCGGCCTTTTTTGGAAATCCTCGACAATATGCCCTGCCGACCCGCCGCTTCGCCGGCCGTTTTTATATGAAATTTTCTAATATATAACAGCCATTTTCTAATGGCCGCCCCGGCGTCGGCGGCATGTTGCAAATATGGTTGACAAGTGTCATACATGGTGGTATATTGACCTTAGGATCCCATATCTCTGCAAGAGAGGGGGCGGCTCCGCCGCCCCTGCGGGAAAGGAGTGAATCCATGATGGGCACCACATCCGTATTGCTCTCCCCCGGGGAGTGGCAGATCATGAACCACCTCTGGGAGGCGTCCCCCCGGACCCTGATGGAGCTGGTCCACGCCCTGGCGCCGGACACCGGGTGGAGCAAATCCACCATCGTCACCATGATCGGCCGGCTGGAGGCCAAGGGCGCCATCTCCTGCGACGAAGGCGGCCGGGCCCGGCGCTACGCCCCCCTGATCTCACGGCAGCAGGCCGCCCTCCAGGAGACGGAGTCCCTGCTGCGGCGGGTCTACCGGGGCAGCGTGGGGCTGATGGTCAACACCCTGGCCGACGGCCGGGGCCTCAGCCAGGCGGATATCGATGAGCTCAGCGCTATCCTGGAAAAAGCGAGGAGGGATCAGCCATGACGGAGATCCTTCTCTCCTCCGCGGTGCTGGTGCTGGCCCTGGCCCTGCTGCGGCGGGTCCTCCGGGGCCGGATCGACCCCCGGCTCCAGTACGGCCTGTGGCTTCTGGTGGCCCTGCGGCTGCTGATCCCCGGCGCCCTCTTCCCCGCTCCGGTGTCCATCGCCGGGGCGGCGGCGTCCTGGGAACAGCATTTCTCTGAGATCCTTGTTCCCCGGGAGGAGCCCTCCTCCCCGGGCGCCGTCACCGGCGGGAACACGTCGGCGGCCGGCGTGACATCCCCGGAAACCGGGGAAGCCGCCGGGGCGCCCGCCCTTCAGGAGGACAGCTATGGACAGGCCGCCCCGCAAAACACGGAGGCTTCCCGGCAGGATCCGGCGGACAGCGCCGCCCCGATCCTGGAAACGGACCGTGAGGCGGACGCCGCCCCGCGGGAACGGTTTTCCTGGCGTACGGCATGGTACGCCGGGATGGCTCTTATGGGCTGCCTGCTGGCGGGGACCAACCTCCACTTCGCCCTGACCCTGCGGAAAAAGCGGCGGCGGCTGTCCCCTGAGGCGCTGCCCGCGGGCTTCCGGACGCCGGTGTATCTGGTGGAGGGCCTGGCCTCCCCTTGCCTGTGCGGGCTGCTGCGGCCGGCCATCTATATCAATGAGCAGTCCCTGGTCCCGGGCCGCCTGGAGCACATCCTGGCCCATGAGCAGACCCACCTGCGCCACGGCGACCACCTGTGGGCCCTGCTGCGGATGGCCTGCCTGTGCGTATACTGGTTCGATCCCTTCGTGTGGTGGGCGGCGGTCCTCAGCCGCCGGGACGGGGAGCTGGCCTGCGACCACAGCGCCATCCGCCGCCTGGGCGAGGACCGGCGGCTGGATTACGGCCAGACCCTGGTGGACATGATCGCCCCCGGCCGGCCCTTCTCCTGCCTGCTCCATACCGCCACCACCATGGCGGATAAAAAGCGGACCATGAAGGAGCGGCTGCTGCTGATCGTCCGGCGGCCCCACATGGCCCTTCTCACCCTGGTCCTGATCCTGGCGGGGACCGCGGCGGCGGTGGTGCTCACCTTTGGCGGCAGCCAGGCTGCGGCGGCGGACGGGACGTCCGCCGCCGCCCAGGACACGCAGCCCGCCCCCGGCATCACCCAGGCGGAGGCCCTGGCCCTGTACCAGGAAGCCCGGACCGTCTGGGACTGGTTCGACCTGGGCACGCTCCCCACCGGCCAGGAGACGCTGGAGGCGGATGACAGCCGCTACTTCCGGGTGGAGGGCTTCGACTCCCTGTCGGAGCTGCGGGATTACCTGCTGACCCTGTTCAGCCCCGCCCTCACCGACCAGCTCCTCACCGGCTGCCAGCCCTTCCAGGAGACGGAGGACGCACTGTTCGTCCTGCCGGCCCAGCGGGGCAGCGGCATCTACGCCGGGGAGGAGTCCCTGCAGGTCTTTCTCATGGAGCCGGAGGAGGCGGAGCAGTACGGCTACGACGGCCACATCTATGAGACCCGGGAGGTCCTGGACGAGGATCTGGCCACCGTGCTCTACCATAAGCGCCACGACTGGTTCTTCCTCTGGAACGGCTCCCACTATGTGTTCACCTCCTTCGGCCCCAGCGACGACGGGGACCCCCAGCTCTACTACAACGCCCGGGAGATCCTGGCCGCCATCCAGGAGGACGGCGACACCTCCGCCTGGCTGCCCCTGCTGCTGAACATGGACTGGGCGGCCCTGGAGGCCGCCGGCGGCGATGGCTTCGACCTGCCTATGGCGGTGCAGAGCGCCCTGTACGCCTATGTGGAGGCGCAGGGCCAGGCCCTGACGGGGAACGACTATTGGTACATCCTCTCCGCCTGCCAGGGGCTGGACGGCGCGTACGCCGAGGGCTACCAGTCCATCCTGTGGCTGCTGTATGAGGCCCAGCCCCAGCGCTTCGCCTCCGCGGCCCTCCGGCAGCTGACAGCGGAACAGCAGGACCAGATCCTGGACCTCTTCCGCTGGGCGTACAGCCAGCAGGAGGGCGGCGAGGCCATGACGGCGGCGGAAGCCCTGGCCCTGCTCCAGGGGCAGCTGCCCGCCTACGCCCTCCTCTCCTCCGTCAGCTACACCCACTCCAGCGGCCTCTTCTCCCTGACCCTGCCGGAGGATTGGGTGGGCGCGGTGGCCTACACAGAGACGGAGGACGGCGTGTCCTTCTATGAGGCCGTCTCCTTTGAGGCCCATGAGAAGTGGGCCTCTGCCGGCAGCGGACTCCTGCTGTCCGTAACGCCCCAGCCCGCGGATTACGAGGGCGGCGCCGGGACCGTCCTGGCGGAATTCGACCTCAACGGCACGCCCTACGTCTACCAGGCCGTCACCGCCCAGGACCGGAAGGTCCTGGCGGGACAGGAGGACGCCTTCGACCGGCTCCTGGCCCAGGTGGGCCAGGCGGAGTTCCGCCTGCTGGCCACCGAGGAATCGATCTGCCGCCTGATCCACGACAGCTACGAAAGCGACATGGCCGCCGCCATCCCCTATCTCCCCTACCTCTCCTGGAGCAGCTACCGTGACATTTACGGGGACAGAGAGCTGGAGGCCCTTCTCTTCGTCCTCAGCGACTACGCCCTGGGCGGAAAGGCCGACTGGGACCAGGTCCATGATATCCTCTCCGTCCCGGTGGACGAAGCCATCGACGGCGCCTACGCCGCCGCCTACCAGGACATCCTGGTGGGACTCTACCAGGCCGATTGGACCACTTTTGCCTCCGTGGTCCAGAGCCCCTATATCAGCGAGGCGGAGCGGGACAACGTGGTGTACTGGCTGCGCTCCCCCCTGGCGGAGGAGCTGGGCCGCAGCGAACCCCTCTCCGATGAGGAGGTCCGGGTGATCCTGGGCCTCAGCGACGGCAGCGGGGACGCCGCCAGCGGGGAGACCCTCCCCTCCATGTCCGGCGAGATGATGAATGGGTTCATGCGGGGCTGGGCCCCCGGCGTGACCTCCCTGGGTAATACCTACCCGGTGGAGACCTCTGTCCGGGACAACTGGTCCCTGGACGCCATCGCCCAGGCCATCCAGGCCAGCCTGGAGCAGTCCCTGGCGGGCACCAATAAGGCGGAGCAGCTGACAGACGTGATGGTCTCCTACGACTTTTCCCTCCCGGAGAACGTCCGGAGCGGCGACGTCCTGGAGATCCCCTATTACGCCATGTTCTCCACGGTCTACACGATGGAGGGCTACGCCCCGGAGGAATTCTCCCTCTCCACCGGCCCCTTCACCGCCCAGGTGACCCTGGCCGGGGACGGCTCCCTGACGGCGAGCCAGGATTTCCTGGACAGGCAGGCCGTCTATCATCAGCTGAAAAGCTGCTTCCAGGGCATCTCTCTGGAAGCCGTCTCCGCCAGCGACTTTGATCTTGGCGACGCTGTTTGGGACGCCCTGGAGGCCAGGCTGGAGGCGGCGGGCCTGGCGGAGGACTATCGCATCACCTCTTTCGGGATGGATTCCTACACCCAGCCCGCCAGTCTCAGCCCCGGCACGGTGCAGACTGTCAACGTCACCGTTGACTGCGCTCCCCAGGACGAGGACGGCGTCCTCATTCCGAAGCTCTCCTTCCCCATCACCTGCACCACCGTGGCGGAATGACCGCAGCATCCATACACAAAGCAGCGCCGCCGGGCCAATGGCCCGGCGGCGCTGTTCCTTATACGGCATACGGTCCCGCGGCGGCGCGGGCCGGGGCGGGCGGCTCTTACTCTGCCGCCGTCACCTGGCGTACTTCTCAAAGAAGCGGAAGGTCATGGGCCAGAGGCACCCGGCCACCAGCACCACCAGGAAGTAGCGCAGGGCGTGGGCGGCGTCGTGGCCGCCGCAGAAGGCCAGCAGCGGGGCCTTCAGCAGGGTCTTGACCGCCAGCACCAGGGCAACGCCCCCCGCCAGCTTGACGATCTGGCCCCACCAGGGGGCCCGGGTGGGGAACTGGAGCACCTTGCTGTCAAAGAAGTACACCGGCAGTACCCCGGACACCGCCCCCAGGAGGGAGTAGGCGTTCTTGTGGGCCTCCGCCCAGTTCCCGTAGGCCTCCATCAGCACCTCCGCGCTGCCCACAGGCGGCACGGTCAGCTCCATATACACCACGAAGGCCCCGCTGAGGGCCAGCATGGCGGCAATGATGAGGTACATCCGGTTGGGGAACCAGAGGGTGCTCTCCAGCAGCGGATACAGTGCCAGCACCAGCACCAGGCTGATGAGGAGCCCCACCCCCACGTCCGCCGGGGTGTGGACCCCCAGATACATCCGGGACACCGCCACCAGCAGGGCCAGGACGATGCACACCGCCCTGAGCCACCATCGGCTGGTGAAACGGGCAATGCTTCCCAGATACCCCACCGCGCTCTGGGTGTGGCCGCTGGGGAAGCTGTACCCGGTGGCGGCGGCCCGGGCCGACTCCACGATGGTAAAATCCGGGTCCTTCACCCAGGGCCGGGGCACCGCGCAGGCCACCTTCAGCCACTGGCTGGCCACTGTCCCCACGAACCCCACCGTCAGCAGGTAATAGCCCCTGCGCTTGTCCACGCACCAGAACACCAGCAGCGCCGCCAGCAGGAAAAAGGACTCCTCCCCCAGCCGGGTGATGAGGGACATGACCGCATCCAGGGCCGGCGTGCGGATGGACTCGAACCAGTAAAGCAGCTCCATGGAAAACTCCTCCCGTCATGGATTGGATATGCCAGTATTATACCGTATCCCCGGCGGGGAAACAAGCCCCCTCCCGGCGTGCCCTGCCTTCCCGGTCCCCTTCCGCCCACAGGACCGGCGTCCCCGCCGGGGCCGGTGTTTCTGCCCGCCGCCCCCCGGCAGCGCCCCCGGAGCAATGCCGGTACAGGCGGCCGCAGCCCTTCCGGCCCGCCTGCACCGCAGGTAAAACTTCTCTAGATTTCGAAAAAATTTTTATTGTTAAACTATTGACAATTCCATATCCCTATGCTACACTACAATCAAAGGAGATCGTTAAAGTTTTAACGCTAACCCGAGGCCGGCCATCCCGGCTCAAAATAAAAATAATTTCGCAGGAGGAAAAACACTATGGCCAGATTCACTTTACCCCGGGACCTCTATCACGGCAAGGGCGCTCTGGACGCCCTGAAGGAGCTGGACGGCAAGCGGGCCATCGTCGTGGTGGGCGGCGGCAGCATGAAGCGCTTCGGCTTCCTGGACAAGGTCTGCGACAACCTGAAGGCCGCCGGCATGGAGGTCCAGGTGTTCGAGGGCGTGGAGCCCGATCCCAGCGTGGAGACCGTCATGAAGGGCGCCGAGGCCATGCGCCAGTTCCAGCCCGACTGGATCGTCGCCATCGGCGGCGGCTCCCCCATCGACGCCGCCAAGGCCATGTGGGCCTTCTATGAGTACCCCGACACCACCTTCGAGGCCCTGTGCATCCCCTTCAACTTCCCCAAGCTGCGCACCAAGGCCCGCTTCTGCGCCATCCCCTCCACCTCCGGCACCGCCACCGAGGTCACCGCCTTCTCCGTCATCACCGACTACGCCAAGGG
>CALXGG010000037.1 GCA_944387785.1 uncultured Oscillospiraceae bacterium | reverse complement strand
TTCATATCGTTTCATGCTCTTAATTTTATACTATTGCTTCTATTGTGCAACTTTTATTTTTCAAACAAGGCCTAATCGGACACCTGCAAGGGAGTACCCGGTTGCCGCTGAAATACCTCTTTGCCTCCGGCTACCTCGTAATCGGTGCAGCGAATATCTAACTTCGCCTGACGGCCCTCGGGCTGAGAGGTGTTTCTGATTTTCTTTCGGTAAGCCCCTCGGGCTGAGAGGCGTTTCTGTTTTCTGTTGGCGGAAGTCGGCGTGCTTTCAAAAGCCCCAGGCGTTCGACGCAAGAAAACAGATAAATGTATCCCTTTAACAGGGCCAACGGCCGAAGCATCGACGAGAAGCCCGGTACAGATTGGATCCCCGAAGGATTTGGCGGCTTCAGTGGCTGGACACCGGCAAAGTCTGATGGTGTCCGATTGGGCAAGGGATTCCAAAACCTTGGTTTTGGCGTGTTTTTGGGTACTTTTTGCACGAGCAAAAAGTACCCCGGGGCCCGGGGGCGGAGCCCCCGTCGAAAACCGCCGGGGCCGGGGAGGCCCGGGAGCCGAAGCCCGAAGCGCCTGGCTTCGGATGCTGTTACCGGGGGCGGAGCCACCGCCGAGAACCACCGGGCCCCGGGGCTGGGAAAGCCCCGCTGCGTTCCCGCCCGGCGGCGGAGAGGGCGGCCTGGGCTGGACAGGCCCGGGAACCAAATCCCCCAAAAATTATTGACAAACAATAATTTCTGTGGTAGGGTGTCCTTAGTAAATTATCGTAAAACAATAATTTCCAGCCAGAGGGCATCCCGCCCTCAAAGGGGAGGTACTCCTATGAAGCGACGACTGCTGTGCCTGGTTTTGGCGGCGGCCCTGGCCGCCCTTACCGGCTGTTCCCTGGCCCGGCCCGTCCGGGAGGACGCCGGGGCGGACCGCTGGGTGGGCTACTACATGGTCTATCAGTCCCAGGAGGAATTTACCGCCGATCCGGTTTCCCGCCGGCTCTCCCAGGAGATCGTCTGGGGGGACTGGGATGAGGAGAGCCGCACCCTCACCTTCCCCAAGCTCACCGGATCAGCTCTGCTGGTGCTGGGCCGGGAGGGGGATCGCATCACCGTCCCCAGCGTGACGGAGATGTCCCCGGGGCCGGTGGAGAACGCGGTATCCTCCACGGAGACAGGCGACAGCCTTACCGCTTCCGGCACTGTCTGGTGGGGCCCGCCCCTGGACGCTCCGGCGGACTTTGACCCCCAGGAGGACGGCGGCCTCTGGTTCTCCTATCCGGTATACCGCACCCCCGCAGGGGCCTTCTACCTGGATACCCACGTCACGCCCTGCTCCTACGGCTCCGGCGGCGGGCCCTTCCGCCAGGGGGAGTACGCCTACCGGGATGACGAGGGCAAGCTCCGCACCGACACCCTCTCCATGACCGTAGCCGCCCGGTACACCCCCCGGCTCACCGCCCTGCGGGTGGTGGCCTTTGACAAGGACAACCAGGTCCTCAGCACCACGCCGCTGTCTCTGTCGGAGGAGCTGTCCGCCGTCACGGTGCCCACCGAGACCGCCTGGGTGGCGGTGGAGGAGGAGAGTGCCGACGGCGTGAAGCACACCAGCTACGACCTGTCCCAGGAGGGGACCGCCCTTCACCAGGTGATCCTTCTGGACGAGGACGGCCGGGGATGGGGCGTGGACCTGACCATCCGCCGATAAATCACCACACAGCACTGGGAGGTGCCTTATGGAACAGACATCCATTGCCAAAAAAATGTATCTCACCCTGGGCTTTGCTCTGCTGGGGGCCCTGCTGGCCCTGGCCTTTCCCGGGGATATGACCTACGAGACCTTTACCGCCCCGGTAAACGCCCTGGGGCAGGCCCTGCGGGGGCTCTCCCTCTCGGGAGGCGGCGGCAACGCCGCCGCCTGGGCCATCGTGCTGGCAGTATCCCTTCTGCCCCTTCTCCCCTTCCTGCTGCTGCGGCGGAAGCGGAAGGCGACGGAGGACTGGGTACTGCTGCTGCTGATCCCCCAGCTCTTCGCCCTTCTCTACTACGCCGTGAACCCCACCCTCATTGGCAGCCTGGCCGCCCCCTTTCTGCCGGCAGGCCAGCTGGGCGTGATCCTGGCCACGGCGGTGACGTGGCTGGTGCTGGATTTTCTCCGGGCCCTGGCAGAGGCGCCGGGTGAGCGGTTGGCAGCGGCAGTGAGGATTCTTCTCACCGGCTGCGCCTTCCTGCTGGCCTTTGGGGCGGGCGTGAACCAGGCGTCGGCCTGGCGCGCCGCCGCCGACAGCGTCCGCTCCGGCAACACCGGGGACGTCTCCTTTACCCTCTTTATGCTGGCGGTGCTGGGTATCCTGCGGGTGGCGCCCTACCTGCTGGGGGCGGCGGCCCTCCTGTGGGGCGGGCGGCTGGTGGAGGCCGGGGGCCGGGAGCCCTTCTCCCGGGACACCGCCGCCCTCTGCGACCGCACCGCCCTGGCCTGCCGGATGGCCGCCCAGGCGGCAGCTATCTTGGCTCTCACCGTGAACCTTTTACAGCTGGCCGCCTTTTCCCTCCTGGTGAAGGTGGATTTCCAGGTGGAGCTGAACCTCCTGCCCCTGGCCCTGGCGGGGGCCATGTTCCTCCTGAGCCGCTGGATGCGGCAGGGCCTGGCCCTCCGGGAGGACAACGACTCCATCATATAGGGGGGCAGCGCCATGGCCATCACCGTACATCTCAGCGAGCTTTTGAAGGAGCGGGGCATCACCGCCAAGGAGCTGTGCGCCCAGGTGGGCATCACCGAGGCCAACCTCTCCATTCTCCGCTCCGGCAAGGCCAACGGCGTCCGCTTCCACACCATCAACCGCATCTGCTATTACCTGGGCTGCGATGTGGGGGATATCCTCCGCTTCGACGGCAGACTGGAGGACGAACATGAGGAATAAATGGCTGTGTCTGCTGCTGGCGGCGGCCCTGACGGCCCTGACCGCCGGCTGCTCCCTGGCCCGGCCGGAGCGGGAGGCCGCCCCGGAGGGCCGCTGGATCGGCCTCTATGTGGTCTACGACCCGCCGGGGACCTACACCGACTTTTACAGCAGCCCCCACCTGACGGAGTTGGGGACGGAGTCCCTGGACACCGGGAAGTACGGCTCCGTGACCATCCCCCGGGAGGTGCTGCCGGGGGAGGAGGACCCGGACACCGGGAATATCTCCTTTCCCGGCCTCGAGGGCTACTCCCTCTTTATCCGCCACACCCAGGAGGACTACGGCCCGGTGACTCAGGTGGTGTCCAATATGTCCCCCGGCGAGGAGGGCACCGCCCTCAACAGCAGCGACCAGGGCACTGCGGAGACCGCCTCCGGGGTGATCTGGTGGGGGCCGCCCCTGGACGCGCCGGCGGACTGGGATGCCCTTGAGGACGCCGGCATCTGGCACGCCTACCGGGTCTTTGAGACCGCCGACGGCCAGGTATATCTGGACGGCAGCGGCAACAGTTACAGCGGAGGCGGCTCCGGCATGGGCTTCTCCAGCGACGCAACGTATACCTACACGGAAAACGGGGAGAGCCGCACGGACAGCGTCAGCGTCTCCGTGCGGGTCGAATACACCCCCCGGCTTACCGCTTTGCGGGTGGTGGAGTTCGGCGGGGACAACAGCGTGGTGAACATCACCGCCCTTCCCCTCACCGGGGAGCTGCCCGCCCTGGTGCCTGCGGCGGACGCCGCCTTCCTCATCGTGGAGGAGGAGAGCGCCGAAGGGGTGAAGCGGACCCTCTACGCCGCAGCAGACTGGGCCGAGGGGCCCGTGTACCACGAGGTGGTGCTCCTGGACGAGGCGGGCCGGGGCCACGGGGCATACCTCGCCATAGGAGAAGAGGCAGGCGCGTGAGCGTCTGCCTCTCTTTTTTGCCGGGGGCGGCCCTTCTCCCCGCCGGGCAGTCCCGGGGTTGAAGAATCCCGCCCCATAGGCTATAATACCTCCATACCCCGCCGGGGCGGCCCGGCGGGCACCCACACGAAAGAGGAGGCACCGCCATGAAGTGGCTCGCCATACACATCGACACCTCCCCCGCCGGGCTGGAGCCGGTGTCCAGCCTGCTGGAGGACCTGGGCATCGAAGGCCTGGTCATCGAGGACGAGGGGGATTTCCGGGAGTTCCTGGAGAACAACCAGCAGTACTGGGACTATGTGGACGAGGCGCTGGACCAGTCCATGTCCGGCAAGTGCCGCGTCACCTTCTATGTGGAGGACAGCAGCCAGGGCTTCACCACTGTGGCGGCGGCCCGGATCGCCCTGGCGGAGCTGAAGAAGGCCCACCCGGAGTACGCCCCCCTCCTCATGACCATGGACGGCATCGAGGACGCCGACTGGGAGAACAACTGGAAGGCCTTCTACAAGCCCATGGAGATCGGGGAGCGGCTCATCGTCATCCCCGACTGGGAGCAGGCGGAGCCCCACGGCCGGGTGGCCCTGCGGATGAACCCGGGCCTCACCTTCGGCACCGGCAGCCACGCCACCACCCGGCTGTGCCTGCAGGCCCTGGAGAAGCTGGTAAAGCCCGGCATGCGGGTGCTGGACCTGGGCTGCGGCAGCGGTATCCTGTCCATTGCCGCCCTGCTGCTGGGGGCGGAGCGGGCCTTTGCCTGCGATATCGACGAGAAGGCGGTGGACGTGGCCTATGAGAACGCCGCCCTCAACGGCGTGGGCCGGGACCGCTATACCGTCCGGGCCGGGGACGTGACGGGCGACCCGGGCCTCCGGAAGGATATGGGCGGCGGCTGGGACGTCGTGGTGGCCAACATCGTCTCCGACGTGATCATCGCCCTGGCCCCCACCGTGGGGGAGCTGCTGGCCCAGGGCGGCGTGTTCATCTGCTCCGGCATCATCGACGACCGGGCGGAGGAGGTAAAGGGCAGGCTGGAGGAAGCGGGCTTCGCCATCTCCGAGAGCCACGCCTCCGAGGGCTGGTTCTCCTTCACCTGCCGTCCGGCGGAAAGGGGGTAAGGGCCATGTCATACCGGCGTGATTTCGTGATAGGTCTGAAAGAGACCCGGGACTTCTATACCCGGCTGCTGCTGCGCTCCTGGCGCAAGGGCATATTGGGCTTTGGCCTTGCGGGGGGCTTGACCGCCTGGTACTATCTGAACCTGTTCCAGGTCGCCGCAAGCGCCCTTGTGGAGATCCTGCTCTCCCTGGCGGCGGCGGTGGTGGTGATGGCCCTGGTGGCCCTGGTCATGGCCCTGGCCACCCGGTGGAAGGTGGCAAAGGAATCCCGGCGCTCCGGCCGGGAGCGGTACGTCCAGCACACCCGCATCGACGGCTTCGGCCTCCATGTGACGGTGGACGACCGGGAGGCCCGGCTGGGCTTCGACAAGCTGATGAAGGTGGAGGAGACGAAGAAGGCCTTCTACCTGTACCTGGCGGCCAACCAGGCCTGGATCCTGCCCAAGGACCAGATGGAGGACCGGGACGGCGAGAGCCGGGCCCTGCGGGAGATCTTCTCCGCGGTGATCGAATCCAAGCGGCTGCGGCTGCAAAAAAACGGATAAAAGAGAAGCCTGTCTGATAAGCAGAAAAGCGCCGTGGGATCCAGTGGATCCCACGGCGCTTTTTGCCGATGGCGTACCGGCTGGGGCCGTCACAGGAGCGGCCTTGCCCTGCCGGTTTCTTATCTGTGCTTGCCCAGGAAGAACAGTGCCATGGTGCCCGGTCCGGAGTGATTGCCGATCACCGGGCCCACATAGTTGATCACCAGCTTCTTCACCGGGAACTTGGCCTTGATGGTCTCTCCCAGCTCCCGGGCCTCGTCGCCGCAGTCGCCGTGGCTGATGAACACCACGGAAGGATCCGTCACCAGCTCTTCCATCTGGTCCACCAGGGCCTTCAGGGACGCCTTGCGGCCCCGGACCTTGCTTACCGGGATCAGCCGTCCCTCGTCATCCACATGGAGCACCGGCTTCATCTGCAGCATGGTGCCCACCAGGGCCGCCGCCGCAGACACCCGGCCGCCCCGCTTGAGGTGGTGGAGGTCATCCACGGTAAACCAGTGGCAGACACTGAGCTTGATGCTCTCCACATAGTCCCGCAGCTCCTCCAGGCTCAGCCCTTCCATTTTCTTCTGGGCGGTAAGATACACCAGAAGTCCCTGACCCAGAGAGGCGCTGCGGCTGTCCACCACCAGCACCTTGCTGCCGGGGTGGGCCTCCATCACGTCCTGGGCGGCGATGCAGGCAGACTGGTAAGTAGTGGAGAGAGCGGAGGAAAAGCTGATGCAGAGGATGTCCTTGCCCTCCTCTACGATCTTGCCCATGGCCTCCTGGAATACCCCCACGCTGACAGCGGAGGTGGTGCCCAGGGTACCGGCGCGGAGCTTTTCATAAAACACATGGGGATCCATGTCGTGGTTATCGGGGTAGTTGAAATACTCCTTGCCTTCCATCAGGAAGGACAGAGGCTGCACCACAAGGCCCAGCTCTTCCACCATGTCCGCAGGAAAATCACAGCAGCTGTCGGTCAGGATAATATACTCTCGCATAACGCGCTCCTTTCTTTCGGGGAGCATGTACAGGCCCGCCGTCGGGCCCGGCTCCCCCCCAAACACACCGGCGGCCTCCGGCTCCCCGGGGCCCCGGCCGACACTCGGCACATATACGGAATGTATCCTGTATTACACCATGACAGCTGTGCTGTCATGGTGTAATACGTCACTTTTTCGGTTGCCCCGTAAGGGGCGAGAAAAAGGACATGGAATAAAAGTATAAGAGCCGCTTTGCGGCTATTATACCACAAACCCAGAGGTTGGCAAGGTTGGAGATCCCTAACTTTTTCTTAAATATTGCTAAGGTTTTGTCGAAACGGCCGTAAAACCGCCGCATACCGGGCGGTATGCCCCCGCCGCGATGCGGCGGGAACCGCCGCCAGGACGGCATGAGCCGGCCCAAGGGCCCTGCGGGGGACCGGCCTAGCCCTTCTCCCGCTCCTTGGCGGCGGCGATGAACGCCCGGAACAGCGGATGGGCCTTGTTGGGCCGCGGGGACGCTCCGCGTCCCGCCCATAATGCCCCATCCGGCTCCCCGCCGCAGCGCGGCGGGAACCGCCGGAGGACGGCAAAAGCCGGCCCAACGGCCCTGCGGGGACCGGCCTAGCCCTTCTCCCGCTCCTTGGCGGCGGCGATGAACGCCCGGAACAGCGGGTGGGCCCTGTTGGGCCGGCTCTTCAGCTCCGGGTGGAACTGGACGCCCACGAACCAGGGGTGATCGGGCAGCTCCACGATCTCCACCAGCCGCCCGTCGGGGGACAGGCCCGTCAGGGCCAGCCCCGCCGCCGCCAGGGCCTCCCGGTAGGTGTTGTTGAACTCGTAGCGGTGGCGGTGGCGCTCGTCGATCCGCTCACAGCCGTAGGCAGCCTCGGCCCGGCTGCCCTCCGCCAGCGCGCAGGGCCAGCTGCCCAGGCGCATGGTGCCCCCCTTGTCGGTGACGTCCACCTGGTCCGCCATCAGGTCGATGACCGGATAGGGGGTCCGGGGGTCCAGCTCGCTGGAGTGGGCCCCGGCAAGGCCCGCGGCGTTCCGGGCGAACTCCACCACCGCCATCTGCATCCCCAGGCAGATGCCCAGGAAGGGCACCTTCCGTTCCCGGGCGTAGCGGATGGCGCTGATCTTGCCCTCCACCCCCCGGCTGCCGAAGCCTCCGGGCACCAGGACGCCGCCGCAGCCCGCCAGCAGCTGCGCCGCATTTTCATCGGTGACCGTCTCGCTGTCCACCCACCGGATGGCCACCTTCACCCCGTTTTCGATGCCGCCGTGGGTCAGGGCCTCCGCCACCGAGAGATAAGCGTCGTGGAGGGCCACATACTTGCCCACCAGGGCGATGGTCACCGTCCCCTCCGCCGTCTTGGCCCGGTGGACCATGGTGGCCCACTCGGTAAGGTCCGGCATGTGGCAGATGAGGCCCAGCCGCCGCACCACCACGTCCGCCAGGCCCTCCCGCTCCAGCATCAGCGGCACCTCATAGAGGATGGGGGCCGTCAGATTGGGAATGGCGTTCTCCGGGGGGATATTGCAGAAGAGGGAGATCTTGTCCAGCACCTCCCGGGGCACCTCCCGGTCGCTGCGGCAGAGGATCACGTCCGGCTGGATGCCAAGGCTCAAAAGCTCCTTGGCGGAGTGCTGGGTGGGCTTGCTTTTCAGCTCCCCGGTGCCGGGGATGGCGACGATGAGGGACACATGGATAAACATGACATTGTTCCGCCCCCGCTCCGCCGCCACCTGCCGGATGGCTTCCAGGAAGGGCTGGGACTCGATGTCCCCCACGGTGCCGCCGATCTCCACGATGGCCACGTCGGCCCCGGGCACGTCCAGGGAGTAGATCCGCCGCTTGATCTCCCCGGTGACGTGGGGGATGATCTGCACCGTCCCCCCCAGGAAGTCCCCCCGCCGCTCCCGGCTGAGGATCTCCCAGTAGATCTGCCCTGAGGAGACGGAGGAGTTTTTGTCCAGGCTCTCGTCGATGAACCGCTCGTAGTGGCCCAGATCCAGGTCCGTCTCCGCCCCGTCGTCGGTGACGAACACCTCCCCGTGCTGGTAGGGGCTCATGGTGCCGGGGTCCACGTTGAGGTAGGGGTCCAGCTTCTGGACCTTCACCTTCAGGCCCCGCTGCTTGAGCAGCCGTCCCAAAGACGCCGCCGCGATGCCCTTGCCCAGGCCGGAGACCACGCCTCCGGTAACGAAAATGTACTTGACCGCCATATCGATCCCTCCCGCGCTTCGCCGCGCCGGCGGGGGCCCCGGCCCCCGCCCCCCGCGGGACGGCCCCGGCCCCGCGCCGGCTGGCCCCGCCTGTCCCCGGCGGCTCTCCCGCCGCCGGGAAAACAAAAAACATAGTTCGGCATTTTACACCTGTTATACCCCGAAGTCAAGACGCTTTTCCCCGTTTCCCGCCCGGAAAGCGCAAATATTTCCGGCGGCTTGTTACAGAATTGTAATGCTTTTTCCCGGAAGCTGTGGTACACTGGGGAAACCGGAGGCGCGGGATCTCCCCGCAAGGCCCCTCCGGCGCTCTTATTTTCGCGACCCATCGAGAGAGGAGATTGCTATGGAAGGCAAGCGCGTTCCCCAGCCCGAAACCGCCGCGGAGGCCCCCAAGCGGCTGCCCGTGGCCGGGATCATCGCCGCTGTCCTGGCCGCCCTGGCGCTGGGCGCGGCCCTGGGGCTGTGCCTGTACGCGGGCGGCTATGACAAGATATTCCCCGGGGTCCACGTGGGGCCCGTGGACCTGGGGGGCCGGAGCCGGGACCAGGCCCAGGCCATGCTGGAGACCCGCATGGACCAGCTGACCGACCCCTATACCTACACCATCACCGCCGACGGACGGGAGCTGGGGACCTACGCCCCCTCCCAGCTGGGCGGCTACACCAACGCCCGGGAGCTGGCGGACCAGGCGTGGTCCGTGGGCCGGGAGGAGGGCTTCGCCGGCTTCTTCACCGGCGGCTGGGCCATGGCCCGGGGCCTTCTGGGCCTGACCACGGAGCTCTCCCCCGCCATCCTCTATGACGAGAAGGAGCTGGAGGCGGCGGTGGCGGACATCGCCGGGGACTTTGACCTGGCGCCCCTGGACGGCAGCTGGGAGCTGACCCGGGAGGGCCTTTTCGCCACCAAGCACCAGGACGGCCGGGCCCTGGACCGGGAGGCCCTGGCCGAGGCCATCATGGGCTCCGCCGGCGGCGAGATCGACGCCGCCTGGTCCTCCCTGCCCGCCCAGCCCCTGGACCTGGACGCCATGGCCGCCGGGCTGTCCGCCGAGGCCACCCCCGCCCGCTATGACACGGAGACCGGCCAGGTGGTGGACGGCACCGTGGGGGTGTCCCTGGACGTGGAGGCCGCCCGGCTGGCCCTGGACGCCGCCCTCAACGGGGAGACCCTCCAGCTGCCCGCCCAGGTGACCTTCCCCGCCGTCACAGCTGAGGAGCTGGAGGAAGTCCTCTTCCGGGACCTCCTCTCCACCTGCACCACCAAGGTCACCGGCACCTCCACCCGGAAGAGCAACGTCAAGCTCTCCGGCCAGGCGGTCAACGGCACCATCCTCAACGACGGGGACGTCTTTGACTATAACCAGGTGGTGGGCAAGCGCACCGAGGAGCGGGGCTACGGGCCCGCCCCCTCCTACATCAACGGCGAGACCGTGGACTCCATCGGCGGCGGCATCTGCCAGACCTCCAGCACCATCTACCTGGCCACCCTGCTGGCCAACCTGGAGATCGTGGAGCGCTACGCCCACCGCTACGCCCCCTCCTACATCACCCTGGGCATGGACGCCACCGTCAGCTGGGGCGGGCCGGAGTTCCGCTTCAGGAACAACACCGGCTACCCCATCCGCCTGGACGTGTCCTATGAAAACAGCGAGATCACCGTGAAGATCTACGGCACCAAGACCGACGACACCTATGTGAAGATGACCCGGGAGATCCTCAGCTCCAGCGGCTACGAGACGGAGTACGTGGAGACGGAGGACCTGGCCTGGGGCACCCAGGAGCAGAAGCAGAGCGGCTACACCGGCTACGAGGTCCAGTCCTACCGGAACGTCTACGACGGGGACGGCAACCTGATCTCCAGCCAGCCGGAGGCCAAGAGCAGCTACAAAAACCGCAACGAGATCGTGCTGGTGGGCATCGCCGGCCGGCCCGACGGCTCCACGGAGACCGGCGGCGGCGCCACAGACCCGGGCGCCACCGATCCCGGCACGGACACGCCGGACACCGAGCCCCCGGGCTGGCTGAACCCCTGACCCGGCGGCCCATCCCCCCATTGCGCCAAGCGGCGGAGGCATCAGCCTCCGCCGCTGTTTTTTGGCCCGGGGCCCGCCCCGCCGGAGGACGGGGCTCCCGGCTCCGGGCCGGGTGCCGTCTCCCCGTTCCCCGGGCCGGAGCCCCCGCCGCGCCCGGCCCGGCGTCCGCCCCCCAGCAGGGACAGCCCCGCCCAGAGGAGGAAGAGGCCGAAGGGCCGGCGCAGCAGCGCCGTATCCACCAGGCCCGCCGCCACGGCCCCCGCCAGGGCCGCCAGGGCCCCGGGCAGGGCCGTGCAGCGTACCGCGGCGGCGTCCAGCTGCCCATGGCGGCTATGAAAGAGCAGGGCCGCCCCCGCCGCCGGCAGGAAGAACAGCAGGTTCAAGGTCTGGGCCTGGCGCTGGTCCACCCCCAGCAGCAGCGTCAGCACCAGCAGCAGCAGCGTCCCGCCCCCCACGCCCCAGGCGGAGAGGGTGCCGGCGGCCAGGGCGCAGAGGAACATGATCACCGCCTCCCTCACAGCAGGTACCGCACCCCGCCGTAGAGCATGAACAGCCCCGCCGCCGCCCGCAGCAGGCCCACCGGCACCTTCCCGAAGGTAAGGCCCCCCAGGACCCCTCCCAGCAGGCCTCCCGCCAGGCAGGGGGCCGCCTGCCACAGGGGCGGCGGGTCCTGGAGCAGGCCCGCCGCCGCCGACACCGCGCACATGGGCAGCATGGCCGCCACGCACACCGCGAAGGCCTGCCGCCCCGGCAGCTCCCGGGCCAGCACCGGCAGCAGCACCGTGCCGCCGCCGCCGCCGAACAGCCCGTTGACCACTCCCGCGGCGGCCCCCGCCAGCCGCTGCCGGTTTTCCCGCTTCATAGTCCGCGCCCTCCTCTCCGCCCACAGAAGGTATGTAGCGGCGGCGGGGCCTTTGATACGCCTCCCCTGCCGCCGCTTTTGCCTCAGCCCTTGAGCTTGAAGCTCTCGCAGTCCACGCACTGGCACTTGGTGGGGTTGCTCTCGTGGGTGCCCACCTGGATGGTGTTCAGGCCGCAGTACTGCTGGTCCGCGCAGTGGTAAGCGCAGTTGCTCACGGTGCACTTGATGGACCGGTTGGGGGTGCAGGAACCGTTGGTGCAGTTGCTCATAGGACAGATCCTCCCTGTTCCCTAGTATTTCGGCTCGCGCCGGGGTTAGTGTGCCCGGCGGAAGGGATTTTATACAGGAGGACCGCGCCCCAGTCCTTTTTTTGAAATTTTCTTTTTTCAGGGGCTACGGGTGGACAAACAGGGTGTCCACAGGGGTCTCCAGCTCCCGGGCCAGCCGGAAGGCCAGGGATAAGGTGGGATCGTACTTGTTGTTCTCGATGGCGTTCACCGTCTGGCGGGACACGCCGCAGCGCCTGGCCAGCTCCTCCTGGGAGATCCCCAGCTCACGGCGCCGCTCCCGGATCTTGTTTTCCATATCAGCCACCGTGCCTTTTCTTGAACACCAGAAGGGCGACACAGTAGACGATGGCCATGACCTCCAGCAAAACAAAGGGGTTGACGCTCATGTACTGGCCACGGACGAAATTTTCGATCACGTCCAGGATCAGCGTCCCCACCATGGCCAGCAGGGTCCAGGCGCTGGCCTTCCACACCACCACCTGGCCCCGCTCATCGCCGGGCCGCAGCAGCGTCACCAGCATGACCACATCCATGACCGCAAAAAGCGCCAGCACCACGATCAGAAAGATCATTGCCCCCAGGGGCATGGCCTCCATTTCCATACGCTTTTCTCCTTTCTGCTTTCCCGTGGGATTTCCCCGCCGGAAATGTCAAATACTTTTTACATTTTGGAGTATACACGATGCTTGTCAGAATGTCAAATACTTTTTACATTTTTGAGGACTGCCTGCCCAGCAGCCCCGGGTGCTTATCGGCGGGACCTGTCTGGCCCCGGGCTCCGGGACTTTCCAACGGAGGCTCCGCCCCCGGGCCCCGGGGGATTCCGAAGGGGCCGGAAGCGGCCCTCGGCGCTGTTTTGTCTCCGACGGGTTCACTTTTGTACGCACAAAAGTGAACCGAAAAAGCGCCAGCCCCCTTCGGGCTGGACCCCCGCCCTTTTGTCCAACCAGTCCGTATCAGACTGGGCGGGTGCGCAGCCACTGAAGCTACCAAATCCTCCGGGGATCCGATCTGCGGCGGGATTCTCGTCGTTGCTTCGGCCGTTGGCCCTGTTAAAGGGATACATGCATCTCCTTTTCCCGTATCGGACTGCCTGCGGCTATCGAAAGCACTTGGCTTTCGTCAGTAAAAAAGAAACGCCTCTCAGCCCGAGGGGCTCCGCTGAAAGAAAATCAGAAACCACTTTCAGCACGAGGGCCGTCAGGCGAAGTCGGACACCCGCCGCACTGGTTACGAGGTGGCCGAAGGCATAAAGGAGATTCAGCGGCATCTGGGCATCAGCCCTGATACCCACCGATTAGACAAAAAAAGGGGGTCCGGGGTCTCCCCGGCGGTTTTTCCGCCCACTTTTGGGCGGCCAAAAGTGGGCCCGCGGTCGGCAAACAGCCCGGCGGGCTGAAAAAAGAGATTCAGAGGAACCATCCTCTGAAAAGGCCCCCCGCCGGCGGGAGCCGGCAGCAAAAAACCGCCCCGCCGCGGGCTTCGCGGCAGGGCGGGTCAAAGGATCTCCTACAACCCCAGCAGGGCGGTGGCGAAGGCGAAATAGATCACCAGGCTCAGCACGTCCACGATGGTGCTGATGAAGGGGGCGGCCATCACCGCCGGGTCCAGTCCGATCTTCTCCGCCAGCAGGGGCAGCATGCAGCCCACCACCTTGGCGCAGAACACGGTGCACACCAATGTCAGGCAGATCACCAGGGCCACCAGGGGCGTCACATCGGCGTTGTGCATCAGCAGCCGGTCCACCACCAGGAGCTTGACAAAGTTGCCGCAGGCCAGAAACACCCCGCAGACCACCGCCACCCGGCTCTCCTTCCACACTACCTCCATCAGATCGCAAAAGCCGATCTCGTTGAGGCTCAGGCCGCGGATCACCGCCACCGAGCTCTGGTTGCCGCTGTTGCCGCCGGTGCCCATCAGCATGGGGATGAACCCGATGAGCACCGAGCACCGGGCCAGGGAGTCCTCGAAGCTGTTGATGACGATGCCGGTAAAGGTGGCGGAGAGCATCAGCAGCATCAGCCAGGGGATCCGGCTTTTCACCGTCTCCCACACGCCGGCGCGGAGGTAGGGCTTGTCGGTGGGGGTGATGGCGGCCATGATCTCGAAGTCCTCGGTGGCCTCCTCCTCCATGACGTCGATGGCGTCGTCGATGGTGACGATGCCCACCAGGCGGCTCTCCTTGTCCACCACCGGCATGGCCAAAAAGTCGTATTTGCTCAGCTGCTGGGCCACGTCCTCCTTGTCCTCCAGGGTGGTGGCGAAGATGACGTTGGTCTCCATGATGTCCTCGATGGCCTGGTCCTCCTCCGCCAGCAGCAGGGTGCGGATGGACACCAGCCCTAAAAGGTGCCGGCTGGGATCGGTGACATAGCAGATGTTGATGGTCTCCTTGTCGATGCCGGTGCGGCGGATGCGCTTGAAGGCGTCCTCCACGGTCATGTCCCGCTTCAGGTCCACGAACTCCGTGGTCATGATGGACCCGGCGGAGTCCTCCGGGTATTTCAGGATCTCGTTGACGCTTTTCCGGGTCTCCGGGTCCGTGTGCTGGAGGATCCGCTTGACCACCGAGGCGGGCATCTCCTCGATGATGTCCACGGTGTCGTCCACATACAGCTCCTCCAGGACCTCCTTCAGCTCCGTGTCGGAGAAGCCCTTGATGAGCAGCTCCTGGGCCTCCGGCTCCATCTCCACGAACACCTCCGCCGCCGTCTCCTTGGGCAGCAGGCGGTAGAGCAAAGGCAGCCGGTCCTCGGGCAGTTTGTCCAGGATCAGGGCGATGTCCGCCGGCTCCAGCAGCAGCAGCATGTCCCGCAGCTGGGCCCAGCGCCGGCTCTCCACCAGCTCCTCCACCTGGTCCATGAATACGCTCTCCTCCAGATCGATCACGCGGCGGCCTCCCTTCTCCCCACAGGGTATTCTCTCCCCATTTCCCGGGAAAATCCACAGTATTTTTATATTATGCCCCCCGCCGCGGCCCTGTCAACCTTTTTTCCGGAAGGGGCCGGTAAAATCCCCGCAAAGTCCGCCGGGGCAAATCTTCCGGGCCAAAAAGCCCTTGTGAAACAGATGTTTGTGTGTTACAATGATGAGACAGTGTTTTCCGCCCCGGGGAAGGGCCCCGGCAGGCGAATTTTGACGAAGGGAGACAGGGACCATGGCCGACCACAGCGGGCACCGGGAGCGCAAGCGCCTCCAGTTCCGCCAGCACGGCATCGACGCCTTCGCCGACCACGAGGTGCTGGAGCTGCTGCTCTACTACGCCATCCCCCGCCGGGACACCAACCCGGTGGCCCACGCCCTGATGGACCGCTTCGGCAGCCTCCACGCCGTTCTCTCCGCCCCGGCGGAGGAGCTGGAGCGGGTGGAGGGCATGGGCCCCGGCGCCGCCACCCTTTTGAAGCTGGTGCCCCAGGTCTACCGCCGGGCCCGGATGTCCATGGCCGCCGGGGAGGTGGTGCTGGATACCACCGAGCGGATCGGGGAATTCTTTGTAGAGCAGTTCGTGGCCCAGCCCACGGAGGTCATGTACCAGCTGTGCCTGGACGCCAAGGGCCGCCTCCTCTCCTGCCGGAAGGTCTGCGAGGGGGACGCCGCGGCCCTGGGGGTGAACCTCCGGAAGATCGTGGAGAACGCCATCTTGTCCAACGCGGTGCTGGTGGCCCTGGCCCACAACCACCCCAGCGGCGTGGCGCTGCCCTCCCGGGAGGACAAGGTGGCCACCCTCCAGGTCCGGGACGCCCTGGAGGCGGTGAACGTGACCCTGGCCGACCACATCATCGTGGCCGACGACGACTATGTGTCCCTGCGGCAGGAGGGACTGCTGTGAGCCTCCCGGCGGGGGGCGGGGCTTGCCAGCCCCGGCGGTTTCCGGCGGGGGCTCCGCAGCCCAGGCTGCCCTCTCTGCCGCCTGCGGCGGCATTCACCTTG
>CALXGG010000036.1 GCA_944387785.1 uncultured Oscillospiraceae bacterium | reverse complement strand
CCGGTGTCGATGAGGGTGAATTTCCGGCCGTTCCAGTCCGTCTCCCCGTAGATCCGGTCCCGGGTGACGCCGGGGGTGTCCTCCACGATGGACACCCGCTTGCCGATGAGCTTATTGAACAGCATGGACTTGCCCACATTGGGCCGGCCCACGATGGCTACCACAGGTTTCATATATCATCACTCATTTCTGTTTTTTGCTGAGGGGTTGTAGCGGTAGTACTCGTCCTCGCCGGTGAAATAGGGCTCCGGCTCCGCCGGGACGTCCAGCCCCAGCAGAGCGTCCGCCAGGGCGAAGCCGTCCTCCGCCTCCACCACCGTTACCGGCAGGCCCAGCTCCCGCTCCACCTGCTCCACCGTCACATCGTCCAGGAACACCCGCTCCCCGGAGCGGAGCATATTGGAGGGGATCAGGAGCCGCTCCCCCAGATCCGCCCCCCTGAGCTGGGCGATCAGGTCCCCGCCGGTAACCAGGCCGGAGACGGTGATGGTCTCACCGAAAAAGTCGTTGCGGATGGGCCGCACCTCCCCCCGCAGCGCCGGGCAGGCCCGCCGGGCCTTCTCCAGGATCTCCCGGAGGAAGGGCGCGGCGGCCGTGCCGGTGGCCACGGTGCAGGGGCGGGGCGTGAGCCCCGGCGGCGCGTCCTCCAGGGCCAGCTCCGCCTGGCTCAGCAGCAGGCGCAGCATCCCCACGCCGTTCTCCAGCTGGTTCATGTCCTCATAATAGCCCTTTTCCGGCAGCTCCCGGCCCGCCAGGAGGTAAAACTCGTCGGAGCACCAGGCAAAGGTGCTGCCGCTTTTTTCCAGTTGTTTCCGGCCGAAGGCCTCCACCAGGTCGATCACCGCCCCGGCCTGCTCCGCCGTGTAGGGCGCCAGAGGGTAGAGCCCCTCCCGGAACCTGGTGAGCCCCACCGGCACGATGGCCACGCTGGATACCGCCGGGGCCATCTCCGCCAGGTCCCGGAGGGTACGCTCCAGGGCGGGTCCGTCGTTGATGCCGGGACAGGCCACGATCTGGCAGTTCATGGCGATCCCCGCCTGGGCAAAGCGACCCATGACGGCGATGCTCTCCCCCGCCTTCTTGTGGCACAGCATCCGGGCCCGCAGCTCCGGGTCCGTGGTGTGGACGGAGATGTTGATGGGGCTGATCCGCAGGTCGATGATCCGCTGGATCTCCCGGGGGCTGAGGTTGGTGAGGGTGATATAGTTGCCCATGAGGAAGCTCAGCCGGGCGTCGTCATCCTTGAAATACAGGGTCTCCCGCATGCCGGGGGGCATCTGGTCCACGAAGCAGAAGATGCAGTGATTGGCGCAGGAGCGGGCCTTGTCCATGAGGTAGGTGTCAAAGTTGAGGCCGGGGTCCTGCCCCTCCGGCTTGCGCAGGCGTACCCGGCGGCAGGCCCCGTCCCCGGCGGCCAGCTCCAGCTCCGGGTCCCGGTCATAGCCGAAGAAGCGGTAGTCCAGCACGTCCACGATGGGGTGACCGTTGATGGCCAGGAGCTTCTCCCCCGGGCGCACGCCGGCCCGCTCCGCCGGGGAGCGGCGGTCCACGGATGTGATGACTGTACTCATGGTCCCTCCTGATGCAGACGCAATAATCTATGGTAGAGTATACTGTAAATTATCCCATATTTCAAGGCAAAAAATCCGGGCCGGGCCAGGCCTCCGAAGGGCCGCCGCCCTCAGGACGCCGCCCTCAGGACGCCGCCGGGCCCCCCAGGCCCGAAAGCTCCGCCAGGCCCGCGGTACAGGCAGAAAGGACCCGGGGCGGCATAGCCGTCCCGGGTCCTTTTATCGCTGCTGGTTCAGGGGGGCAGACGCGTACCGCCCGGCGCTCAGGCGTTCTGCGCCGTCCAGAGGGCCTCCAGGGCCTCCCAGTCCAGATCGGGCGTCAGGGCCGTCCAGATCTCATAGAGCTTCACGTCCTCTTCCTCCGCCCAGTCGTAGTCGTGGCCGTTGGTGGCCTCCTGGACCGCCTCGTAGTACCACATGGCGGAGGGGGTATCCGCCCACACCTTCATGCCGGCCAGCAGGTGATCCTCATGGGGCATCCGGCCCAGCATGTTGTTCACCAGGGTCATGGCCTCGGCACGGGTGATGTAGGCGTCGGGATGGAAACTGCCGTCAGGATAGCCGTTGATCCAGCCCGCGTTGGCAGCCCGGTTGATGTACTCCTGGGCCCAGTGGCCGGAAATGTCGGTAAAGAGGTCCGGCCCCGCATACTCCTCGCTGAGGAACCGGGCCGCAATGGTGGCGAACTCCGCCCGGGTGATGTTGTTGTTGGGCAGGAAGGTGCCGTCGGGATAGCCCGCCACAACACCGGCACTGGCCACCGTGGCCACCTCGGTGTTGAACCAATCAGCCGCCTTCACGTCGGAGAAAGGAGCGGTCACCGACCAGTAGGTGTTGCGGTACTCCTCGGTGAACAGGCGGAAGAAGATGGTAGCCACCTCAGCCCGGGTGATGTTGCCATTGGGCTGCACCGTACCGTCGGGATAGCCGGCAATATAGGCGTAGTGATCCTTGGTGTTCAGACCCGGCAGATCAGCCAGAGGCACATCATCATCATCAATGTCCGTCCCGGGATCTACCGGCGGGATGTAGGGGGGGATATAAGGCGGGATGTAAGCGGCCTGGTAGGTAGCGGTATACGTCACGTCGCCGGTCACCAGAGCCAAGGCCGGCGTCCAGCCGGTAAAGGTGTACGCATAATACAGGTCATTGGGCCGCACCGGGGTGGAGCCGGTATACCGAGGCATCGTACCGGCAGCCACATGCTCATCGATCTTCAACACCGTGCCGTCGTAGTTCTTCCATGTCACCGTGTAGCTATTGGCCGTCGATGTGTAGGTGGCCTGGTACGTCGCGTTGCCCGCGCACTTGCCGTCGCTCAGCGCAGTCCCGCTCACCAGAGTCCAACCGGCGAACACATAAGTGTTCTGCCCGTCGCTCTCCCGGCTCGGATCCGCAGGTACTGCCACCGCTTCACCATAGTAGTACTTCTCGCTGCTGAGAACATCGCCGTTATAGTCCTGATACGTCACCGTGTACTCGATCGCGGTCGGCGTATAGGTGGCCTGGTACGTCGCGTCGCCTACGCACTTGCCGTCGCTCAGCGCCGTCCCGCTCACCAGGTTCCAGCCAGCGAACACATAGGTGTTCTGCCCGTCGCTCTCCCGGCTCGGATCCGCAGGTACTGTCACCGCTTCACCATAGTGGTACTCCTCGCTGCTGAGAACATCGCCGTTATAGTCCTGATACGTCACCGTATAGGTATTGGCCCGGTAGTACAGCGTCAGGGTCTTTCCGTCGGCGCTGATAGCTGCCTGAACAAAGTCGCTAGCATACCCAGCCACGTCGACCGTCAGCGGGATGGTCTGGGACGCCCCGCCCAAATCGGTGGGGATCGTCAGCACGCCGCCGTCCACAGTGGCGCCGCTGCCCGCAGTGGCTGTGATCTCGTTATTATTGATCGTAATGTATGTATTAAAGGTGGGGGGAACACTGCCCTGCACCCGCGGGTTGCATGTAACAGACTGGCGGATCTGGTTATTGGTCCCCATATCCAGGTACTGGACGGTCAGCGTGCTCTGACTGGTGATGGCGCCGACCTGGATACCGACCACGCAGATCCTCTCCTGGCCCTGGAACGGGACCGCAAAATTGGACCAATCCCCCACGGTGGTCAAGCTGTCCCAGGCAGGGGCGGTATAGCCGCTTATCCCGCTGGCGCTGACACTGCCGCTAACAAAGGCCTTGCGGACATCCAGCACCTGCCAGGTGGCGCTATCCAGTTTCGCCAGCACAGAGGCGATACTCTGATTGGCCGTATTGTAATAGGTTGCAATGGCAGCGTTGTCGCCGGTCATGGCGTTGCCGTCGGCGTCATAGAGCTGATAAATGATGCTGACAGCGCTGAGATTGTCTGGACTGGTATTGGGCCAGTCAGAGATCTCCAGCCGTACACCGTTGTCAAAGGTCAGGACTCGGCGGTAGTAGAACACGAACTGGTCGCCGCTGGAGAAATTCGTCCACCTGGCTCCGGCAGCCGTCTGATACTGCCATGTACCGTTATCATACCGCACATAGGCCACATCGGTACCGCCGGTCATGGAGTGGTTATTCCCGCCGGCAGTATCCTGATACCCGGTGGCGTTGTTCATCACCCGGGCCTTCCAGAAGCAGTACTCGGCCCCATTCTCTGTAATGGTGCTGTTCTCCATGGCGGCGGCCAGGTCAGCGGCAGAGATCCCCGCCACACTAGTGGCGTAACTGCTATTCACCGTCAGCGTATTGTTCCTGCCGCGGTTCCCCGCATTATTATAATGGGTGCTGTCTGTGCCGCCAACGACCGTCAGATCGTCGTTGGTGATCCAGTGCTCCACACTGAGGCCGGTCCCCGTCGTCCCACCGCCGGCGGTGGGAAGTGTAACAGTATTATTGCCGCTCCTTACCGTTTCGGTCGTCTCCTGATATCCCTGGGCGGTAACCTTGACCCGGTAGGTAGCCCACTGACTTGCATTCTGGAATACCACCCTTCCCTGGCTATTCGTCTCCTGGGATTCGACCGTATCCCACCAGGTAATCAAAATCCCCTTATCTTTCTGCAGCTCCACTTGGGCGCCGGGGACGGGATTGCCCAGGTCATCTCGGACTGTGACCGTGATGTCGCGGCCCGCGGCCAGCGCGGTGGCGGGCAGCAGGGTGAGCAGCATCGCCAGGGACAGAACCAGCGACCATACTCTCTTCTTCGTCTTTGCCATTTCTCATTTCTCCTTCCGAATTTAAGACTTGGAAAAGTGAGATTTGGCAGCCGGGCTGGCCTCGCGTTCTCGCCTTAGCCCCCATAGCTTTGCGTCCCACGGTTTCCCGTGGTTTGCCGTTTCATTCTCCTGCCTGTATCCGGGATCTTGCCACCCCACGGTGAGGCTCTAAAATTTCCCGAAGCAGGCGCTCTGTCTACATAGGGTATTATAGCATACTTTCCATATAATGCCACCCTAAATTCAAATTTAATTATTTTTCTTTTATTTCCTCTTTTTTTGTTACATCTGTTTACATTTTGCAAAATGGGGCGGATTACTCCGCCCCATTTATATAGACTTTCTTTTTTATAGTGCCTCAAAACGCCGGGTACCTTCTTTGTCAAGCCATGCCAGAAAACCTCCGCTGGCCAGCATTAAAATCAGTGCCCACACACCCAAGTAGACCTCCGGCGTCATAGCCGCCCTCAGCCACAGCGGATATGGTACCGCCACAGCCGCAGCCAATGTGAAATTGCCCAGCATAGTCACAATCACCGACGCCCCCTGCTTCACCGGCTCCGTCTCGCTGACCCACTCCATCCGGGGCAGCAGCAGGTTCACGGCAAGGCCGAGAGCGCCGCCGCAGGCCAAAAACAGCGCCGGCGTCACCAGAATCAGCGTCCCCATCAGGAGCCCCGCTCCCGACGCCCGCCACAGCATGCCGCCGCAGAGGAGGAAGGCAGGCAGAGAAACGGCCAGGTGGGCCCGGAGCTTGGCCCGGAGCACCGCCCGGGAGGGCACCGGCAGGCTGCGGATCACCCACAGGTATTTCCCCTCCAGGGACACCGAGGGAGCCGTGATCATCACCGTGCTGGCCAGCACGCACAGCCCGGCACAGGCAAAAAAGGGCAGCAGGTCTCCCACCCTCAGCTGGGCCGCCAGAACGGCCAGCAGCTCCCTCTTGATGACCACCGCCATGCCGGCCACCAGCGTCATCAGCACGCCCAGGCCAGCATTAAGCAGGTAAATGGGGCAAGTGAAAAACCTTGTCAGCTCTCTGTTCAAGAGGGCTCTGCCAACAGAAGCCATCCGGATATCCCGGCCGCGGTAGCGAGAGCGGGCCGCAGGCCGCCGGGCCGTGGCGATGGCCACGAAGGTCCTGGACAGCAACCACAGCACCAGGGCCGTCACCGCCGCCGCTGCCGCCAGGAAGGCCAGCAGCAGCCCCCAGTCCCCGGCCAGGCCCATGCCGAAGGCATAGAAGGGCCACAGGAACAGCCGCACCTTCTCCGCCAGGGCCTCCCCGCTGAGGAGGATGGTCTGGAGCAGGGCGTTGACGCGGAAATAGCCATAGAAATAGGCCGCCAGCAGGGCAAGGGACAGCAGCACCGTCATGAGATTGCGGTGGCGGAGCCGGGCGGTAAGGAGCCCCACCAGCCACCCGAACAGGCAGCCCAGGGACAGGGCCAGCAGCGACGCCGCCAGGATCCCCAGCGCCAGGGCCAGGCAGCCCAGGGGCCAGCCGGGCCGTCCCCGCCAGTACACCGCCCCCGCCGGGACCAGCACCACCAGCACCATGGCCCCGTCCATGGCCAGCAGCACCAGGGTGCGGCTGGCCAGGATCTGCCCCGGCGGGATGGGAAGGGACAGCAGCAGCTCGTTGTCCCGGGCGTCATACAGCTGGCTCTGGGCCATCAGGATAGTACCGCCCGCCGCCAGCACTACCGCCGCAATACCGGCCAGGGCAAAATACAGCCAGCCAAGGCCCATATCCGCCAGAGGCAGCAGGGCGGAAAAGCCCAGGGTGAACATCCCGCCCAGCGCCACCGCCAGATACACCAGCAAAGCGGCGTACACCACCGCCATCCCCCGGCTCCGTCGGCGGCGGCCTCCGCCTATTATGGCGTCCAGCAGCAGCCGCAGCCGGACAGCGCACAATCTTTTAAGCATCTTCCGCCTCCCATTCCAGAAAGACCGCCTCCAGGGACTGGTCCCCCTTCACCGTCTCCATGGAGCCATGGGCCACCAGACGGCCGTTCTTGATGATGGCCACCTGGTGGCACAGCCGCTCCGCTACCTCCAGCACATGGGTGGAGAAGAAGATAGCGCCCCCCGCCTGGCACACCTCCCCCATCACCCCCTTGAGCAGGTGGGTAGCCTTGGGGTCCAGGCCCACAAAGGGTTCGTCCAGAATCAGCAGCTTGGGCTGATGGAGCAGGGCGGAAATGATGGCCAGCTTCTGCTTCATGCCGTGGGAGTAGGCGCTGATGGGCTGGCCCAGATCTTGGGTCAGTTCGAACATCTCGCCATAGCGCCCGATCCGCTCCCGCCGCTCCGCCTGGCCGACTTCAAAGACATCCCCTATGAAGTTTAAGTACTTTACACCCGTCATAAAATCATACAGATCCGGATTATCCGGCAGGTAAGCCAGCTGCCGCTTGCAGGCAATGGGGTCCTTTCTGACCGACACGCCTCCCACCAGGATCTCCCCGCTGTCAAAGGGCAATATCCCGCAGCAGGCCTTGATGGTAGTGGTCTTGCCCGCGCCGTTGTGGCCGATGAAGCCGCAGATCTCGCCGGGGCGGATGTGCAGCGTCAGGTCGTCCACCGCCACTTTGCTGCCATACCGCTTGGTCAAACGCCGTATCTCCAGCATTTTCTTGTCTCCTTTCCGCCTCCGCCCCACTCCGGACGCCGGGAAGGCGCCGGGGGCGATCTGGCAGGCGAGCTTCCCCTCCTGCCCCGCAGTTTATTTAGAGCGTTGTCTAAGCGTAAGGTAACACAGACTTGCTGCCCTGTCAACATTTATTTTGATATTCTTCTAATTGTTCTGGCAGAGGCCCTCCCCAGCGGCGTGAAAAAAGACCTCCCGGTTTGTAAGAGCCGGGAGGTCTTTTTGCTTTACACGTCTTGCCGCTGAAGCCTCAGCGCACGATGCCGTTCTCATAGACCGCCTTCATGGCCTTATAGGTCATGTAGCAGTCCAGCTTGGACACCACCTCGAAGGGGGCGTGCATGGCCAGCACCGGCACGCCGGCGTCCAGGGTGTCGATGTTGCGGTTGGCCATGTAGGCCGCCACGGTGCCGCCGCCGCCGGCGTCCACCTTGCCCAGCTCCGCCATCTGCCAGATGGCGCCGTTGTCGTCGAAGATCCGGCGGGCATAGGCCACCAGCTCCGCGGCGGCGTCGCTGGCGCCGCCCTTGCCCCGGCTGCCGGTGTACTTGCACAGGCCCACGCCGTAGTTCACCCGGGCGCTGTTGCGCTTCTCGTACACGTCGGCAAAGTTGGGGTCAAAGGCCGCCGTCACATCGGCGGAGAGGCAGAAGGCGTTCTCCAGGCACACCCGCAGGGGCACGCCCTGGCTGTCGCACAGGTCCTCGATAAAGGTGTCAAAAGCGGCAGTCTGCATGCCGCTGACGCCCACGGAGCCGATCTCCTCCTTGTCCGCCAGGATGCACACCGCTGTCCGGGCGGGGGCGCCCTCCAGGTCGAACATGGCCTTCATGGCGGCGTAGCCGCAGACCCGGTCGTCGTGGCCGTAGGCGCCGATAAGACTGCGGTCCAGGCCGATGTCGGTGGCCTTCACCGCCGGCACCGCCTCCAGCTCGGCGGAGATGAAGTCTCCCTCGGTGAAGCCGTACTTCTCATAGAGGAGCTTCATGACCTGCAGCTTCACCCGGTCGCCCTCCTCCCCGGCCAGGGGCTCGCTGCCTACCAGCAGGTTCAGCTGCTCGCCGGTGATGCCGTCGCTGAGGGGCTTCTTGCTCTGCTCGCCGCCCAGGTGGGGCAGCAGGTCGTTGACCACCAGCTTGGGCTCGTCCCCCTCGCCCAGGGCCACCGTGACCACGGAGCCGTCCTTCAGGGCCACCACGCCGTGGAGCTCCAGGGGGATGGTCACCCACTGGTACTTGCGGATGCCGCCGTAGTAGTGGGTCTTGAGGTAGGCCAGTTCGCTGTCCTCATAGAGGGGGGTGGGCTTCAGGTCCAGCCGGGGGCTGTCGATGTGGGCCGCCGTGATCTGCACGCCCTTGTCCAGGCCCTCGCTGCCGATCACCGCCAGCAGCAGCATCTTGCCCCGGTTGTTCTTATAGACCTTGTCCCCGGCCTTCAGGGCCATGCCCCGGACGTAGGGCTTGAAGCCCTGGGCCTCCGCCTGGCGGATGCCCTCCGTGACGCACTCGCGCTCCGTCTTGCCCGCGTCCAGGAACGCCTTGTAGCCCTCGCAGTAGGCGTTCATGGCCGCCCGCTCCCCCTCCGGCATCCGGTCATAGCCGTTCTTGGGCTCGCAGAGGACCTGTTCCTTCCATGCCTTGTTGTCCATTGTGCATTGCTCCTCTCAATCTTCATGTAATAGATCCGCGAAAAACGAATAGATCAGCTGGTCGAATTCCGCCTTGCTCCCCGCACGGTTCTCCAGGAGGAACGTGCAGTTCCGGCGGTAATACTTGTCCGGCTTCTGGGCGGCGATCCGGGCCCTGGCCCGCTCCTCGCTGATGCCGTCCCGAGCCATGATCCGCCGCATGCGGACCTCCGGCGCCGCCGTCAGAGCCACGGTCCAGTCGCACAGTTCGCCCAAGCCCGATTCTATCAGATTGATAGCGTCGATGACAAGCCCCTTTTTCGTACATTTTTCCATAATCTGTCCTACGGCGGCGGACATCGCCGGGTAGACCAGGGCGTTGAGCCGCTCCAGGGCCGCCGGGTCGCCGAACACGATGTCCCCCAGGGCCCGGCGGTCCAGCTGTCCGTCAGGCAGGAACACGTCGCCGAAGGCCTCCCGGATGCCCCGGCGCAGGGACTGGTCCCGCTCCAGCACCCGGTAGTACAGCGCGTCGCAGTCCACCACCTGGAACCCCAGCCGCTCCAGGGCCGCCAGGGCCGTGGTCTTGCCGGAGCCGGTGGGCCCGGTGAGGCCGATGACTGTCATGGCTCCCCCTCCTTTATACCTCCACCACGTGGAACCCCGCCGCCTTCTTCAGGCGGTTGGCCACGGCCAGGCCCAGCCCCCCCTCGTCGGGGCACTGGGCGTAGATCTCCGTCACAGCGGTGGCGTCGAAGGCCCGGAGGGCATCGAACACCCGGCGGGCCTGCTCCCCCTTGTCGGCGGCGGGGCCGATCCGCTCCACCACACAGTCCCCGGCGAAGAGGTCCGCGAACTCGTCAAAGCAGATGACCCCCATGCCCCGCCCCTGCCGCCGGATATACCGGGCGGAGCGGGTGGGATCCCCGGCGACCACCGTCACCGGGGCCTTGGGGGCGTAGTGGCGGTACTTCATGCCCGGGGCCTTGGGCTTCTCCCCGGGCCCCAGGGGCCGCTCCACCGCCTTGTCCACCGCCACCTCCCCCAGCACCTCCCGGAGGGACTCCAGGGGCAGCCCGCCGGGCCGCAGCAGCCGGGGCACCGGGCAGGTGAGGTCCACGATGGTGCTCTCCACCCCCACCCCGCAGGGGCCCCCGTCCAAAATGGCGTCGATCTTCCCCTCCATGTCCTCCCACATGTGCTGGGCGCAGGTGGGGCTGGGGCGGCCGGAGGTGTTGCCGGAGGGGGCGGCGATGGGCACGTCCGCCTGCCGGATCACCTCCAGGGTCAAAGGGTGGTCCGGGCAGCGGACCCCCACGGTGTCCAGCCCCCCGGTGGTGACGTTGGGCACGTTGGCCCGCCGCGGGAGGATCATGGTGAGGGGCCCCGGCCAGAACCGCTCCGCCAGGGCGTAGGCCGCGGCGGGGATGTTGCGGCAGTAGCGCTCCAACCAGGAGGCGTCGGGCACGTGGAGGATCAGGGGGTTGTCCTGAGGCCGGCCCTTGGCCTCGAAGATATGCCGCACCGCCTCGCTGTTGAGGCCGTTGGCCCCCAGGCCGTACACCGTCTCCGTGGGGATGCCCACCAGGCCCCCCGAGCGGAGGATGGACGCGGCCTCCCCGATCTCCTTTTCCGTCAGATACTTGGTCTTCATCTTATCGTCTTCTTTGCTTATGTAGTTTCCCGGCGCTGTGGGCGCCGGGGACAGCGGCAACGGGCCCGGGCCCGCCGCCCTCACGCCCCGCCGCCGCTCTGGAGCCGCTGGACCTGGTCGGCGGTGATGAGGGCATCGATGATGGGGTCCAGGCCGCCGTCCATCACCGCGTCGATGTTGAAATTCTTGCTGTCGCCGGTGAGACGGTGGTCCGTCACCCGGCCCTGGGGGAAGTTGTACGTCCGGATCCGCTCGCTGCGGTCGCCGCTGCCCACCTGGCTGCGGCGCTGGGCGGCGATGGCGGCGTTCTGCTTCTCCAGCTCCGCCTCGTAGAGCTTGGTGCGCAGGATCTTCATGGCCCGGTCCTTGTTCTTGTACTGGCTGCGCTCGTCCTGGCACTCCACCACCACGCCGGTGGGCAGGTGGGTGATGCGGATGGCGGACTCCGTCTTGTTGACGTGCTGGCCGCCGGCGCCGCTGGAGCGGAAGGTATCGATCTGGAGGTCCTTGGGGTCGATGGTGAACTCCACCTCCTCCGCCTCCGGCAGCACCGCCACCGTGGCCGCGGAGGTCTGGATCCGGCCGGAGGACTCCGTCACCGGCACCCGCTGGACCCGGTGGGCGCCGCTCTCATACTTGAGGCGGGACCAGGCGCCCTCTCCATCCACTGTAAAGCTGATCTCCTTTAACCCGCCCAGCTCCGTTTCGTTGGCATTGGCTACCTCCAGCTTCCAGCCCCGGCTCTCCACGTACATGCTGTACATCCGGAAGAGGTCGGCGGCAAAAAGCATGGCCTCCTCCCCGCCTACGCCGCCCCGGATCTCCATGATCACATTGCGGCTGTCGTTGGGGTCCTTGGGCAGCAGGAGGACCTTCAGCTCCTCCCGCAGCCGCTCCAGCTCCCCCCTGGCCCGCTGGATCTCCTCCTGAGCCATCTCCCGCATCTCCGGGTCCCCCAGCAGCTCCTGGGCGTCCCGCAGGTCGCTCTCCGCCCGGCGGTAGGCCCCGTAGGCCTCCACCACCGGCGTCAGCTCCTTCTGCTCCCGGGTGAGCTTGGCCAGCCGGGCCGGATCGGCGTAGACCGACGGGTCCTCCAGCTGGCTGACGACCGCCTCGTAGCGGTCGGCGATCTCCTTGAGCTGTTCCAGCATATCAGCCGTCCTCCCGGCCGTCCCGGAGCCCGGACAGGAACTCGTCCCGCCAGAAGGAGGAGCCCACCGTGCCGCACTGGATGGACACCGCCCGGACCCGGGGACGGGGCACATAGAGGTCCATCTGGTCAAAGACCTGCTCATACCGGTTCTCACTGGCACGGGTGATCACATAGGCTACGCTTTTGAGCTCCTCCCCGAACTGGAGCAGGAAGCTGCGCATGGGGGCGCTGCACCGCCCCGCCCACACCGGGGTGCCCAGGATCACCAGGTCGTACTCTGACAGGGGCAGCGCCGTCTCCGGCTTCTGCACCGGCGTCACCTTCCGGGACATGGCCTGCATCCCGCTGTACAGCCAGCCCGCCAGGCCGGAGCGGTCCCGCCCGTCCTCCAGCTTCACCGCCTCGCAGCCCAGCTCCCGGGCGATCTCCTGCATCAGCCCCTCGGTCTTGCCCGTGCGGCTGTAATAGACACATAAGATTTTGGACATCCCTTTGTCCTCCTAATTCTGAAATTCCGTTAGGGAAGCAGCACCTCCGCCGCCACGGCAAAGGCCTCCCGGATGAAATAGTTGATCGTCAGGGGCCAGTAGGCCTCCGGCATATGGGCCGCCACCGGCACCATCCAGGGAACTCCCCACAGAAGATGGGCCCGGCAGAGGTGGTAGTCACTGGTGACCACGGCGATGTTGGCGGTGGTATCGATCCCATGGTCACGGAGCATCGCTTTGGAAAATTCGATATTCTCTTCCGTGTTGTCCGCCTGGTCCTCCAGGAGGATCCGTTCCGCCGCCACGCCATGGCCGATCAGCCAATCCGCCATGCACTGGGCCTCGGAGATCTCCTCCCCGGGCCCCTGGGAGCCGGTGACCACGATGGGGATATCCGGCTTGTCGGCGATGTAATCCAGGGCCGCCTCCAGCCGCACCTGCAGGCTCAGGGAGGGAACGGTGCCGTTGACCCCGGCCCCCAGCACCACCACGGCGGTCACCGCCGTCTCATCGTCCGTCCTGGCCCAGGAGATCACCCAGGCCTCCAAGACGGTAAAAAGAATCATCCCCACGGCTATCCCCGCAAGCAAAATCGCCTTACAGGCCCTGGCCCATCTGTATTTCTTTCCCCACCGCCACAACAGTCCCAGGCACAGCAGCACTGCCGCCGCCCCAAAGAGCAGATAGCCGCTGAAGCGCATAGGCGTATAGCCAAAGGCAAAGAAAGCCCCTACCACGGCGCAGAGGGCGGCGGCGATCCCAAACCCCCGCCTCATCCCTCCGCCTCCTCAGAGAGCTGCTCCCAGCGCTCCATCAGGGCCAGGAGCTCCTCGTCCATCTTCTCCTTTTCGGCATAGAGGGCGCTGTACTTCTCATAGTCGCAGGCGCTCTCCTCCAGCTCCGCCTCCTTGGCTTTGAGGGCCGCCTCCAGCTTGTCGATCTCCCGCTGGACGATGGTCAGCTGCTTGCGGGCGGCCTGCTGGGCCTTGCCGCCCTTCTGCACCGCCGCCTTTGCCTGGGCGGCCAGCTTGTCCGCCGCCTTTTTCTCCTCCCGGGCCTTTTCCTGGGCCAGGGCTTTCTGCCGCTCCTTGATCTCCCGGTACCGCTGGAAGGGCACCGGGTAGTCGGTGATGACCCCGTTTTCCAGCTCCCAGACCCGGGTGGCGAAGCGGTTGATGAAGTAGCGGTCGTGGCTGACGAAGAGGAGGGCCCCCTCGTAGGCCTCCACCGCCTCCTCGATCCACTCCCGGCTGGCGATGTCCAGGTGGTTGGTGGGCTCGTCCAGCACCAGGAGGTTGATCTCCTCGTCCATGAGCATGCACAGCCTGAGGCGGCTCTGCTCCCCGCCGGAGAGGACGGACACCGGCTTGAACACGTCCTCCCCTCGGAAGTTGAAGGCCCCCAGCCGGTCCCGGGCCGCCTGGGTGGTCATGCCCCGCTTGGCATAGAGCATGGTGTCCACCAGGTTCCGCCGGGGATCGTCAAAATGGATGATCTGGGGCAGGTAGGCGCAGCGCACCGTGGGGCCGAACTTCACCCGGCCCTCGTCAGGCTGCTCCTCCCCCATCAGTATTTTCAGCAAGGTGGATTTCCCCACGCCGTTGTCCCCGATGAGGGCGATCCGCTCGCCGCCCTCCACCCGGAGCTCCACGTCGTGGAACAGCACCCGGTCCCCAAAGGATTTGCCCAGGGACTTGATCTCCATGACCTCGTCCCCCAGGAACTCCATCTCCCCGAACCGGCTGGTCATGGCCCGGGCCTTGTCCGGCCGCTGGGTCTGCTGGATCCGGGCGATCCGCTTCTCGATGGAGAAGGCCCGCTTGTGGAGCAGCTCCGTGTTGTGCTCATGCATCCGCTTGGCGGTCTCCGAAAGGCGCTGGATCTCCGCCTGTTCCTTCTCATACCGGCGCAGCCGCTCCACATACCGCTTCTCCTTCTCGATGGCGTAGAAGCTGTAATTGCCGGAGTAGAACTCCGCCTTGCCGCCGGAGATCTCGATGACCCTTGTGATGGTCCGGTCCAGGAAGTACCGGTCGTGGCTGATGGCGACCACCGTGCCCTTGAAGCGGCGGACATATTCCTCCAGCCACTCCACCGCGTGGAGATCCAGGTGGTTGGTGGGCTCGTCCAGAAGGAGCACATCGGTATCCTCCAGGATCAGCCGCCCCAGGTTCACCCGGGTCTTTTCCCCGCCGGAGAGGCTGTCGAAAAGCTGGCTGCGCATCTCCGGGGGAATGGACAGGCCGTTGGCCACCTTGCTCACGGCGGTCTCCGTGTCGTAGCCGCCGATGCCCTCGAATTTCGCGGACAGCTCCCCATACCGCTTCAGGGTCTGCTCACTGCTGTCCCCGGCGGCCATGGCGGCGGCCAGCGCCGCCATCTCCTCCGCCAGCTTCTGGTGGCGGGAAAAGGCCGTGTTGAGCACGTCCTCCACCGTGAAGCCCACGGGATAGACGGGGATCTGGGAGATGAGCCCCAGGCGGCGGCCCCGGGCGATGACCACCTCCCCCTCGTCGTAGTCCATCTCCCCCGTGAGGATCTTGAAGAGGGTGGATTTTCCCGCGCCGTTGCGGCCCAGGAGCCCCACCCGCTCCCCGGTCTCTACCTGGAAGGTGACGCCGTCCAGTATGTTGTTCCCGATCTCAAAGGACTTCACAAGCCCGTTTACACTGATCTCTGTCATGGTTTCTCTCTCTGCCCCGTCCCGGGGCCCGTTACTCAATCCTGAAAATCATGCTCCCGGAGGTAATCCGCCACCAGGTCGAACCGCCCGGAGAAATGGGACGCCTTCAGCAGCAGGGCGGAGCCAGGGGTATAGGCCGCCAGGAGGTCGTCATAGGCATCCTTCTTGTCGGCATACCACCGGACGTCCGGGCAGCCCGCCTCCTTGGCGGCAGGCACCATATACTCCCTGCAGAAGGGCCCCACCGCCAGCAGCATGTCGATGCCCAGCTCTCCCAGGAGCCGGCCCATGGCCCGGTGGCCGGGCTCCGTGGCGGCGCCCAGCTCCTTCATATCCCCCAGCATGGCGATGCGCTTGCCGCAGTCGGTCCTGGCCAGGATCCGGATGGCCGCCTCCATGGACTGGGGGTTGGCGTTGTAGCTGTCGTTGAGGAGGATCCGGCCGCCGGGCAGGCTCTCTATCCGCATCCGCTCCCCGGCGGGCCGGTAGCTGCCCACGCCCCGGCAGATCTCCTCTTTGGTCAGACCCAGCCGCTCGCCGATCACCGCCGCCATGGAGGCGGCGTAAACCATGTGGACGCCGGGGGCGGGGATGGACAGGGGATAGCTCTCCTTCGCGGTGCGGACCGTGCAGCGCACGCCCTCCACCCCCAGGTCCTCCACGTCCTCCACCCGGACGTTGCAGCTGTCCCCCATACCGCAGCGGAGGATCTCACAGGGCAGCGTCACGGTGTTGAGCAGCTCGTCGTCGCCGTTGAGCACCGCCACGCCGCCGGGCCGGAGGTTCTCGAAGATCTCGCACTTGGCCCGGAGGATGGCCTCCTTGCTGCCCAGGTATTCCATGTGGGCCTCGCCGATGTTGCCGATGACGGCAAAATCCGGCTGCACCATCTCCCCCATGTTCCGGATCTGGCCGGGGGCGTCCATGCCGGTCTCGATGACCGCCGCCTGGTGCTCCGGAGCCAGCTCCAGCAT
>CALXGG010000035.1 GCA_944387785.1 uncultured Oscillospiraceae bacterium | reverse complement strand
GCCGAGGGCCGCAGCCTGCATTTCTGCGGCAAACCCTATACATACAGTAATATCAAATCAAAAATATACAGAAGCTATTCAAGATAGCTGCTGTCGAAGCTGTACGGCAGCAGGTCCTTCAATGTCAGCTCCAGGGTCTTGCCCCCCTGGTTCACCAGGATCACCTCCATGGTGAGCTGGGGGTCGAACTCCGCCAGCACCTGGCGGCAGACCCCGCAGGGGGCGGTGAACCGCTCCGTCCGGGCGGCGACGGCGATACGGGTGAATTTCCGGTGCCCCTCGCTGACCGCCTTGAACACGGCGGTGCGCTCGGCGCAGTTGGTGGGGGTGTAGCCGGCGTTCTCGATGTTGCAGCCGGTGTACACCGTGCCGTCGTCGCACTCCAGGGCCGCCCCCACGGGGAAGTGGGAGTAGGGCACATAGGCCATGTCCAGCATGGCCACCGCCTTGGCGCACAGTTCTTCCTTTGTCATGGTCAGTCCTCCTTGTCTGATTTTCCCGGGAAAGGGGCCTTTACTGCCAGTTCACGCCGTAGTCCGGCCGGGCGTCCCAGTCGAAGATCTCCCGGACGTCGTAGAACTGGCCGTAGCGCTGGTCCACATACTTGCTGCGCAGGGTGGTGCCGTCGGGGTGGAGCCGGTCGCAGATGACGGCGCAGATGTCCTTCTTGACGGCGCTGAAGCTCTCGATGCCCACGGAGCACAGGATCCGGAAGCCCTGGCCCTGGAGGTACTGGAACACCGGGCCGGTGTTCTTCCAGTCGTCGCCGTCGGGCCGCTCGCCGTGGGGGTAGAAGAGGACATTGGTGGGCCCCACCAGGCTCCCCACCTCGTCGAACCACCGCTGGGTGTCGTCCTGGACCTTCTCCATGCCCACCGTGCCCAGGCGGATGTGGCCGAAGGTGTGGCTGCCGAAGGTCCAGCCGGTGCGCTTGAGCTCGGCGATGATGGGCTTGACCGCCTGGATCTCCGACTGGCGGAAGGCCTCCCGCTCAGCGGTCCACTCCACGGTGCGGTCCGTCTGGGTCCGGTAGCCCAGGATCCCCTGGTAGCCGGTGACGCTCAGGCAGGCCTTGGCCCCGAAGGGGGAGAAGTCCGGGTGCTCCTCCACGAACTTGTCCAGCATGGGGATGGCGTCCAGGTCCCGGCTCACCACCTCGCTGCCCTGGGGATCTATGCCCCAGGAGGCGATCTTGCCGTCCTCCCCCAGGATCAGCTTGTAGGCAAAGCCGTTCTCCAGCATATAGTCATAGTAGTTGGTGTCGTCGTAGGACAGGATCAGGGGCTTTTTCCCCTCGGGGAGGTAGAGGGTGTTGCGGACCATCACCGGGTTGCCGCTCTCGTCGGTGGTCTCGCTCCACACGTCGGCGATGTCCACCAGCACATAGCCCCGCTCATACACGCTCTCCAGGATCCGGGAGAACTCCGTCACCGTGACCATGTAGTCGTCCAGGCCCTTCTCCTGGCTGTCGCCGTCAAAGGCCAGCTCCGGGTAGGCGATGACCGGGTGGAAGAAGAGGTGCTCCACCACGCCGTCATAGGCCACATAGGTTACGCCGTCCCGGCTGCCGCCCTGGGGCATGACGGTGGGGTCATAGATGTCGTAGGGCTCGGGCTCCGGTTCCGGCTCGGGCTCCGGTTCCTCCTGGATAGTTCCGGCGCCGCTGTCCCCGGCGGCGCCGCTGCCGCCGTTGTTCCCGGCGCCGTTGCTGCCGCAGGCGGCAAGGCTCAGAAGAAGGGCCAGGGCCAGCAGCAGGGCCAATAGTCGTCTCATGGGATAGACCTCCTGTCGCGCGGCGTCCGCCGCGGTGATTCCTGCCCTCAGTATACCACAGGGGTGGTTACAAACCAACCCCGCCTTTGGGGAAAAGAGTAACAAAGAGGTGACAAGTCAGGGCGGCGGGGCCGCCGCCGGGGGAAAGGCGGTTGCCTGGGGGCGGCGGGTGTGGTACAATACTGTCATCAACAGCTGTGATAGAAGGAGGGGTGCTGCCGTGACGAAGGAAAAGGGGATCCGGCACGACGAGGACACGGTGCTGCTGCTCACCAAGGGCAAGCAGGGCCTGTTCCACCTGATCTTCGGCCGGACGGGCATGATACTGCTGCTGCTGGCGGGGCAGATCGCGCTGCTGGTGCTGGGGTTCGTGAAGATCCAGGAGCTCTACTTCGGCTCCGCGGGGCTGCTGGCCCTGGTGGTGGCCCTGGTGGAGGTCAGCCGGAAGGGGAACCCCAGCGTGAAGCTCAGCTGGGTGCTGCTGACCATGGTGGCGCCGGTGTTCACCATCCCCTTCTACTTCCTGGTGAACGCGGACCTGGGCCACCGGCTGGCCCACTTCCGGCTGCGGGAGATCGACCGGGAGACGGCCCGGTACGCCCCGCCCCGGCCGGACCTGCGGCAGGCGCTGGCGGGGCGGGATCCGGGGCTGGCGGGCCTCGCGTCCTATCTGGAGAACCGGGCGGGGTTCCCCCTGTACCGGAACTCCGACGTGAAGTACTTCCCCCTGGGGGAGGACATGTTCGAGGAGGTCCTGCGGCAGCTGGAGGGGGCCAGGGATTTCATCTTCCTGGAGTATTTCATCATCGAGGAGGGCTACATGTGGGGCCGGATCCTCAGCGTCCTGGAGCGGAAGGTGAAGGAGGGGGTGGAGGTCCGCCTGCTCTACGACGGCACCTGCGCCATCACCAAGGTGCCCTACCAGTACCCCCGGGAGCTGCGGAAGCTGGGCATCCAGTGCAAGATGTACGCCCCCCTGCGGCCCATGGTGTCCACCCACTACAACAACCGGGACCACCGGAAGATCCTGGTGGTGGACGGCCGGGCGGCCTTCACCGGGGGCGTCAACCTGGCGGACGAGTACATCAACCGCCGGGTGCTCCACGGCCACTGGAAGGACACCGCCGTCATGGTCACCGGCGAGGCGGTGCGGGGCTTCACCCTGATGTTCCTGCGGATGTGGAACGTGGACGAGCGGCGGAAGGAGGACTACCCCCGGTACCTGGACGTCACCGCCGGGGTGGACGGGCCGGGGTTCGTGCTGCCCTACGGGGACCGGCCCTTTGACGACGAGCTGGTGGGGGAGACGGTGTATATGGACATCCTCAGCCGGGCCAGGCGGTACGTCCACATCACCACCCCCTACCTGATCGTGGACAACGAGGTGGTCACCGCGCTGACCTACGCCGCCAAGCGGGGGGTGGAGGTGGCCATGATCCTGCCCGCCATCCCCGACAAGAAGTATGTCTACGCCCTCAACCAGGCCTACTACCGGGAGCTCATCGAGGCGGGGGTGGAGGTGTGGGAGTACACCCCCGGCTTCATCCACGCCAAGATGTTCGTCAGCGACGACGATACCGCCGTGGTGGGCAGCATCAATCTGGATTACCGCAGCCTCTACCTCCACTTCGAGTGCGCCGCCCTGTTTTCCGGCTGCGCCGCCGTGGCGGAGGTGGAAAAGGATTTCCAGGCCACCCTGGCCAAGAGCCGGCGGATCACCCTGGAGGACTGCCGGCGGCGGAAGTGGATCTGGAAGCTGCTGGGGTGGCTGCTGCGGCCCCTGGCCCCGCTGATGTAAGGGGCCGCCGCCCCGGGGACCGGCCCCGGCGGCGGGGAAGGATCGGGAATAAAGGAGGAGATCGGATGAAACAGATGGTCATGGACCTCCACTGCGACACCCTGACCCGGGATCAATTCCCCGGCGGGGAGATGGCGCCGGGGCGGCCCTTTTTCGACCAGCCCGGCTGTCAGCTCTGCCTCAGCCGCCTGCCGGCGGGGGCGGGGTACGTCCAGTGCTTCGCGGTGTTCATCCCCGACAGGCTGCGGGGGGCGGAGGGGGCGGCCTACTTTGACCGCTGCGCCGCCCGCTACCACCGGCAGATGGCCGGGGACCCCCGGGCGGCGGACTGCCGCACCATGGCCCAGGCGGAGGCGGCCCTGGCGGAGGGGAAGCTGGCGGGCTTCCTCACCGTGGAGGGGGGCAGCGCCCTGGGGGGGAAGCTGGAGCGGGTGGAGGAGCTGTACCGGGCGGGGGTGCGGATGCTGACCCTCACCTGGAACGGGAAAAACGAGCTGGCCTCCGGCCACGACACCGGCGAGGGCTTCACCGCCTTCGGCCGGGAGGCGGTGGCGGCCCTGGAGGAGCGGGGGATCCTGGTGGACGTGTCCCACCTCAACGACCGGGGCTTCGAGGAGCTGCTCCCCCTGGTGAAAAAGCCCTTCGTGGCCTCCCACTCCAACGCCCGCTCCGTCTGCGGCCACCGGCGGAACCTGCCGGACGCCTTTATCCGGGAGATGGCGGAGCGCCGGTGCCTCATCGGCCTCAACTACTGCCGCCACTTCCTCTCCGACGAGGGAAGGGGGGACCGGGAGGACCTGTGGCGCCATGTGGCGCGCTTCCTGGAGCTGGGGGCGGGGGACTGCCTGGCCCTGGGCTCCGACTTTGACGGGGCGGACGTCCACCCCGAACTGCTGGGCGGGGAGAAGTCCCTGGCCCTGGGGGACTTTTTGGTGGGAAAGGGGCTGACGCCGGCCCAGGCGGAGCGGATCCTCTTCGGCAACGCCCGGGACTTTTTCGCCCGGGCCTTCCCCTGAGGCGGGAACTTTTTCCCGGGTATTTCGTCTGATAGCTCCGGCGGGGGAAGATTTTACACCCCTGTGCCAAAAAAGGACTTGAAAAGCCCCGCGGACTGTGGTATAACAGCGCCGGACTATGAATGAAATATGCATGGGCGGCGGGGCCGCCGCCCCGGGAGACCAAATATGGAAAAACGCAACCCCTTCTTTTTCACGGCGGACGACGCCGACCAGCTGGCCCGGCTGGAGGCCGCGGACCGGGCCAACGAGTACCTCTACCGGGTGCTGGACATCGGGCAGTACATGCTCCAGAGCGGGGCGGAGATCAGCCGGGTGGAGGACAGCATCCGCCGCCTGTGTACGTCCTTCGGCGCCCAGCGCACCGATGTGCTGACCATTACCTCCAGCATCGTGGTCACCATCTACGCCCCCCAGTTCGGGGCGGTGACCCAGACCCGCCGGGTGGCGGGCCAGCAGTATGACCTCCACCGCCTGGAGCTGCTCAACCAGCTCAGCCGCCGGATCTGCACCCAGTACCTGAGCCTGGAGGAGACGGAGAGGGCCCTGGAGGAGATCCGCAATGTGCCCCAGTACCCCTTCGGGGTGCAGCTGCTCACCTACGCCCTCATCTCCGCCTCCTTCTCCCTGTTTTTCGGCGGCAGCGCCATGGACGCGGTGGCCTCGGGCCTCATCGGCGTGCTGCTGCGGTACCTGGACCGGGTGATCCGCCAGCTGGAGGCCAACGCCTTCCTCTCCGCCCTGATCTGCTCCTGCGTGGGCGGCCTGCTGGCCGCCTCGTCGGTGGCCCTGGGGCTGGGGGAGTCCGTGGATATGATCAGCATCGGCAACATCATGCTCCTGATCCCCGGCATCCCCCTGACCACCTCCCTGCGGGATATGTTCAGCGGCAACACCATCTCCGGCCTGCTGCGCTTCAGCGAGGCCATTTTGCTGGCCCTCACCATCGCCTTCGGCTTCGCCCTGGTGGCGGCCTTGATGTAAGGGAGGCGGGAAAATGGATTTCAACAGCTATGTTTTGCAGATGGCCTCCGCCTTTGCCGGCTCCATGGGCTTCGCCCTGCTGTTCCAGGTCCGGCGGGGGAAGCTGATGCTGGCCAGCCTGGGGGGCCTTCTGGCCTGGGCGGTGTATCTGGCCCTGGGCCCGGTGATGCCCCAGGACGTGCCCCGGTTCTTCATCGCCTCGGTGGCGCTGACCATCTACGCCGAGGTGCTGGCCCGGGTGGTCAAGTGCCCCGCCACCCTGTTCCTGGTGACGGCGGCGGTGCCCCTGATCCCCGGCGGCTCCCTCTATCACACCATGCGCTACTTCGTGGAGGGGGACTTCGCCGCCAGCTCCGCCCAGGGCCTCAACACCCTGCTGCTGGCCCTGGCCATCGCCGTGGGGATGATCGTGCCCATGTCCCTGTTCCAGCTGGTGCGCCGGGTGCGCCTGCGGTGGGCCCGGATAGAGGCGGAGGAGGGGGGGAAGTAGACCCCTGTCCCCAGCGGCCCCGGCGGGCCACGCCCGCCGGGGCCGCCGCCGTTTTTCCGGCCCTGGCCGGCGGCGCCCGGCGGAGGCGGCCGGCCCTCCGGGGCGGGCGTGCCGGGAGAGGGAGGCTCCGGGCGCCGCCTTTGGCCCGGGGAGGGGCCCTGTCCGCCGTCCGGGGACAGGGAGGCGGAGATTTTCCTCCGCCACCCGTTGTAATTTCCCCGGGGATTTGGTATGCTGGGGCGGGAGAACCGCCCGCCCCCCCGGGGCGGGCACGGACGGCGGCGGCGGCCGCGGAGGAAGATACGGATGATTCGCATTTTGATCGTGGAGGATGAAAAGCCCATTGCCGACCTGCTGGACATGAGCCTGACGGCGGCGGGCTATACCTGCGACTGCCTGATGAGCGGCACGGCGGCGGCGGACGCGGTGGGGGAGAAGCGCTACGACCTGATCCTTTTGGACGTGATGCTGCCGGGGATCGACGGCTTCGAGCTCATGGAGTACCTGGCCCCCCTGGGGATCCCGGTGATCTTCATTACCGCCCGGGGGGCGGTGAAGGACCGGATCCGGGGGCTGAAGCTGGGGGCGGACGACTACATCGTCAAGCCCTTTGAGATCGCGGAGCTGCTGGCCCGGGTGGAGACGGTGCTGCGCCGGTGCCGGAAGGCCGACGGGGCCATCACCCTGGGGGACGTGACGGTGGACACCCAGTCCCGGGTGGTGACCAAGGCCGGGGAAATGGTGCCCCTCACCGCCAAGGAGTACGCCCTGCTGCTGCTGTTTTTGCAAAACCGGAACATCGCCCTCTTCCGGGAGACCATCTACGAGCGGGTGTGGGAGAACGACTACATGGGCGACAGCCGCACCGTGGACCTCCACGTCCAGCGGCTGCGGAAGAAGCTGGGCTGGCAGGAGCGGATCACCGCCGTGTACAAGGTGGGCTACCGCCTGGAGGTCCGGGAATGAAGATCGCCTGGAAGGTGGCCCTGGCCACGCTGTGCATCCTGGTGGTGTTCTTCGGCGGGGGCAGCTACCTGCTCATCTCCCTGTCCTTCCGCTCGGCCCTGGTGCGGGAGGTGGCGGTGGCCCAGGAGGAGGCCCAGATGCTGCGGCTGTCCTACGAGGCGGTGTGCCTGGCCCGGGGCGTCACCATGGAGAACATGTTCCAGGAGGGCCGGGGCGTGGCCCGGGTGCTGGAGGACAGCCGGTATTTCACCGGCCGGCAGTTCCGGGTGACCACCGAGACGGGCCGCACGGTGTACGCCGCCATGGAGCCCGCCAGCGACCGGGCCCTCCTGGAGGAGGTGGGCGAGGGCTCCTGGGGCTACTCCATCCGCCGGGAGGAAAAGACCGGCCGGGTGTTCATCCACTGCGCCGACACCATCACCCTGGACGACGGGGTGCTGTACCTGGAGAGCGCCCGGGACATCACCAGCCTCTTTACCGACCGGGCCGTCCACTACCGGATCTACCGCTACCTGCTGCTGGCGGTGGTGTCCGCCGCCGGCGGGGTGCTCTATCTCACCTCCGTGTGGCTCACCCGGCCCATCCGGGACCTGGGGAAGGCCGCCAACCGCCTGGCCGCCGGGGACTACGCCTCCCGGGCGGAGGTGGCCGGCGGCGACGAGGTGGGCGAACTGGCGGAGAACTTCAACCAGATGGCCGACGCGGTGGAGAAGAACGTCCGGGCCCTGGCGGAATCCGCCCGGCGGCAGGAGGACTTCACCGCCAGCTTCGTCCACGAGCTGAAAACGCCCCTCACCGCCATCATCGGCTACGCGGACATGCTCCGCAGCGGGGCCCTGGAGGAGGACAAGAGCCGCAAGGCGGCGGGGTACATCTTCTCCGAGGGCAAGCGGCTGGAGAAGCTGAGCCTGTCCCTGATGGACCTGCTGGTGGCGGGCCACGGGGCGGCGGAGATCAAGGCGGTGGACATGGCCCGGCTGTGCCGCCAGGCGGCGGAGGCCGCCCGGCCCGCCATGGCCGCCCGGGAGCTGATACTGGTGGTCCGGGCCCAGGAGGGGAGCCTGCCGGGGAACGAGAGCCTGCTGGAGACGCTGCTGCTGAACCTGCTGGACAACGCCCGGAAGGCGTCCGCCCCCGGGGGGACGGTGACCCTGGAGGGCACGGCCCTGCCGGAGGGCTACCGCCTGGCGGTGACGGATCACGGCCGGGGCATCCCCGCCTCGGAGCTGGAAAAGATCACCGAGGCCTTCTATATGGTGGACAAGTCCCGGTCCCGGGCCGAGGGCGGCGCGGGGCTGGGCCTGGCCCTGTGCAAGACCATCGCGGGCTTCCACGGCGGGCGGATGGAGTTTGCCAGCCGGGAGGGGGAATGGACCCGGGTGGATGTGACGCTGGGAGGTGCCGGCCATGAGGAATAAGCGCGCCTGGATCGTGCCGGCGCTGACGGTGCTGCTGGCGGCCCTGGCCTTCTACCTGCCGCCCCAGCTGTCCCGGTGGGATGACCAACAGCTGATGGACGACCCCCGGATCCTCCAGGTGGAGGAGGGGGAGGGCCTGGCGGAGAGCCTGCGGCTGACGGCGGCGGAGAAGCTGATGCTCCTGCGGGGCGGGAGCCTGTCCTTCCTGGCCCTTACCGGGGAGGAGGCGGAGATCCGCTACATCCTCCAGGACGGGGAGGGCGGCGCCTATATCAGCAGCGAGCCGGAGGTGGGGGAGCCCGCCGGGGACAGCGAGGAGTGGACCGCCCGGCTGGCGGCGGTGAAGCGGGAGCTGCTGGCCCTCCAGCGCGCCGGCGGCCTGCCGGAGCTGTGGACAGAGGCGTCCGGCCCGGAGCTGCTGGACGGCGGGGAGATCCTCTATATCGACAGCAGCACCCAGGTGAACTTCCTGGTCTACCACATGGAGCTGTCCGCCCCGGACTGGGGCGCGGGGGTGACGGTGGACGAGCAGACGGGGAAGATATTGTCCCTGTCCCTGCGCTGGAGCCGGGAAGCGCCCCCCAGCTGGGGGGCCGCAGGCGCCGCCGGCTTCGGCGGCGCCTGGCGGGACTACTGGGGCATGGACAGCGTGGACCCCGGCTGGAACAGCGCCCGGGTCAATGACATTTTGGCCTCCGCCCAGGCCTTTTCCAACAGCGGCGGGGACAGCTCCGGGGCGGGAGAGGTGGTTTTTACCTACGACGGCCAGACCCTCCGGGTGCCGCTGTACGGCTGGTGCTCCGCCGGTGTGTGCGCCGTCCAGTGGAATATGTGAGCAAGAAAAAACAGGCACGGGCGGCGGAAGGCCGCCCGCCGCCGCAGCGGCGGGGCCCCGGCCCCGCCCTTTGCCCGCCGCCGGGGGCGGCGGATGACCCATGAAGGAGGATACCTTTGAGACAGTACAATGGCCGCGGAAGGCGGCGCGGGATCTATGTGGGGCCGGGGGCGGTGCTGCTGCTCCTGGCGGTGGTCGCGGTGGTCGCCCTGGCGGCCCTGGCCCTGCGGGGCTGCGGGGCGGAGGCCCCGCCCGCCGGCGGGGATGACGCAGCGGCGGACAGCGGCGGCCAGGACGGCGCTGCCGGTCAGGACGGGGAGGACGCCCCGCCGGAGGTGGTGACCACCGCTTCCGGGGCGAGCTGCACCCTGATGGATCTGGGGGAGGAGGCCATTTACACCGGTGAGCTGATCCTGGTGAACAACAGCACCTTCTTCCATTTCCCGGAAAACCAGGAGCTGGTCAGTGTCTATGAGGAGAAAAACGACAGCTACTATGTAGGCGGCACCAACGTATACCTGGCCCCGGCGGCCATGGACGCCCTCAACGCCATGCTGGCGGACTTTACCGCCCAGGGGGGCAGCAAGAGCGTCAACGTGGTAGCGGGCCACCGCACCGAGGAGTTCCAGCAGCACCTCTTTGACCAGAGCGCCGAGCGCAACGGCCTGGAGCACGCCCGGCAGTATGTGGCCCAGCCCGGCGGCAGCGAGCACCACACCGGCTACGCCCTGGACCTGAACATCTACCACAGCGACGGCACCAGCGCGGAGTACGACGGCACCGGCGAGTACGCCTGGATCAATGAAAACTGCCAGAATTACGGCCTGGTGGTCCGTTACGCCACCGACAAGGCGGATATCACCGGCATCGCCGACGAGCCCTGGCACTTCCGGTATGTGGGCATCCCCCACGCCACCCAGATGGTGAAGGAGGGGCTGTGCCTGGAGGAGTATATCGACTACCTCAAGGACTTTACCGCCCAGGGGAAGCACCTGATGATCCAGTGCGTGTCCGGCGCCTACGAGGTGTGGTACGCCGAAGGCTCCGCCATTTATCTCCCCGACAGCGGGGAATATACCGTCTCCGGCAACAACGTGGACGGCCTCATCGTCACCTGTAAGGTGGGGTGAGGGACGGCCGCCCTCCCGGCATGGGAGGGCGGCTTTTTTGCCGGCTGCCGCCGGCGGGGGCCCGGCCCTCGCTTTGCACCGGCTGGGCCGGCGCAGCCAGCCCATGCAGGGGCGGATGCGCCTGCCGCCGGGCGGGGGCGCAGCGGGGGTCTGCCCGGCCCCCGGGCCCCGGGGCTCGGCGGGGACTCTGTCCCCGGTAACAGCATCCGAAGCCAGCGGCTTCGGGCTTTGGCTCCCGGGCCTCCCCGGCCCGGACGGTTTTTGGCGGGAGCTCCGCCCCTAGTGCGGTTCGGCAGGGGCCCCGGGGTTATTGGCGGGGCCGCCCACCGTGGGATTTCTCTTTTTCTTTTTGCTTGCTGGCTTGCTCCGCAGGGGTACTTTTCCCTCGCCGGAAAAGTACCCAAAAGGGCGCCAGCCCCCTTCGGGCTGGACCCCCGCCCTTTTGTCCAATCGGTCGGTATCAGATGGGCAGGTGCGCAGCCATTGAATGAGAAAATCCTCCGGGGATCCGATCTATGGCGGGTTTCTCAACGATGCTTCGGCCGTTGGCCCTGTTAAAGGGATACGCGAATCTAGTGGTTCTGTGCCGGACTGCCTGCGGCTGTGGGCACTGCTTCGGCTCCCGTCAACAAAGATCTGCAAAATCTTTCGGCCCGAAGGGCCCCGCCGAAAGAAAATCAGAAACCCCTTTCAGCACGAGGGCCGTCAGGCGAAGTCGGACACTCGCCGCACCGATTACGAGGGACAATCGGACATTCAGTGGCAACTGGGTGTCACCCCTGATACAAACCGGTTAGACAAAACAGGGGGTCTGGGGTCTCCCCAGCGCCCTTTTGGGTACTTTTCCGGCGAGGGAAAAGTACCCCGCCGGAGGCACGCCCCGCCGGCGGGGCTGATAAAGGCCCCTTCGGCGGCCCCGCCCGCCGAAAAGCGCCCGGGGCAAGGCGAACGCCGCCGCAGGCGGCAGAGGGGGCGGCCCGGCCCACCGGCGCAAGATTTTCCGCCGAAGGCGGGGAAAGGGGCTTTTCTTTTCCCCGGCTTCTTGCTATACTGAAAGGAGTTTATCCGGCCCGAAGGGAGGGGACGAGGGGTGGAGGGAACGGAATATCTGATCCCCGTGACCTATGTCAAGTGCGCCTTCTGCACCGCCAAAAACCACTGCGCCGCCTGCGGCGGGGAGCTTACCGGGGCCCTGGCCGCCCGGGAGGGCGTGGACAGCGCCGAGGTGGACCTTCTGGCCCACACCGCCCGGGTGGCGTCTCCCCTGGGACGGGAGGACATCGAGGACCTTCTGGAGGGCATGGGCCTGATGGCCGGCTGAAGCCCTCCCACCGATACAGAAACCACAGAAAAGGAGCGTACCGCCATATGAGCCACATCGACACCATCTGCGTCCAGGGGGGCTACCGCCCCGGCAACGGGGAGCCCCGCCAGGTGCCCATCATCCAGTCCACCACCTTCAAGTACGACACCAGCGAGGACATGGGCAAGCTCTTCGACCTGGAGGCCGAGGGCTACTTCTACAGCCGCCTCCAGAACCCCACCTGCGACCACGCCGCCGCCAAGATCTGCGAGATGGAGGGCGGCGCCGCCGCCATGCTCACCTCCTCCGGCCAGGCCGCCAATTTTTACGCCGTGTTCAACATCGCCACCTGCGGGGACCATGTGGTGGCCTCCAGCAGCATCTACGGCGGCACCTATAACCTCTTCGCCGTCACCATGAAGAAAATGGGGGTGGAGTTCACCTTCGTGGCCCCGGACTGCACCGAGGAGGAGCTGGAGGCCGCCTTCCGGCCCAACACCAAGGCGGTGTTCGGCGAGACCATCGCCAACCCCGCCCTCACCGTCCTGGACATCGAGAAGTTCGCCGCCGCCGCCCACCGCCACGGCGTGCCCCTCATCGTGGACAACACCTTCGCCACCCCCGTCCTCTGCCGGCCCTTTGAGTGGGGCGCCGACATCGTCACCCACTCCACCACCAAGTATATGGACGGCCACGCCAGCGCCGTGGGCGGGTGCATCGTGGACAGCGGCAACTTTGACTGGATGGCCCACACGGAGAAGTTCCCGGGCCTCACCACCCCCGACGACAGCTACCACGGCATCACCTACGCCGCCCGTTTCGGCAAGGGGGCCTATATCACCAAGGCTACCGCCCAGCTCATGCGGGACTTCGGCTCCACCCCCTCCCCCCAGAGCGCCTTTTTGCTGAACATCGGCCTGGAGAGCCTCCATGTCCGCATGCAGCGCCACTGCGAGAACGCCCAGGCGGTGGCGGAGCATCTGCAAAGCCATGAGAAGATCGCCTGGGTCCGGTACAGCGGCCTTCCCGGGGATCCCTACCACGCCATGGCGGAGAAGTACCTGCCCCTGGGCTCCTGCGGCGTGGTGAGCTTCGGGGTGAAGGGGGGCCGGGCCGCCGCCGAGACCTTCATGAAGCATCTGAAGCTGGGGGCCATCGCCACCCATGTGGCCGACGCCCGGACCTGCTGCCTCCATCCCGCCTCCTCCACCCACCGGCAGATGAACGACCAGGAGCTCCTGGCCGCCGGGGTCTCGGCGGACCTGGTGCGCCTGAGCGTGGGCCTGGAGAGCAAGGAGGACCTGATCGCCGACATCGACCAGGCCCTGGCCGCCCTGTAACCCCGTTTATTCCATCCCAAGGAGGAACCGCCCATGCCCATCCGCATCCCCAACGAGCTGCCCGCCACCCGGGTGCTGACAGAGGAGAACATCTTCGTCATGACGGAGACCCGGGCCATGACCCAGGACATCCGCCCCCTGAAGATCCTGCTCCTGAACCTGATGCCCACCAAGATCGCCACGGAGACCCAGCTCAGCCGCCTTCTCAGCAATACCCCCCTCCAGGTGGAGCTGGAGCTGATTTGCCCCGCGGGCCATGTGCCCAAAAACACCCCCCAGGAGCATATGCTGGCCTTCTACCACCACTTTGACGAGGTGAAGGGCCGGAATTTCGATGGCATGGTCATCACCGGCGCGCCGGTGGAGCACCTGCCCTTCGAGGAGGTGGAGTACTGGCCGGAGCTCTGCGAGATCATGGAGTGGAGCAAGTCCCACGTCCACAGCACCTTCCACATCTGCTGGGGGGCCCAGGCGGGGCTCTACTACCACTACGGCATCCAGAAATACCCCCTGGCGGAGAAGCTCTTCGGGGTGTTCCCCCACATCGTGGAGCGGAAAAGCAACATGCTCTTCCGGGGCAGCGACGACGTGTTCATGGTGCCCCACTCCCGGCACACCACCATCCGCCGGGAGGATGTGGAGAAGGTGAAGGAGCTGAAGATCCTGGCCACCTCCCCGGAGGCGGGGATCTACGCCCTGGCTACCGAGGGGGGCCGGCAGATCTTCATCACCGGCCACAGCGAGTACGACGCGTTGACCCTGGAGCAGGAGTTCCTGCGGGACAAGAACAAGGGCCTGCCCATCGCGGTGCCCAGGAACTACTACCCAGACGACGACTACACCCAGCCGCCCCGGGTGACCTGGCGCTCCTGCGCCAACCTGCTCTACAGCAACTGGCTGAACTATTTCGTCTACCAGACCACGCCCTATGACCTGGGGCAGCTCACATCCCTGGACAACAAATAAGGAGAGAAAGGACGCCGTTATGAAGCAGCTCACCGATTTCAGCCGCATCCCCTTCGGGGTGATGCCCACCCCCCTCTACAAGCTGGAGAACCTCAGCCGGGAGTTCGGGAAGAATATCTACATCAAGCGGGACGACATGATCGGCGTGGCCCTGGGGGGCAACAAGGTCCGCAAGCTGGAATACCTGCTGGCGGACGCCCGGGACCAGGGGGCGGACGTGGTCCTCACCGCCGGCGGTCCCCAGTCCAACCACGCCATGCTCACCGCCGCCTGCGCCGCCCGGATCGGCATGAAGGCCATCCTGGTGCTGAAGAAGCGGGGGGAGCTCACCGGCGGCAACCTGATCCTGGACAGCATCTACAACGCGGAGGTCCGCTTTGTGGACACCGACAGCTATGACGACGTGTACGCCGAGATGGACCGCATCATGGAGACGCTGCGGAAGGCGGGCCACACCCCCTATTTCATCCCCGTGGGGGGCAGCGTGCCCCGGGGCTCCCTGGGCTATGTGGGCTGCACCCAGGAGATCGCCGCCCAGAGCCAGGCCCTGGGGGTCCGGTTCGACGCCATCGTCAGCGCCACCGGCTCCGGCGGCACCTACGCCGGCCTCACCTACGGGGCCAAGCTCCACCTGCCCGGCACCCGCTCCGTGGGCATCGGCGTGTGCGACGACCCCTTCGAGGACATCGCCTTCGAGCTGATGACCGGCCTGAAGGAGCTGCTGGAGGCCGACGCGCCGGTGGAGAAGGAGGACATCCACATCCGCTTTTGCATCGGCCCGGGCTACGCCATCCCCAGCCCCGAGGGCTGCGCGGCGGTGCGCCGCCTGGCCCGCAGCGAGGGGATCCTGGTGGACCCGGTGTACACCGGCAAGGCCCTGGCCGGCTTCTTCCAGCTGCTGGAGGACGGCTACTTCATGGGGGAGGAAAACATCCTCTTCGTCCACACCGGCGGCGCCGGGGCCCTGTTCGCCGTGGACCTGCTGCCCGAGGCGTGACCGCAACATGAAACCGCCGTCCCGCCGGGATCACCCGGAGGGACGGCGTTTTTTGTTTTTGGGATGCCCCAAACCCTGGTATTTCCGAAGCCAGCCGCTTCGGGACTTGGCTCCCGGGCCTCCCCGGCCCAGGCGGTTTTCGACGGGGGCTCCGCCCCCACACCCCGGGGTACTTTTTGCTCGTGCAAAAAGTACCCAAAAACACGCCAGCCCCCTTCGGGCTGGATCCCCGCCTTTGCCTAATCGGTTTTTATCAGGGATGATACCGGGCAGCCACTGAATTTCCTTTTGGCCGCTGGCCCCTCGTAATTGGTGCGGTGGGAATCCGACTTCGGCTGTCGCCCCTCGTGCTGGGGGCGCTGCGGCGGGGCCTTCCTGGCCCCGCACCCCGGGTGACTTTTGTACGCACAAAAGTCACCAAAAAGCGCTGGGGAGACCCCAGACCCCTTTTTTGTCCAATCGGTGGGTATCAGGGCCGATACCCAGATGCCGCCGAATCTCCTTTGGGCCTTCGGCCACCTCGTAATCGGTGCGGCGGTCTGCTGTACTTCGGCTGTCGCCCCTCGGGCTGAAAGTGGCTTCTGATTTTCTTTCGGCGGGCCCTCGTGCTGAGGGCGGTTTCTTGCTTTGCGGACGGGAGCCGGAGCAGTTCCCACAGCCGCAGGCAGTTCGATACGGAAAGAGAGATGCATGCATCTCTTTAACAGGGCCATACCCGCAGGGCACAGGCCGGCCGAAGCATCGACGAGAAACCCGGTACAGATCGGATGCCCGAAGGATTCTGCCCCTTCGGTGGCTGCCCGGTATCAAGGCCGATACTGACTGGTTGGACAAAAGAGGGGGGGGCTGGGGTCTCCCCAGCGCCCTTTTGGGTACTTTTCCGGCGAGGGAAAAGTACCCCGGGGTTCGGGGGCGGAGCCCCCGCTGCACCGCCCCGCAGCCCGAGGGGCGACAGCCGAAGTACGGCTAACCGCTGCACCGATTACGAGGCGGCCGGAGGCATAAAGGGAATTCAGCGGCATCTGGGCATCAGCCCTGATACCCACCGATTAGACAAAAGAGGGGGGGCCCGGGGTCTCCCCAGCGGTTTTTCCGCCCACTTTTGGGCGTCCAAAAGTGG
>CALXGG010000034.1 GCA_944387785.1 uncultured Oscillospiraceae bacterium | reverse complement strand
GTCATCTTGCCGCCCACCTCGGCCATGACGTTCTCCAGGGTGATCTTGCGCTCTTCCACGCTCTGGTAGATGCACTCACCGGAGGAACCGCCCACATACAGGCCCTTGACGCCCTTGTCCAGCAGGTACCGGGCCAGGGCGCGGACCGCCTCGGGGCTGACCTTGCCGTCCTTGTCATAGCAGGCATAAAACGCGGGGATAACACCCTGATACTTGGAAAAGTCCTTCATCCTAACAATCTCCTTTTCAAATTTTTTATATGCAGTTAAGGGATCTTACAATCAGGCGGCGCCTGCGCCGGGGCCTGGGAAGGGCCGGGCCCGCCGGCTGAGGAAAGGATGATGCGGACGCTCCCGCCGGTCTCCACCGCGGGAACGCGGGCCCTTACCCCTTCACCGCGCCCATGGTGATGCCCTGGGTGAAGTAGCGCTGGAACATGATGAACACCACCAGGATGGGCACCGCCGCCACCGCCGCGCCGGCCATGATGAGGCCGAAGTCGTTGGCGTCGGGGCCGCTCTGCATGAGGGCGATACCGACGGAGATGGTCTGGTTGGCCCGGGAGATCAGCATGATCAGCTGCATGAAGTAGTCGTTCCAGGAGGTGATGAAGGTGAAGATGGCCAGGGCGCCCACGCCGGGCTTGATCAGCGGGAACACGATCTGGGCGAAGGTCCGCCACTGGCCGGCGCCGTCGATCCGGGCCGCCTCCAGCATCTCGGTGGGCACGTTCTCGGAGAACTGCTTCATCAGGAACACGCCGAAGGGCCAGCCCACGATGGGCAGTATCACCGCCAGCAGGGTATCGTGGATGCCCATGGCCGCCATCTGCTGCACCAGGGGGATGAGGATGACCTGCTTGGGCAGCGCCATGGCGCAGACCATCAGGGAGAACACCAGGGCCCGGCCGTAGAACTGCTTCTTGGCCAGGACGTAGCCCGCCATGGCGGCGGTCAGGCAGGTGAGGATCATGGAGGCCACCGCCATGATGATGGTGTTGAGCAGCCACTTCAGGGAGGTGGCGATGGCGGGGCCGGTGATGGTATACCCCGCCAGATTGATCTGGAAGAGGGGCATCTGCTCGGCAAAGAGCTTGCGGTAGTTATCCAGGGTAAAGACCTGGGGGAAGAAGGTGGGGGAGGCGGAGTTGATCTCCGTGGCCGTCTTGAAGGAGCCGGTGATGATCCAGTACACCGGGAAGATGAACAGGAACGCCAGCACCGCCAGGATTACCAGGCACGCGATGGTATACGGGGACTTCTTTTTCGTCGTCAGCATGATGATCCCCCCTCTCAGCTGTTGCTCTTCCCGGCCACCTTGAACTGGATGGCGGAGAAGAGGGAGATGATGATGGCCAGGATGATGCCCATGGCCATGCCGTAGCCGTACTCGCCCAGCTTGATGGCCTGGTAATAGATGTAGTACATGATGGTCTGGGTGCTGTTGTTGGGCCCGCCGGAGGTCAGCATCTGGATCAGGGCGAAGCACTGGAAGGAGTTGATGGTGGTGATGACCAGGATGTACAGGGTGGTGGGCATGATCTGGGGCCACTTGATCTTCCAGAACACCTGGAGCTCGGTGGCGCCGTCCACCTGGGCGGCCTCGATCATGGAGGTGTCCACGTTGCCCAGGGCCGCCACATACAGCACGATGGGCTGGCCGATGGAGGTGGTGAAGAGGATCAGGATGATGCACCAGATGGCAAAGCGCTCATCGCCCAGCCAGCCGATGTCGGTGCCCAGGACGTAGTTGAAAAGGCCGGTGTACTTGTTGAACATCCACTTCCACACCACGGCCACCGCCACGGTGCCGGTGACCACGGGGAGATAGAAGATGCAGCGGAAGAAGGAGCGGGTCTTGGCCCCCATGCGGTAGATGGCCGCGCCCACCCACAGGGAGAAGGCCGTTACCACCGGGACGGACACCACCACGATGAGGATGGTGTTCCACAGGCCCCGCCAGAACACCTTGTCGCCGAACATGCGGGTGTAGTTGTCGAACATGGTGCTCACGGAGAAGGTGTGGCCGGCGGTATTATACTGGGTAAAGCTGTTGAGGAAGCAGGTGACCATGGGGTAGACAACGAACCCCAGGAAGAAGATGAGACTGGGCAGCAGGAACAGGTAGGCCGCCGTGGTCTCACGCCGGACCAGGGCCCGGCTGGTGCCGTATTTGGGTTGCTTTGCCAAATTCGTTCGCCCTCCTTTTTTATTTATGTCGCACACGTCTGCCGTCCATCGGCGCGGAGGGAGGCCGGAGCAGTCCCGGCGCCCCTCCGCACCGATGGGGAGAAAGGGCGCCCACCCACCGTGGGCGCCCTTTCAGTTCAGGCAGGATCAGCTGTTGGCCTTGGCGTCGTACTCGGCCAGGGCGGAAGCGGCGTCGCCGCTGCTGAAGGCGGCCTGGAGCATCTCGAACCATGCGGTGCGCTGCTCAGACCACTTGGGGGTGACGTTGTAGTAGTCGCCCAGGTAAGGCATGAACATCAGGAACTCGGAGTAGCCTTCCTTCTCGGTGCCGGCATAGATGTCGCCCAGGGAGGAGCGAGCGGGGAAGAAGCCGGTGGCGTACACGCTGTCGGAAGCCTGGCTCTCATCGTTGCAGACGAAGTCGATGAAGGTCTTGGCAGCGTCGATCTTGGCCTGGTCGCCCTTGTCCACGATACCGAAGCCCCAGATACCGCCGTCCAGCTCGGGCTGGCCGTCATCGGTGGGGAAGGTCATGGCAAAGGGAGTGAAGGAGGCCTGGCTGGCGTAGGTAGCCCAGTTGGAGGCGTTCCAGCAGAAGCTCATGCAGGAAGTGCCGTTGGCAAAGAGGGTCAGCTCGTCGCTGGCCACGATGCCGGCGTCATAGGTCATGGACTTGTCGTTCACCATGTCGATGAGCAGCTGCAGGCCCTTGACGCCGTTGTCGCTGTTCATGGTGTACTTGGTGTGCTCAGCGTCGGTGAAGTCGGCGCTGTACAGGTTGCGCACCAGGGCGCGGGTGCCCTGGTCGCCGCCCTGGCCGCCGCAGTAGACGATGCCGGGCACGCTGTAGCCGGCGTCGCGCAGGGCCTCGCAGGCCTTGACGAAGTTCTCGGTGGTCCAGGTGCGGTTCTCCTCGTCGATGTACTGGAGGGCGCCGGCCGCCTCAAAGGCCTCGTAGTTGATGGCCATGCAGTGGGTGGTCATGCACAGGGGGTACTCATAGTAAGCGCCGTCGGTCCACTGGCAGGCCTTCTCGATGGACTCGCTGGCCATGTCGGCCTTCATCTCGTCGGTCCACATGTCGCTCAGGTCCACCATTTTGCCGTTGGCGCCCCAGTTGGACACCAGACGCTCGGGGCCTTCCATGATGATGTCGCCCACCGTGCCGCCTTCCATGGCGGTGTTCACCTGGGCGTCACCGTTGGTGTAGTCCAGGTACTGGACGGTGACCTCGATGTTGGGATACTTGGCGTTGAAGTTGGCAATGATCTGATCCACAACTTCGGGCTTGCCCCAATCGCCGATGGGGTAGGTCCACAGGGCGATCTCCACAGCCTCGCCGGAGGTGTCTCCGGTATCCTCGGTATCATTCTGGGTGTTGTTGGCGGTGTTGTTGCCGGTGTTGCCGGACTGCTCCACGGAGCAAGCCACAAGGCCCAGCGCCATCACCAGCACCAGCAGGAGCGCAAGAAACTTCTTCATGTCATTTCCTCCTTTTTTGATGAAAAGCCCGGATGTTACTCCGGGCTCGTATGGTTAAATTGTATAAGATAAAGGAGGAAATGTCAACCAGAATAAAAATAATTTCGAAAATTTGTGGGAAACATCAGTTTTCATAAAAATTTTTATATCAAATGCCCAAATCCCTCTCCTGCTCCTCTTCCTCCAGCTCCGGGGCGTAGCGGCGGAACACCCGCTCCAGCAGCAGGGAGGAAGCCAGGGCCGCCAGGGCCGGCAGGAAGAACAGGGGCAGCACCAGCCGCAGGCACAAAAAGGCCGCCGCGCCGTTGACCGCCGCCAGCGCCAGGGCGGTGGGCAGATGGGCCAGAGCCAGCCGGGAGGCGGTGGCGAAGAGGTCCTTCAAAGAGAAGGAGAACCGGCCCAGCAGGGGGAAAAGGAACATCAGGGCCCCCAGGGGCAGCAGCATCAGCAGGCTGTACCCCGCCAGGACGGCGTAGCCGTAGGCGGCGGAGGCCGCCGCTGTCCGGCACAGCCGCCAGCCCAGCTGCAGCAGGAACGCCGGCGGCAGGATCGCCAGGGTGGCCAGGGCCCCCTGCTTCAGGTTGACCCGGAAGGAGTGGAAAAAGGCCTTAAAGGCCCCGTCCTCCCGCCGGCGCACATGGCGCACCACCGCGAAATACAGCGCGGCGGTGGCCGGGCCGACGGTCACCACCGGCAGACAGGCCGCCGCCCACAGAAAGGAGAGGCCGCACACGTCGGTCATGGCGCTGACGGTCCTCCACAGGTCGTTTTTCGGATCAAAGGCTCCGCTCATGGCTCTCTCCTTCCCGGCACGCTACACGCACTTCTGGGTCAGGGCCTTGCCCACGGACTCCCGGCAGCGCTCCGCCTCCTCGTGGTTCTGGCGGCAGTACTCGCTGACCAGCACGTCCACCACATACATCTGGGCCACGATGGCGGCGATGGAGCCGAACTGCAGCGGCAGCTCGTTGGGCCCGCACAGCAGCACCGTGTCGGCGAAGGCGCTGGCGGGGGCGTTGAGGAACCGGGTCACCAGGATCATCCTGGCCCCCCGGGAGGCGATCAGCTCCGCCGCCTCCAGCAGCTCGTGGGTGGCCCCGGTATAGGAGAAGTAGAGCACCACGTCGTTCTCCGACAGGGTGGAGAGCACCACCGCCTGGAGATGGGAGTCCTGGGCGGTCTTGAACTTGGGGGAGGCGGTGGAGAATTGGGCCCAGGCCGCCTCCGCCACGATGGAGTGGTTCCCCTGGCCCAGGCACACCACCTGGCCCGCCTGGCTCATCAGCTCCACCGCCCGGCGCACCGCCCCCTCCTGGAGCATGTGGTAGGCCTTGTTCAGGGCGTCCTGGTTGGTGTTGTACACCTTCTCCATCACCGTGGCCACGCTGTCGTCCAGGAGGATCTCCTCGTTGGCCACGCTGGAGGGGGCCCGGTTCCCGGCGATGAGGGCCGCCTTGGCCAGCTCCAGCTTGAAATCGTTGAAGCCCGCCAGCTTCAGCTTCCGGCAGAACACCGAGATGGTGGATACGGCCACGTCGCAGGCGGCGCTGAGATCGGTGATGCTGATGTACTGGGTCTCCTTCTGGTGCTCCAGCACATAGTCCACGATCTTCTTCTCCGATTTTGTGAAATTTTCGTACTCCTGCAGCATCAGCGCAACCACGTTTTTTCCCACGTTGACCTCCCCGGTACCGGCGCCCTTCTGGGGGCTCTCTCCGAAATCCTGTGATAAATCTAATAAAACTATAATACAGCCCTGTCGGTTTTGCAACAGATTTACCGAAAAATTTTCGTTTTAGAAAAAATTTTTATCCGCCGGCGGCCTGTCCCCGGTCCCTTCGGCGGGAGCGAGACATGGACAAACCGCCCACCGGTCGCTTCCCTGGCGGCCGGCGGGGCCGCCGCCCGGCGCCTCAGCCGGGGCGCCGCTCTCGTGTCGGAAGGCGGGGAGGGGGCAAAACGGGCCGCAAACGCTCCCGGAGTCAGCAAAACCGCGAAAAGCCGCCGGGGGAAGGCTCCCCCGGCGGCCCTGTATTCCCAAAACGGACGCTTCGCCCCGGCCCCGGGGCGGGATCATCCCTCCCGGCCCTGCCCGTAGAGCCAGGCCAGGATGTCCACGCACCGCTGGATCCCCACCACGCCGCTGTCAAGGGTGATGTGGTAGTTCTGGCACATGCCCCACTCCCGGTGGGTGAAATGCTTGTAGTTGATCCGCCGCCGGGCGTCCTTATCCTGGAGCCGCTTCTCCGGGCTGTTCTCCGACTCCCCGTACAGCCGCACGATCCGGTCCGCCCGGAAGGCCATATCCGCGTGGATGAAGGCGTGGAGGCAGTCCTTCCGCTCCCGGAGGATGTAGTCTGCGCACCGGCCCACGATGACGCAGGGCTCCTTGTCCGCCAGGCGGAGGATCACCTCCCGCTGGATGGTCCAGAGGAAGTCGGTGGCGTTGAGCCCGTTCATGACCCCCGGCGTCCCCGCCCCCTGGTCCACGATCCAGGTGAGCCAGCTGGTCTTGCCGGCAAACTCCCCCCGCTCCTCCACGAATTGGGGATCGAAGCCCGTCTCCAGGGCCACCTGCTTGACCAGCTCCTTGTCGTAGTAGGCGATCCCCAGGCGCTGGGCCAGGGCCTTGCCGATGCTCCGCCCGCCGCTGCCGAATTCCCGGCTGATGGTGATGATCCTTGTCTGCTCCATGTTCGGCCTCCTTCTCCGCCAGGGGCCGCCGACGGCGGGCCCGGGGACGCGCCGTCCCCCGCAGGCCCGCGCCCGCCGCCCATTTCTTCCAGGTACCATATTAATTGTAGGCCCGGCGGAAACGTTTGTCAAAGGGGGAATTTCTTTCCCCTCTATTTTTCCTTACCCTATTGGTATTTCCCCCCTGGTATGGTATACTATGATGTTGCGAATCCCATTCTACACCTAAGGGAGATCCCACTGACATGGCTGACCGTACCCGCCGGAAACGGCGCTCCCCGCTGCGCCGCCTCCCGCTTTTCCTGCTGCTGGCCCTGCTGTGCGCCGGCTTTTTCCGCTGGAGCAACCATTCCCTCCAGACGGAGCGCTTTACCTTCGCCTCCCCCCGCCTGCCCCAGGGCTTCGACGGCTGCACCGTCGTACAGCTCACGGACCTTCACGGCGCGGAGTTCGGAGAAGGGAACCGGGACCTTATCGCCGCCGTCCGGGAGCTCTCCCCGGACTACATTTTCCTTACCGGCGACCTGCTGGACCGGTTCCGGGAGACCCCCCACAGCTACGCCGTGTCCCTGGGCCGGGCCATGGCCGCCATCGCCCCCACCTACTTCGTCACCGGCAACCACGAATGGGCCCTGCCCCATGTGCCGGACCTGAAGGACGCCCTGGAGGACGCGGGGGTGACGGTGCTGGACAACCGCTTCGTCACCCTGGAGCGGGACGGGGATACCATGCTCCTGGCGGGCATCGACGACCCCAACGGCTACGCCGACCAAAAGACCCCGGAGGAGCTGGCCGCTGAGGTGAAGGCCGGGGCGGAGGACCCCTTCTGGATCCTCCTGGCCCACCGCAACGACCGCTTCCTCCGGCAGTACAGCCTCCTGGGGGCGGACCTGGTCATCGCCGGCCACGGCCACGGCGGCATAATCCGCCTGCCCTTTACCGACGGCCTCATCAGCACCGACCGCACCCTCTTCCCCTCCTACACCGCCGGGTTCTACCAGGAAAACGGCAGCACCCTCTTCGTCTCCCGGGGCCTGGGGAACTCCGGGCCCAGCTTCCGGCTGTTCAACCGGCCCCAGATCGCGGTGCTGACCCTGAAGCGGAGCTGAGGGCGCTTCCGTCCACGGAGGATACCTTCATAAGGATGTACATATGAGAGAATTTGACGCGGGACAATATGATATCGCCGTCATCGGGGCAGGCCACGCCGGCATCGAGGCGGCCCTGGCCGCCGCCCGGCTGGGGATGCAGACCATCTGCTTCACCATCAACCTGGACGCAGTGGGGAACATGCCCTGCAACCCCGCCGTGGGCGGCACCGGCAAGGGCCACCTGGTCCGGGAGCTGGACGCCCTGGGGGGCGAGATGGGGAAGGCCGCCGACAGGGCCTGCATCCAGTACCGCCTTTTGAACCGGGGCAAGGGCCCCGCCGTCCACAGCCTCCGGGCCCAGGCGGACCGGCGGCTCTACCAGCAGGTGATGAAGCACGCCCTGGAGCGCCAGGAGAACCTGACCCTGCGCCAGGGGGAGGTGGTGGACATCCGGCTGACCGGCGGCGCCGTGAGCCATGTGGTCCTCCACACCGGGGCGGTGTTCGCCGTGCGAGCGGCCATCGTCTGCTCCGGCACCTACCTGAGTGGCCGCACCATCGTGGGGGAGTGCGTCCGGGAGGGGGGCCCCGATGGCATGTTCGCCGCCACGGCCCTCACCGGCCGCCTGCAGGCCATGGGCCTGGGGCTCCGGCGGTTCAAGACCGGCACGCCCCCCCGGGTCAACGCCCGGACCGTGGACTTTTCCAAAATGGAGCGCCAGGAGGGGGACAGCGAGACCATGCCCTTCTCCTTCTCCACCCGGGAAAAGCCGGTGAACCGGGCGGTGTGCTACCTCACCTACACCAACGAGGAGACCCACCGGATCATCCGGGAGAACCTGGGCCGCTCCCCCATGCACAGCGGCGTCATCGAGGGGGTGGGCCCCCGGTACTGCCCCTCCATCGAGGCCAAGATCACCCGGTTTCCGGACAAGCTCCGCCACCAGCTCTTCATCGAGCCCATGGGCCTGGACACCGAGGAGCTCTACATCCAGGGCTTCTCCTCCGCCCTGCCCGAGGAGGTGCAATGGAAAATGCTTCACACCATTGCCGGACTGGAGCACGCGGAGATCATGCGCCCCGCCTACGCCATCGAGTACGACTGTGTGGATCCCCTGGAGCTCAAGCCCACCCTGGAGACGAAAAAGGTCCCTGGCCTCTACGGCGCAGGGCAGTTCTGCGGCTCCTCCGGCTACGAGGAGGCCGCCGTCCAGGGCTTCGCGGCGGGGGTCAACGCCGCCCGGAAGCTCCGGGGCCAATCCCCCTTCGTCCTCACCCGCAGCCAGTCCTACATCGGCACCCTCATCGACGACCTGGTCACCAAGGGCACCGAGGAGCCCTACCGCATGATGACCAGCCGCAGCGAGTACCGGCTGCTGCTGCGCCAGGACAACGCCGACCAGCGGCTCACCGCCATCGGACACGCCCTGGGCCTGGTCAGCAAGGCACGGCTGGAGGAGGTGGAGGCAAAATACGAGGCGGTCCGCCGGGAGGTCCGGCGGCTCACCGGGAAGGGGCTCCCCCCCACGCCGGCGCTCAACCGCTTCCTGGAGAGCCGGGGCACCGCCCCCGTCAGCGACGGGGCCCCCATGATCGCCCTTCTCCGCCGGCCGGAGATCCACTACGCCGACCTGCGGCAGTTCGACCCGGAGATGCCGGACCTGCCGCCGGAGACGGCGGAGCAGGTGGAGATCTCCGTCAAGTACGAGGGCTACATCCAGCGCCAGCTCCAGGAGGTGGAGGACTTCAAGAGGCTGGAGAGCCGCTCCATCCCCCCCGGCACGGACTACGCCCGCATCCAGGGCCTGCGGCTGGAGGCCCGGGAGAAGCTCGCCGCCGTCCAGCCCATGAACCTGGGCCAGGCCAGCCGGATCTCCGGCGTCAGCCCCGCCGACGTGGCGGCCCTGATGATCCACCTGGAGCGGGGCTGAAGCCAGCCCCGGACCCCGGCGCATCCGAAGCCAGCTGCTTCAGGCTTTGGGTTCCTAGCCTCCCCGGCCCGAATCCCCTGTGCTTATCGGCGGGAGCTCCGCCCCCGCACCCCGGGTGACTTTTGTACGCACAAAAGTCACCAAAAGGCGCCGGGGAGACCCCAGGTCCCCTCTTTTTATCTAATCGGTCTTTGCTGGGGAGATACCCGGTTGCCACTGAATCTCCATGAGGCCGCCGGCCCCTCGTAATCGGTGCGGCGAGTGTCTGACTTCGGCTGTCGCCCCTCGGGCTGAGAGTTGTTTCTTATTTGTGGACGGGGGCCGAAGCGTCTCCCATAGGCGCAGGCAGTCCGTCGCAAAAAATAGATGCATCTATCCCTTTAACAGGGCGTCAGCCGAAGTCGGATGAGATACCCGCCGCAGATCAGATGCCCGGAGGATCTGGTTGCTTCAGTGGCAACGCAGCAATAACCTCAATACCGACCGATTGGGCAAATCGGGGTCCGGGGTGCCCCCGGCGGCGTTTTGGTTACTTTGCCGCCGAGGGCAAAGTAACCCGTGCCGGAGCACGGAATACCCTTAAACAGCCTGAAGGACTGATAAAAGCATATTCGGCGGCAGACCCCGCCGAAATCCGCCAAATTCAAAAACAATTTGTAATACTCCGGCAAGATATTACAAAATATAATCGAAAGTTCCCCCTCTGCCTCGGGTGGGGCGGCCCCCCGGGGAAAAACGGCGGACAAACCAACGACAAGGAGTGAAGAAAACTATGCGTATGTTCCTGGCCATCGTGGTCTGCAAGCTGCTGCGGTTCATCGGCAAGCTGGTGGGCAAGGGCAGCAGTCTGCCGGGCCAATACGCCCTGAAGGTCTGCCCCGACGTCCTGGGCCGGGTAAAGCTGCCCCCCTACATCATCGCCGTCACCGGCTCCAACGGCAAGACCTCCACTGTGGAGATGATCGCCGCCATCCTCCGGGCCGCGGGGAAGGACGTGGTCTACAACGCCGAGGGCTCCAACCAGATCGAGGGCGTCGCCACCCTCATCCTCTCCCGCAGCTCCCTCACCGGCAAAATGGCCGGGGACGTGCTGCTACTGGAGAGCGACGAGCGCTACGCCAAATTCAGCTTCCGCTACTTCCACCCCACCCACTTCGTCATCACCAACCTCTACCGGGACCAGCTCACCCGCAACGGCCACCCGGAATGGGTCTTTGAGTCCATCCTCCCGGCCATCCACCCGGACACCACCCTGGTCCTCAACGCCGACGACCCCCTGGTGTCCCGGTTCGCCCAGGGCCATGACCCGGAGAAGGTGAAGTGGTTCGGCCTGGAGCGCTGCTCCATCAGCACCGATACCCCCCGGGGGGTCTACGACGACGGCCAGCGGTGCCCGGTGTGCCGGGGCCGCATGGTCTACTCCTGCTACCACTACCACCACATCGGCCACTACCGCTGCGAGAGCTGCGGCTACTGCCGCCACGATCCGGACTTCGCCGTGACGGAGCTGGACCTGAAGGCCGGCCGGCTGGTCATCGGCGGCGGCACCGAGATCCGCCTGAGCTTCCGCAGCATCTACAACGTCTACAACATCCTCTCCGCCTGGTCCGTCTGCTCCCTGGCGGGGGTGGAGAAGGCCGTGATGGCCTCCGTCATCAACGACTATATCCTGAAAAACGGCCGGATGGTCCGCTTTGCCCTGGGGGCCCACCACGGGGTGCTCCTCACCAGCAAGCACGAGAACTCCGTGGCCTACGACACCAACCTGGACTACATCTGCGCCACGGAAAAGCCCTGCACCGTCATCATCCTGGTGGACGCCATCAGCCGCAAGTACTTCACCGGCGAGACCAGCTGGCTGTGGGACATCGACTTCGACCGCCTCAGCTGCCCCCAGGTGGAAAAGGTGGTCCTCTGCGGCAAGTACGTCAACGACCTGGCCCTGCGCTTCGACTACACGTCCGTGGCCCCGGAGAAGATCGTCTGCTACGACACCGCCGCCCAGGCCGCCCAGGCCCTGCAGGCGGCGGGGGAGGAGGACCTCTACGTCCTCACCTGCTTCTCCGACCGGGACAAGCTGCTCTCGCTGACCAAGCGGGAAGACTAAAGGAGGGACCACCATGGAACTGACACTGCTGCATCTCTATCCCGACGCCATGTCCCTCTACGGGGAATACGCCAACCTCTCCGTCCTCCGCCGCCACCTGGAGGCCCTGGGGGTCGCGGTGCGCCTGGAAAAGGTCACCTGTGAGGACGTGCCCGACTTCACCCGGGCGGACCTTGTCTACATGGGGGCCGGCACCGAGGGGGCCCAGAAGGCGGTGCTCCTGGGCCTGACCCGCCAGGCCGCCGCCCTGCGGGCGGCCCTGGACCGGGGGTGCCTGGTGCTCTTCACCGGCAACGCCATGGAGACCCTGGGCCGCTCCATCACCGACGCCCGGGGCCAGACCTGGGGAGCCCTGGGCCTGGCGGACTTCACCACGGTGGAGACGGACAAGCGCTCCCCCGGGGACGTGATCGCCCTGTCCACCCTGTGGGAGGCCCCGGCGGTGGGCTTTATGAACAAGTGCTCCACCACCTCCGGCGTCACCACCCCCCTCTTCGCCTCCCTGCCCCTGGGCTTCGGCAACGAGGCGGAGCACGGCAGCGAGGGCTACGCCGACGGCAGCATCCTGGCCACCCACCTCACCGGGCCGGTGCTGGTGAAGAACCCCGCCTTCACCGACCTCATCATCCGGCGGCTCTTCTTCGCCAAGGGCTGGCCCCTGCCCCAGCAGCTGCCGGTGCTGCCCCACGAGGGGGAGGCCTACGCCGTCACCCTCCGGGAGCTCCAGGCCCGGCTGAAATGATCCATACCGCCGCCGGGGCCCCTGGGCGCCCCGGCGGCTTTTTCCCCGGCGGTTCCCCAACTGCCCATCGCTGAGAGGAGGCGCTTTCCCATGTACGACATCCTGATCCAAAACGGCTCCGTCATTGACGGCACCGGCAGCCCGGCCTATGCCGCCGACGTGGCCGTCAGCGGCGGGAAGATCGCCGCCGTGGGCCATCACCTGGGCCCCGCCCGCGAGGTCATCGACGCCGCCGGGAAAACGGTGGCCCCCGGCTTCATCGACATCCACCGCCACGCCGACGCCGAGGTGTTCCGGGAGGGCTTTGGCGCTCTGGAGCTGCGCCAGGGCCTCACCACCATCATAAACGGCAACTGCGGCCTTTCCGCCGCCCCCATCAGCGGGCCCTACCGCCAGGCGGTGCTGGACTACCTGGCTCCCATCACCGGCCCCGTGGGGGAGGCCGTCCCCACCGGCTCCCTGGGGGAATACCTCCGGGCCGCGGACCACGCCCCCCTCCACACCGGCATGCTGGCGGGGGCCGGGACCATCCGGGCCGCCATAGCGGGCTACGCCTGCCCCACCCTGGACCAGAGCCAGCTCCGGGCCATTCAGAAGGCCCTGGAAAAGGCCCTTTCGGAGGGGGCCCTGGGGGTGTCCCTGGGCCTTGGCTACGCCCCGGAGTGCTTCTACACCACCCAGGAGCTCATCGCCGTCCTCTCCGTCCTCCGGGGGACGGACGTCCCCGTCACCGTCCACATGCGGGAGGAGGGGGACGCCGTGTGCAGCGCTCTGGAGGAGATGCTCACCGTGGCGCGGCGGCTCCATATCCCCGTCCACATCAGCCACCTCAAGGCCATGGGCCGCCGGAACTGGGGGGAGAAGATCCCCCGGGCCATCGCCATGATGGACCGGGCCCGGGAGGAGGGGCTGGAGATCAGCTGCGACGTATATCCCTACACCGCCGGCTCCACCCAGCTCATCCACATCCTGCCCCCCGACTTCCTCACCGGGGGCACCGCCGCCATCACGGAGCGGCTGAAGGACCCGGAACGCCGCCGGGAGCTGGCGGAGCGGATCCAGAACGGCCGGGACTTCGACAACATCGCCGGCATGGTGGGCTGGGACAACATCCTCTGCTCCACCCTCCGCCGGCCGGAAAACCGGCCCTTCCAGGGCATGAGCGTGGCGGACATCGCCCGGGAGCAGGGGAAGGACCCCTTTACCTGCGTATGCGACCTGCTGGTCAGCGAGGACTGCGCCATCACCATGATCGACTTCATCACCGACGAGGCGGACATCGAGGCCATCCTCCGCCTGCCGTACAGCGCGGTGATCTCCGACAGCACCTACCCCACCGCCGGGAAACGCCACCCCCGGGTGTACGGGACCTTTGCCCGGATCCTGGAGCGGTACGTCCGGGAGCGGAGGGTGCTGACCCCGCCGGAGGCGGTGGCCTCCATGACCGCCGTCCCCGCCGCCGCCCTGGGCCTCCGGGGCAAGGGCCGCCTGGCGGCGGGCATGGACGCGGACGTCGTTGTCTTTGACCCGGCAGCCGTCCATGAAACAGGCACCTACGCCGATCCCCACCGGTGCGCCCAGGGGATGGACTGGGTGCTGGTAGGGGGCGTGCCCGCCATCGCCGCCGGGGCCCTCACCGGGGCAAAGCCCGGGCGGGCGATCCGCCGGGGATAGCCGGGGCGGCGGCCTCCCCGCCCCGGAAAAGCAACAAGCAGCCCCGGCGGCAAAGGCCGCCGGGGCTGCTTGGTATCAGATACGGGAAGGCCGGGCCGCCGCGGTCACAGCCGCCCCAGCAGGGAGGCGGGATCCTCCCGCCACATGGCCAGGAGGGTGCCCTTCCGGACGGACACCCGGGCGCTGACGCCGGTGAACTGGTTGCTGACCCCCAGAGGGAAGCCGCTGGTGAGGATCCCGTCCCGGAGAGGATAGTAGAGGCCCTCGATGGTCACGCCCTCCGCCTTCTCTCCCGGGCAGAACACCGACACCGGGCCCCCAAGGCCGGCGGGGAAGGCCAGGGTGCCGTCCCGCCAGGCAGTAGCGACGAAGTCATCCCCCAGGAGGTACCCCCGGGCCCCGTGATCCGACAGGTAGGCCAGGGTCTGGAGGTTGGCGTAGGTGTGGTCCAGCCGGCCCCCCACGCCGCCGTAGAGGACGAAAACGCGGCAGCCCCGGGAAAGGCCGGTCTTTACCGCCAGCATCATGTCGGTGTCGTCCTTCTCCACCGGGTGGCGGATCACGTTGGGCCCCGCCGGCACCGTCCCCAGGGAGTCAAAGTCCCCCACGATCAGGTCCGGGGCGATCCCCGCCGCCTCCAGGTGCCGCAGCCCCTGGTCGGCGGCGATGACCAGGGCGGGGCGGCCCGGGGCGAAACAGAGCTCCCCCGGCGGGCAGGCCCCCACGATATAGCAGACAGGCTCCATGGCCACTTCCTCCTTTCCCTGTTTTAACAACGCCATCCCAAGGACTCAGTTCAATCCTGCTCACTGTATCCGAAATGGAAGCTAAACAGAGCCCCAGCTCTGCAGAGTGCAGAGCTGGGGCTCTGTTCCGTACTGTATGCAAACCCGCAGGGGTGGCTTTTCCATTTTGTCCTAGTAATACAGGGATCTGTTTCCCTGAAAGATCATTTGGAACTGTGAAATGACGCCACCGAATACGACTCTCTTTTTCGGCGCTCTCTTTGGTTGCTTTTCCTTTTCCTCCGCAATGATTTTCGCAATAGCACCCAACATAATAATGGATTTATGCGGCGTACGAATGAATCTGATCATCGTGCGTCTGTGGTCCCTATTCCTGCTGAATATTCCATAAACTATAAAAAGCATGGTACATGCTGGAACATAAAACACATATTTCCGCGCCTTATGCAGCGAAGGAATCTCCAGGCATAAGGAGTACAGCCCTATGGCGGTACCAACATAAGCGGATGCAAAAATCCCTATCATCGCTACTATTCCATTCATTGTCTCGCCTCCCGCCTAGTTGTAAGCGCAGCCCGGGCCTTTGCGGTTTTCTTACAAGGGGACCATGTATAATATGCAGCAGGAATCAAAATATTTAATACGAGGACGACTGCGATAGCTGTTTTTTCTATTCTGACCCCCCCAAAAAGCAGCATAGAATCGACAAGGATATAGCCCTCCGCATCCTGAACGATTATGCCGCCAAGGCCCAAAAAGCAGACAACCATTACCAAGATATCCATTGTTCCCATGCCCCAGCGGACTACCCGCGCAAATTTGTTTTTCGGCCCGGAACATACAATATCTATCAGTACCGGAACAATAAACAGCATTGTCTGAAAATAGGTAAAATTACTGGGATCGCTCAACAACACCAACACACCGACCACAACATAAACGCCCTGCCAAATGAAGCGGTAATTGTTATCGGGGAGCTGACATTCACCATGTAAGCATTTCATGCCAAACACGCTCTCTATCTCTTTTGTTACTTATATTTTACATGAAAACGGAGAAATCTGCAACCACTATCCCTATTTTTCTGTAAAAGCCGCCTGTATTTGCAAAATATACTCAGCGGCAATTCCCCTTCCGAGCTAAAACGAAAGGACATCCTTTCGGATGTCCTTTCGTTTGGAGGCGACACCCGGATTTGAACCGGGGAATCAGGGTTTTGCAGACCCTTGCCTTACCACTTGGCTATGTCGCCGTACCTGGGGGCAGGCGCGTTTCCTCCCCCCATCAGCATATGCGCGCCGGCAGCCCGGTATTCAGCCAGGGGCCCGGCCGGCGGCGGTTGCTTGCGAAAATTTTTGGTTCCGGCAGCGGGTCCGCCCCCGGGCGGCCGCCTTCCGGCAGGAACATATTTGCTCCCATAATAAATGGAGCGGGCGACGGGGCTCGAACCCGCTTCCCGGTATCCCGCGAACGGCGTGGCCGCCCTTCGCAGGAGCCCTCCCGGCCCTCTCATTCCACGCGCCTTCGGCGCCGGGTGGAGGCAGCGGGTCCGCCCCCGGGCGGCCGCTTTCCGGCAGGAACATGCTTGCTCCCATAATAAATGGAGCGGGCGACGGGGCTCGAACCCGCTTCCCGGTATCCCGCGAACGGCGTGGCCGCCCT
>CALXGG010000033.1 GCA_944387785.1 uncultured Oscillospiraceae bacterium | reverse complement strand
CCGCGGGACGCAAAGCCATGGGGGCTACGGCGGGGGCAAGCCCCACCCGCTAGGCCAGCCCGGCTGCCAAATCTCAGCTTTTCCGGATCAGATCATCGAAAGGAGAAATGAGAAATGGCAAAGACAAGAAGAAGGCTGCTGTCCCTGGTACTGTCCCTGGTGATGGCCCTGAGCCTTCTGCCGGTGAACGCCCTGGCGGAGGGGGAAACGGTCAAAGTAGGAATCCAACATTATGAATATATGTGGAATCCGATGATTGGCGAAGGCACATGGCAAAAAGGATCATCCATTAGCAACCAAATCCGGGGGCTTGAGGTGGTTCCTCAGCCAACCTCCAGGGGAGAGGAGCAGCCTGCGGAGGGGTACCGCGTACAGGTACCCAGCGGGGAGGACGTGACTAAAAATGATAAGGACTTTCCGCAGATAACCATGGAAGAAATACGCTGGACCTGCGTGGGCTTCGAGTTGTACTACACAGGGATCGGAAAAACGGAGCGGTATCTGTGGGCGCCTGGTGATATTGCTTCCGGTTTCCGGACGCTTACGTTGGAGAGTGCTGGCGTGAATCAGGCAAATATCCAGTATATGTGGGTACCGGAAGGAAAGGGGGAGGGAGAGCAGGCAAATGTCTCTGTCACAGTGGATTTCCTCCCTGTGGAATGGCGGGCGGAGCTTGGGCAGCAGGGTATGGAGATCACAGATGATACTACCATTACGCTTTTTGGCAAAAATGCTCTGTCCATCAACTCCGGCGTCCATCTGGTGGCAGGTATTGCGGATGGCTCGCTGACGAAAATCCCGGGAATCACGTTGACGGACGGGAAGATGACCGTCCAGTGGCCGGACGGATATCCGATCAAACCGGAAAACATCTTCCAGGGATATACAGCAATCTGTGTGAAAATTGTCACCGGCACCAAGGAGGCGTACTACGGCTTTACCGGCTGGTCGGGCGGATCTGCCACAGCCGCAGAGGGGATGATGTTGACCCCTAATCCGGTATACAATCATCTTTATGTGCTTGACAGGGAGACGATATATGACGCGGAGATCCGGTTCCAGAGTGTTGTAACAACGGCCTCCAGCGCTTCAAGCGAGCAGTTTTCAGCCGCAAAGAGCAAGATCCATTCTGATGCTGTGCTTCTGGAAGACATTAAAGAAGTGGGCGGAACCTATATGGTGCCGAGCCCTGTTACTGATGATATGGCTGAAAACGACCAGCAGCCTTATCTGTATCTGCGGGCTGAGGACGGGACGCCATTGGCCAAGTGGGTATGTGTGGGCTTCCGGTATCTTACATATGAATTGGACGGTGTGAATCAGATTTCACGCTCAGTGGAAGTTCCGGTAACCGACTGGGGTGAGAGCAGCGCGGAAGCTCGGACGATCCCGGTGCCGGGCGGCAGCTTGTACTACACCTATCCCGCCATTGCGGTCACCTACCTGTGGGAGCTGGACGGCAACCAGGTGTCATACGATCTGAACGTTGCCGAAGGGAGCAGTCCGGCTGAGGGTGAGCTGCCCAAGACTGCGAAGATTTATATGTACAGTGTAAATGAAGCTGGCGTGGAGGCATTTACGTCCGAGACGGTCAACCCCGACCAAATGAAGACGCAGACGGTGATTGAAGGCGGGAACTTTACAGTGCGGCCGGAGCGGGCCAATACGGTAGATGACGGGGATGTGACCGGGTATATTGCCGTTGCGACCGATTCGGATGGCGTTGAGACCTACTACCTTCTGGATCGTTTTACCTGTGGCGTGGCAGAGTACCGCTGGGGTGATACGGCTGTCATGGGCGGGACGGATATGACCCTTGTCGCCCAGTGGCGAGAGGTGGACGTTGCCGAATACGCCGTAAATTCGGAAGATCCTGATTTCCCGCAGTTTGCACTGGCGACCTTGGGTAATTCTGCAGTTGTCAGCCAAAAAAAGACCGGCGGCAACAGCTGGACCACAGATTCGTCAAACGCTCCTTTGGTATTGGAGAATGACGGCTTGGTGTATTATAGGGCTAAACTCTCCATGCTGCCCTTGATTGCCAAGGAGCTTGCAGATAAAAGAATTGCAGATCCGGAATTTGCGGCCTTTGACATTCATGTAGAGCTGGACGAGACCCTGGAACTGGTAGCAGAAAATGACCAGGTTACCTTCACCTTTACCACAGGGTTCCTTCGGCCGGTTGCCGGGAAAACTACGGGTACAGCCTTGATCCGTGTTTCCGGAGAGGAGATCCCGGTTCCTGTCGAGGAAGTGGTAAAAAGTAATCCTTTTGCTACGACCTATACATATACCTACACTGTACCCGTGGAGCAGCTGGCAAAGGACTTTGATATCCTTATGGAGTGGCGTCCCACGGCGACAGGGTACGAGTCTCTGGAACTCGAAAGCGAAATGGTGCTGAGCACTTTGACCGCAAAGCTCGCGGATACTGACAAGGTAGTAGGAACCGGTGGGCACATTACCGGAAAAATTGATTTTGCACACGCTAAGGATGAAAATGGGAATCTGGTTATCACAAGCTATACCATGCGGATGATTGCTATGATTTCCTTCAACGATGCGGTGAAAGCATACTGCGACGATAATAATAGCGGCACCATTGAGATCCTGGAATTTCTGAAATTGATAGAATGGGCAAAAGCAGCCCTGAACAACCTGGATATGGGCGGCAACACCGTTTATGCCAAGCTGCCCTCCTATACAGTGACGGTCAATTACCTGGATGAGGCGGGTAATGCCATCCATGAGCCCTACAAGACGGAGCCCATGGTAGTGGGGAGCGTCTATGATGTGACCGAGCAGGATAAGATCGCCATCGACAACTACATCTACACCCGCACCGAGGGCAGTTTGACCGGGACGCTGGACGAGGACAAGGTCGTCAACGTCTACTACACCCGGGGCGAGGGGGCTCTGGCCATCAGCAAGACGGTGAACGGCGTTGATACCGACCGGCAGTTTACCTTTATCATTACGCTGATGGACGGCGAGACTCCTCTGACGGGGACCTATGCCTATACCGGCTCCAAAGAGGGCAGTATCACCCTGGATGAGAACGGCTCCGCACAGATCCAGCTGAGCAACGGCCAGCATATCGCTATCAACAAGATCCCTGCCGGAGTCCGGTATGTGGTGACGGAGACCCCTGTGGAAGATTTCAGTACGCAGGTCACCGGCCATGACGCCACGGCTGCCGGCAACGTCGATAACGGAAGCATCGTCAGCGGCGCCAGCGCTACGGTCACCTATATCAACACCTACGATCCGGAGCCTGTTCCCCAGTACACCATTACGGTGAACTACCGGGATGTCAATACGGCCCAGGCTCTGCTCAACCGTGTGGTTGTGACGCTGGACGAGGGCGATCCCTACGATGTCAGCGGGCTGATCTACGGCAGCATCGGCCAGTATGCCTATGTCCGTACCACCGGCGGGCCTGTGGCAGGGACCATTACTGCCAATATTGAGATCACGGCCTGGTATCAGAGCACCTATGTACCCCCCTACATCCCGCCGGTGAATCCGCCGGTGGATCCGGGGACGGACATCGATGACGAGAATGTGCCTCTGGCGGATCTGCCCGGCCTGAACACGGTGGATCACTACGCCTACATCGCGGGCTATCCCGACGGCACGGTGCGGCCCAACGGCAACATCACCCGGGCTGAGGTGGCCACCATCTTCTTCCGGCTCTTCACCGACGAGTACCGGCAGACCTACTGGGCCACCAGCAATCCCTTCAGCGACGTGGCCTTCGCCGCCTGGTACAATAACGGGGTGTCCACCACCGCCAACGCCGGCATCGTGGCGGGCTATCCCGACGGCACCTTCCTGCCGGACAACAACATCACCCGGGCGGAGTTCGCCACCATCGCGGCCCGGTTCCTCAGCGAGGCGTATGCGGGGCCGGATCTTTTCACCGACATTTCCGGCCACTGGGCCCAGGAGTACATCAACCGTGCCGCCAACGCCGGCTGGATCAACGGCTATCCCGACGGCACCTTCCACCCCGACGCCTACATCACCCGGGCCGAGGCGGTGACGCTGGTGAACAACATGCTGGGCCGGATGCCCCATGAGGATCACCTGCTGGCGAACATGAAGGTGTGGCCGGACAACCCGGAGACCGCCTGGTACTACGAGGCGGTGCAGGAGGCCACCAACAGCCACGATTACGACTGGGCGACGGAGGAAGAGGTCCGCCTGTACGAGATCTGGACGGAGCTTCTGCCGGAGCGCGACTGGGCGGCTCTGGAGACGGAGTGGGCCAACGCCTACTCCGCCCCCGGCGGCCAGGTCATGGGCAACTGAGAATCACAAATAGCGGGCACTGACAGCTCCCGCGTCCTGTCTACAACTTGAGCGGGCGCTGAGCAGTGTAAAAAGGACCCGGGATGGCTTAGCCATCCCGGGTCCTTTATGATATATTCAGATCACACAAGCACCGGAAGGCGTCTTGCGGCGCGGGGGGAGATCAATCGACCTTGGGGCCGGCGGCCACCAGGGCCTTGCCGGCCTCGTTGGTGGTGTACTTGGCGAAGTTCTTCACGAAGCGGGAAGCCAGGTCCTTGGCCTTGGTGTCCCACTCAGTGGGATCGGCGTAGGTGTTGCGGGGATCCAGGATGTTGGTGTCCACGCCGGGCAGGGAGGTGGGGACCTCCAGGTTGAAATAGGGGATGGTCTTGGTCTCGGCCTTCAGGATGGAGCCGTCCAGGATGGCGTCGATGATGCCGCGGGTATCCTTGATGGAGATACGCTTGCCGGTGCCGTTCCAGCCGGTGTTGACCAGGTAGGCCTTGGCGCCGGACTTCTCCATCTTCTTGACCAGCTCCTCACCGTACTTGGTGGGATGCAGCTCCAGGAAGGCCTGGCCGAAGCAGGCGGAGAAGGTGGGGGTGGGCTCGGTGATGCCGCGCTCGGTGCCGGCCAGCTTGGAGGTGAAGCCGGAGAGGAAGTAGTACTGGGTCTGCTCCGGGGTCAGGATGGACACGGGGGGCAGCACGCCGAAGGCGTCGGCGGAGAGGAAGATCACGTTCTTGGCGTCGGGGCCGGCGGAAACGGGGCGCACGATCTTCTCGATGTGGTCGATGGGGTAGGACACGCGGGTGTTCTCGGTGACGGAACCATCGTTGAAGTCGCAGTGGCCGTTCTCGTCCACGGTGACGTTCTCCAGCAGGGCGTTGCGCTTGATAGCGTTGTAGATGTCGGGCTCGGACTCCTTGTCCAGGTTGATGACCTTGGCGTAGCAGCCGCCCTCGAAGTTGAAGATGCCGTTGTCGTCCCAGCCGTGCTCGTCGTCGCCGATCAGCAGGCGCTTGGGGTCGGTGGACAGGGTGGTCTTGCCGGTGCCGGACAGGCCGAAGAACAGGGCAGTGTTCTCGCCGTTCATGTCGGTGTTGGCGGAGCAGTGCATGGAGGCCATGCCGTTGAGGGGCAGGTAGTAGTTCATCATGGAGAACATGCCCTTCTTCATCTCGCCGCCGTACCAGGTGTTCAGGATGACCTGCTCCCGGGAGGTGAGGTTGAAGATGGCCGCGGTCTCGGAGTTGAGGCCCAGCTCCTTGTAATTCTCCACCTTGGCCTTGGAGGCGTTGTAGGAGATGAAGTCAGGCTCGAAGTTTGCCAGCTCCTCGGCGGTGGGCTCGATGAACATGTTCTTCACGAAGTGGGCCTGCCAGGCCACCTCCATGATGAAGCGGATGGCCATGCGGGAATCGTGGTTGGCGCCGCAGAACACGTCCATCACATACAGCTTCTTGTTGGACAGCTCCTTCAGGGCCAGATCCTTGCAGGTGTCCCAGGCCTTCTGGGAGGCGGGCTTGTTGTCGTTCTTGAACTCGTCGGAAGTCCACCACACGGTATCCTTGGAGGTGTCGTCCAGGACGATGAACTTGTCCTTGGGGGAGCGGCCGGTGTAGATGCCGGTCATCACGTTGACGGCGCCCAGATCGGTGACCTGGCCCTTGTCAAAGCCCTCCAGGCCGGGCTTGGTCTCCTCGGCGAACAGGGTTTCATAGGAAGGATTGTAAACAATTTCGGTGACACCGGTGATGCCGTACTTGCTCAGATCAATAGTTCCCATTTTGCATGACCTCTTTTCTAAAGTGATCTTCCAATCACAGATAAAACCCGCAACAGGAAGTCAAAAACTTATATATAAATAATACACAGCATGGAGGATAAAGTCAATTGCCGGAATCGTGGGAAGTTCCTTTTGTTCCCGTTCCAATATTGTGAAAAATGTGTCATGGACGCCGGGACTTGTGGAGGAGAGCCGCGATCCCGGCCATTTCCATAAAAGTGTGATCCCCGCCGGCGGCATTTTCGGGGATTTCGGAGAAGGGGGCCGGAGGCGGAAAAAGGGGCCGCCGCAGAGCGTATCCGTCTGCGGCGGCCCTGGATGGGCGGCGCGTTATGCCGCGGGGACCGTCAGGACCTGGCCGGCGTAAATGAGGTCCGGGCTGGCCAGGATGGCCTTGTTGGCCTCATAGAGATCCGACCACTTATAGCCGGTGCCGTAAAGCTGCTGGGCGATGGTCCACAGGCAGTCGCCGGCTTTCACGGTATAGGTCTCGGCGGAGGGCTGGGGGGCGGGCTCGGGCTCAGGCTGGGGGGCGGGCTCCGTTTCGCCCTCCTCCAGCGGGGGCAGCTTGCCCTCGGCCCGCAGGGCGGGGCCGTTCAGGGAGGCCACGTTGGGGGTGCGGCCGTCCTCGGAGGTGGGGACGGTCAGCTCGCCGCTGCGCACCATGTCGTAGATGAGATCCTTCTGGGGATCGCTGAGATCGGCGCCCACGATCTTCCAGTTGTTGTCGCACACGGGCTCCAGGGGCTTGTCCAGGTTGGCCACATACTCGGTGATCATGTCGCGGACGGCGCCGCCCTCATAGACCACGTCGTCGGCGCTGATGAGGCCCGCCCCCACCAGGCCGCCGTAGCGGTAGTTGTTCAGGGCCAGGACCAGCTCCGTATCGTCGGCCAGAGGCTCACCCTTGTAGGTGACGTTGATGATGCGCTCTCCGGCAGGCTTGGAGATGTCGATCTCATAGTTGACGCCGGCAAACATGTCGTAGTTGTACATCCGGATATCGGGGTTGAAGCTGATGGTCACGTCGCCGGGCTGGTACTGGTTGAAGAAGTTGCCGGCCTGCTCCTCCATGATGGCCTTGAGCTGCTTGCCGGTGACCTTCACGGCGAAGAGGGTGTTGTCGTACTGATAGATCTTCACGCTGTCCCGGTGGAGGAAGGGGCCCTTCTCCAGGTTGGAGTTTTCGTTGAACAGGGCGGCCAGGGACACGTCCGCGCCGGACTCCTCCATCTGGACGATGTTGATAAGGTCGGTGATGGGGTTATCCTGGATGATGGCGGCGGGGATGCCGGGGAGGATAAAAACGGGGTCCATGAAGGTCTCGGCCACCTCGCCCACCACCTTGGAGGCCAGGGCCAGGCTCTTCTCGTGGAGGTCCTTCATCTGTGCCATAAAATCGGCGTCGGGGGTGACGGCGGAGCAGTCCAGAAGCTCGGAGGTGGTCTTGTCCGCCTCGATGGTCCACTTGCCGCCGCTCTCCTTCAGGGTGAAGGTCATCTTGCCCACATAGGCGCCGTTGTTGGCGGGCTCCAGCACGGGGATGCCGGCGATCTCCTCGTCCACCTTGGCGTGGGCGTGGCCGATGAAGAGACCGTCCACCTTCCCGGCGTACTTCTCGGCGATCTGCCGGACGCCGTCGGCGCCGTACTCGCCGTCCAGGCCGTAGTGGATGGCGCCCAGGATCACGTCGGCCTTGCCCTCCAGCTCAGCGAGGATCTTCCCGGTCTCCTCCATGGGGGTGGTGAAGGTCATGTTGTCGTAGTGGGTGGGGTCGGAGGCCTCCCACTGGGGGATATGGGGAGCGTCGATGCCGAAGACGGCCACCTTGACGCCCTTGACGTCAAAGATGGTGTAGGCGTCCAGCCAGCGGGTGCCGTCGGCCTTGTAGATGTTGCCGGCCAGGGTCTTGCCCTGGAAGGCGGCGATGGTCCTTTCCAGGTTGGCGAACTCGAAGTTGAACTCATGGTTTCCCAGGACCCAGGCGTCGTAGCCCAGGGAGTTCATGGCCCCGATCATGGGGTGTACCTCCTCGGTGCGGAACTACTGGATGTAGTTGGCCTGCGTGCTGTCGCCGGTGTCGATCAGCAGAAGGTCGGGGTCGGCGGCCCGCTCCTGGGCCACAATGGTGGCCACATGGGCCATGCTCGTGGCGTTCTCCTTGTTGGCGGCATAGTCGAAGGGGTTAATCATGCCGTGGAGATCGCTGGTCTGCAGGATGGTGACGGTCACCTCGTCCCCCTCCGCCGCGAAGCCGGGGACGGCCAGGCCCACAGCCATGACCAGGGCCAGGACCAGCGCCAGCACGCGCCTGCGCATGATGCTCTTCATCTCTGTAACCTCCCAATCAAATATTGCCCCCTGCGGGGCGGGTGTGGTGAGAGTATACAATAAAATCTGAAAAAGGCAAGACGGGGTAGGACAAATTGCCCGTATTTTTAAGCGGGCACTATACTTCTCCCGGCGGCGGCGGTATAATCGTGCCGCGGTCCCGGGCGGGGCCGCCTGAAGGAAGGAGGGAGAGAATGATCGCCATAGTTTGCCTGGACGACAGAAACGGCATGTGCTTCAACGGCCGCCGGCAGAGCCGGGACGCCCGATTGCGGCGGGAGGTGCTGGACATGGCGGGCGGGAGCCGGCTGTGGATGTCGCCGTATTCGGCGGAGCAGTTCTCCAGGGAGGGCGGCGGGACGATCTGCGTCAGCGCGTCCTTTCTGGAGAAAGCGGGGGAGGGCGACTACGCCTTTGTGGAGGACAGGGCCCTGGCCCCTTTTGCGGAGAAGCTGGAGAAGCTGGTGGTGTTCCGCTGGAACCGGGCCTACCCTGGGGACCGGTACTTTGACCTGGATCTTTCGGACGGCCGGTGGCGCAGGGAGGAGGCCCGGGATTTCCCGGGCAGCTCCCACGGGAAGATCACGATGGAGGTATATGTGCGATGAAACAGCGGATCCTATCCCTGCTGGCGGCCCTGGCGCTGCTGGCGGCCCTGGCGGCGGGGTGCGCCGCCCCGGCGGAGCAGCCCCTGGTGACCCTGGAGGACCTGCCGGCGTACAGCGGGGCGGCCTATGTGGCGGTGAATGGCAACGAGCCCTATTTCACCCAGTCGGAGATCACCGGCGAGGGGTATGAGATGTACAGCGACCTGGACGAGCTGGGCCGCTGCGGGGTCACCTGCGCCAGCGTGGGGCCGGAGCTGATGCCCACGGAGGAGCGGGGGAACATCGGCTCGGTGAAGCCCACGGGCTGGCATACGGTGAAGTACGACTGCGTGGACGGGAAATACCTCTACAACCGCTGCCATCTCATCGGCTACCAGCTCACCGGGGAGAACGCCAACGAGCGCAACCTCATCACCGGCACCCGCTATCTGAATATCGAGGGGATGCTGCCCTTTGAGAACCTGGTGGCGGACTATGTGGCGGAGACGGGGAACCATGTGATGTACCGGGTGACCCCTATTTTTGAGGGGGACGACCTGGTGGCCCGGGGGGTGCTGATGGAGGGCTATTCCGTGGAGGACGAGGGGGACGGGGTGCTCTACTGCGTCTTTGCCTATAACGTCCAGCCGGGGGTGGAGATCGACTACGCCACCGGGGAGAGCTGGCTGGCGGGGGAGGGGGCCGCGGACAGCGGGGACGGGCTCGCCTACATCCTGAACACCGGCAGCATGAAATTCCACGATCCCGCCTGCCCCAGCGCGGCGGACATCAAGGAAAGCAACCGGGAGGAATTCACCGGCAGCCGGGAGGAGCTGATCGCCCGGGGCTTTTCCCCCTGCGGGCGCTGCAACCCCTAAGGCGGCCCTGGCCAAATCCCCTCTTTGCATCCGGCCCGGAGTGTGGTACACTAAGGCATATGGGACACGAAAGAAACATCTGCTGATGCGGGGAGGCTCTCATGGTCACCTACGACGCGCTGCGGCGGGACGCCGCCATCAACACCTATATCACCCGGGCGGACGAATCCCTTTCGGCCCTGGGGTTTACGGAGCACAGCTTTCCCCACGTCTGCCGGGTGGCGGAGCTGGCGGGGCAGATCCTCGCCACCCTGGGCTATGACGCCCACGAGGTGGAGCTGGCCCGGATCGCCGCCTATCTCCACGACATCGGCAACCTGGTCAACCGGGTGGACCACTCCCAGAGCGGGGCGGTGATGGCCTTCCGGATCCTGGATCATATGGACATGGACGCCGGGGACGTGGCCACGGTGGTCACCGCCATCGGCAACCACGACGAGGGCACCGGCGTGCCGGTGAACGCCACGGCGGCGGCGCTGATCCTGGCGGACAAGTCCGACGTGCGCCGCAACCGGGTGCGCAACCGGGACATCGCCACCTTCGACATCCACGACCGGGTGAACTACTCCGTGGAGCGCTCGGCCCTGCGGGTGCTGCCGGAGGAGAAGGTGGCGCTGCTGGAGCTGACGGTGGATACCCAGTTCAGCTCGGTGATGGACTTTTTTGAGATCTTCATGAAGCGGATGCTGCTCTGCCGCCGGGCGGCGGAGCGGCTGGGCCTGCGCTTCCAGCTGACCATCAACGGCCAGCAGCTGATCTGAGGGGGCGGCCGGTATGAACGCTTGGGGACACTTCCGGACCATCACGGCCCACAAGCTGCTGGTGATGCGCTACTGCTTCCGGGTGGGGCTTTACCGCCAGGGCCTGCTCCACGACCTGTCCAAGTACGGCCCCACGGAATTCCTGGTGGGGGCCAGGTACTACCAGGGGGACCGCAGCCCCAACGAGATCGAGCGGCTGGAGACGGGGGTATCCTCCGCCTGGCTCCACCACAAGGGCCGCAACAAACACCATTTGGAATACTGGGTGGACTACGCGCCGGAGCAGGGCTACCGCATGGGCGGTATGGAGATGCCGGTACGGTATGTGGCGGAGATGTTCTGCGACCGGGTGGCGGCCAGCCGGATCTATCAGAAGGAGAAGTATACCGACGCCTCCCCCTGGGAGTATTACGCCTGTTCGGCGGACCACTACCTGATCCACCCCGCCACGGCGGCCCTGCTGGAGAAGCTGCTGCTGATGCTGCGGGACGAGGGGGAGGAGGCGACCCTGGCCTATCTCCGGCGGGAGGTGCTGGGGAAGGGCCGCAAATAGAAGAGGGCCGGCCCGCCGGGCCGGAGGAACGAACCAACCGATCTGATAAAGGAGAGAGGTGGCCTATGACCGAGGAAAGCGGGAAGAAGCGGGCGGACCTGATCCAGGACCGGCTGATCCTGATCCCCCTGGCCCTGGCGGGGGTGCTGCTGCTGTTCGCGGTGATCGCCCAGCCGGACCGGTCCCTGTTCGCCGGCTGGTGGCAGATCCAGATGAGCGAGGCGGGGCTCATCACCGACCCCATGGCCGCCGGCGGCGTGGGCGCCGCCCTGCTGAACGCCGCCCTGGTGCTGTTCCTCTGCACCGCGGTGGTCTGGGGGATGCGCCTGCCCTTTACCGGCGTGTCCTTCGCCTGCCTTTTCATGATGGCGGGGTTTGCCCTGCTGGGGAAGAACCTGGTCAATATCGCCCCCATCGTCCTGGGGGGCTGGCTCTACGCCCGCTACCGCCGGGAGCCCTTCTCCCGGTATGTGTACATGACCTTTTTCGGCACCTGCCTGGCCCCCATGGTCAGTTTCCTCCTGGTGCACCTGGAGCCCGGCCTCCGCTGGCCGGCCATGGTGGCCTGCGGCGTGGTGATCGGCTTCCTCATCCCGGCCATCGCCCGCTACACCGTCCGCGTCCACCAGGGCTACAACCTCTACAACGTGGGCTTTGCCGCCGGCTTTTTGGGGCTGGGGGTAGCCAGCGTCCTCAAGGGCGTGGGAGTGGAATTTGAGATCCGGAACACCTGGAGCCGGGAGGGCCATGTGCTGCTGTGCGTGATGGTGGCGGTGATCCTGGCGGGGCTGCTGGCGGCGGGGATCTGCCTGGGCTGCCGGAGCTGGCGGGCGTACCGGCCCATCCTGCGCCACTCCGGCCGGGCGGTGGCGGATTTCTTCCTGATGGACGCGCCGGGGGCCTGCCTGGTGAACATGGCCCTGGTGGGGGCCGTGGGCTTCGGCTATCTGCTGATGCTGATGCCCCTGGGGGTGCGCCTCAACGGGCCCCTGGTGTGCTGCATCCTCAGCATGGCGGGGTTCGGAGCCTTCGGCAAGCACCCCAAGAACGTCCTGCCGGTGATGGCGGGGGCGGTGCTGGCGAAGCTGCTGCTGGTGGAGGTGCCCCTTACGGCACCGGGGGTACTGCTGGCCTGCCTGCTGTGCACGGGCCTTGCCCCCATTGCCGGGCAGTTCGGCTGGTACTGGGGCGTGGCGGCGGGCTTCCTCCACATGACCATCGTGCAGAACACAGGGCTGCTCCACGGCGGCATGAACCTGTATAACAACGGCTTTGCGGCGGGACTGGTATGCGTCCTGCTGATCCCCATCATCGAGGGGATCAAGCCGGAACCAAAGGAGTAAACGAGATGAAACGAAACGCCCATATGGCCCGCAGACGGATGAGCCATGTGATCGACGAGCTGTATACCGCCCTGTTCCGTCTGGGCGGGAAAGAGGTGGATATGGAGCTGCGCCGGGAGGAGGCGGGGCTGCGGCTGCTGCTGCGGGGGGATTTTCCCGGGGAGAGCCGCCGCCAGGTGGAGCGGATGGCGGAGATGCTCCAGCCCGCGGTGCGCAACCAGGCCCTGGTGGAGGCCTACTGGGAGCTGGCCGGCGGCGACCAGTACACCAGCGACAGCGAGCTGTCCCTGGTGGGGCAGATGCTGGACGAGGCGAAGGTGGACGTGGGGGAGGACGAGGTGCGGATGGACCTGTATCTGGCCTTCTGAGTCCCGGGACAAAAAGGCATTGTATTTTCCGACAATTTGATGTATACTATCACCACAGTTCAAATACGGGAGGTTCTACCATGAAGAATACATGGCATATCGTTCTCAAGATCGTGGGCGTGTCTCTGGCACTGGCCGGCCTGATTTGTCTGGTAGTCGGGTATTGGGACAAGCTGACGGCGGGGGCTGCGGAGCTGAAGAAGGCGATGGCCGGCAAGTGCCGGTGCAAGTGCTCTGAGTTTGACGACTACGACGACGACCTGTTGTATGAATAATCCGCCCCGCGCTTAGCCACGAGGCAAAACGCAGCCCGCAGCGGTGAGGAACCGCTGCGGGCTGCGTTCTGTTTTCCGGGAAGGGGCGGCCGCTCACACCGGCAGGCGGGCGCCGGCCAGGGGCCGGCGGCGGGGGGCGGTCTCCTCCAGCAGGCAGAGGAGAGAGTCGGGAATGGTGCGGTTGTAGCTGATCTCCAGGAGCAGCCGGCCGGTCTGGTAGGCGGTGTCCCGGGCCAGGAGGTCGGGATCCAGGAAATCCATGTGCTGAAGGGTGGCGCGGATGTCGCTGTCCAGGGCCACCCAGAGGTCGGACCCGTCCAGGGTGTAGGCCTCCCGGTGGTAGGTGAGGAGCACCTGGGGCAGCAGCATCTGCTCGGTGAGGGCGGTGCGGAAGTCCTGGAGGACGGGGTTGCGGCGGGCCAGGAGCCAGTCGGTCTCCCCGGCCAGGAGGGCCCGGCACTCCGCCTCGGTGACCATGGCGGAATCCTGTTCCTCCTCCCGGTACCGCTCCAGGAGCAGGTAGGTGGGGTCGTTGTTGTAGTAGTGCAGGGCGAAGGAGGAGGCCCCCTCCGTCCGCTGCCCGCGGCCCGGCAGCACGCGGCCCCGGTAGCTGGCGAAAAAGAGGGTGTGGACCCAGCCCTCCGACGGGCCGGCGTCCTGGGACGCCGCGCCGGAGAGGCGGCTGTGCAGGGCCTCGTAGTCGGTCTTGGTGATCGCGTATTTCAGCGTGTGCAGATAGGTTTGCGTCGTTGCCATGGAACATCCTCCTTTTGACACTGTTAAAGTAAACAATAAAAAAGAACTGGATATGACTGGAATTTGAAAAAAGTGTTAAGAAGGATGAAGAAAGGATAACAGGTAACGAAGCGAAAGGAGGCGGGCCCCCATCGGGGGCCCGCCTGTACGCTCATGGCTGCGCCGCGAGGCGCTCCAGCAGGGATACGTTGTCCGCCAGCCGCCGGCTGCCCGGCTCCAGGGCCAGGGCCTGCCGGGCCTCCGCCAGGGCCTCCGCCAGCCGCCCGGTCCGGTGGAAGGCGATGGCCCGCAGGTCATGGGGGAGGCTGCCCCAGGGGGCCGCCTCGCAGATATAGCTCCGGGGCCGCGTGGTGATGGCCAGGGCGCAGGCGGTGAAGTACAGCACGCCGTCCCAGCAGCCGTCCTCGTAAAGGAGCATGGCCAGGTCCACATAGGGCTCCCGGAGATGGGGGGCCTGGGCGATGGCCCGCAGGTACCAGTCCCGGGCCAGCTGCCGCCGGCCCTTCATGGCCCAGGACCGAGCGATATACCGCATGGAGGCGGCGCGCTCGTCGGCCCAGGTGGCGGAGGGCATGGCGAGGTGCCGCTCCAGGGTGCGGATGCAGTCGTCCCAGCGGCCCCGGTACATGTACTCCCGGCCCAGGTAATGGACGTTGCGGTCGTCATCCGGCTCCTCCGCCACCGACAGCTCCAGCAGGGGCAGGTACTGGGCCCGGGACTTGGCGGGATCGGGCAGGTGGTCCAGCTGCATGCCCTCCACCGTCACCTTGGGGCCGGGCCGCCCCGGCCCCGTCCAGCGCAGCACCTCGTGGACGGGGTGGACCCACCGGTAGCCCCGGCGGGCGTGGACCTTCTCATACCAGAACACCACGCCCTCGGAGCCGTCGGGGTTGAAGCTCCAGGTGTAGCGGTAGACGGCCTGGCCGGCGCCGGGCCGCCACGCCGCCTCCAGCAGCTTCCGCCAGCCGGGATGGAGCACCTCATCCAGGTCGGTGCACACGCAGATGTCCGCGTCCTCCGACACCAGCTCCAGGGAGCGGTTCCGGGCGGTGTCGAACCGCCAGGGGGAGATGGGTTCCACCTCCACCCGGGCGCCCCGCTCCCGGAGCCGCCGGACGGTGTCATCGCTGGAGCCGGTATCCAGCACCACCACCTCGTCCGCCTCGGACATGGAGTCCATCCAGCGGTCCACGAAGGGGGCCTCGTCCTTGCAGATGGCATAGACGGCGATCTTCACAGGTTACCCATCCTTTCTGAAATTGAGGTCAGGGCGGGAGGGGCGGCACCCAGCGCCGCCCCTCCCGCCTGCCGGTGCGGGGGGATAGCCGGAGACGGGGCTCAATCCAGCTTCTGGACGGTCACCCCGGTGTTGGTGAGGTTGACGTTGTTCTCGGTAGAATTGAGGGTGATCTGCTCGCCGCCGGTCACGGTGACCAGGACCGTGGCCGCCAGGTTGGCGGGGTCGGAGGTGTTGTTGATCTTGGCGCTGGTCTCGCTGCCCTCAATGGGGGTGCCGTCCTCCTGGAGCTCCAGGCCCACGTTGCCGGTGCCGGAGGTGTTGGTGGCGGTGGTGGAGTAGGAGATGGCATAGGTGCCGGGCTGATTGAGCGTAATGGTGTCGCTGCTGGCGGTGTGGGAGATGGCGGTGCCCTCCTCCACCTGGTTGGTATCGAAGGTGGCGGCGTCGCCGGTGGAGGCGAGGTCCTGAGCGCCGGTATTGGTGGTGTACAGGGCGTTCAGCGGCACGGCGGGGCCGGTGGGCCCGGTAGGCCCGGTGGGTCCCTCAGCGCCCGCGGCCCCGGTAGCGCCCGCAGGCCCGGTGGGGCCGGTGGGGCCCTCCGCTCCGGTGGCGCCTGCCGCGCCGGTAGGTCCGGTGGGGCCTTCCGCTCCGGCGGTCCCGGCAGGCCCGGTGGGACCGGTGGGACCGGTAGGTCCGGTGGGCCCGGTAGCGCCCTCGGCGCCTGCGGTACCAGCAGCTCCGGTGGGCCCGGTGGGGCCTGTGGCTCCGACAGCGCCGGCAGGGCCGGTGGGCCCGGTAGGTCCCGTGGGACCCGCCGCGCCGGTGTCGCCAGTGGCTCCAGTGGCCCCGGTGGCGCCCGTAGCGCCGACAGGCCCGGTAGGCCCGGTGGGGCCGGTGACGGTGACCAGGTTGAAGTCCGGGGAGGTACCGGGGGTCCCGGACGGGTTGCTGCGGTTGACCTGATAGAGGGCGCCGTCGTAGTAGAGCAGGGTGTTGAGGGCGTAGGGCGTGCCGGCCACGAACTCGGCCACGGTGTCGAGCCCTGCGCCGATGGGGCCGGTGGGTCCGGTAGCGCCGGTGGGGCCGGTAGGCCCGGTAGGACCGGCGGCGCCCGCGCCGCCGGCGGGGCCGGCAGGGCCGGTGGCTCCGGTGGGACCGATGGCCCCGGCGGAGCCGGTAGGCCCGGTAGGCCCGGTGGGCCCGGTGGGACCCATTGGGCCGGTGGGCCCGGGACAGCCTCTGGGGCCCATGGGGCCGGCGGGGCCCGCTACGCAGCAGATGTCGGTGCAGGTATAGCGGTTGCAGGGATCACAGCAGCTGTTGCCGCCGCAGTTGCTGTTGCAGTTATTGTGGCAGTTGCTGTTGCAGTTGCGGTTCATAGGGAAAAACTCCTCCCTGTTATGACAGATAGCGGCGCGCGCCGCGCCGCGGGACGGAACGCCGCGGTCCGGGGCCCGGGGCGGGCGGGGGGCCGCGCGTCTGTTCCCATCTTATGCGCCGGCGGAAAAAGGGTGCGCCGGGACGAAAAAAACACCCCGGCCCGCTGTGGGGCCGGGGTGCGATATATCAGAAAAACCCTTGACAGAAGGGGGATCTCATGGTAAAATCAAGTGCTTATGTCCATAGAAGATGGAAGGATAACCCCCCATCTTCAAAGCCAGTATAGCAGTTTCTCACAGAAAAGGCAATAGGAAATTGCGATAAAAATATCAACCGATCCGCGCGTATCGTGAAAACGTGCGCTCCGGGCTGCCGCGGGGGCAGGGCGGCGGGGCGCAAGAAAGGTAGATGAGTGAATCAAGATGGCAAAGGATAAGTACTACGGTAAGACGCTGCGAAAGAACTTCGCCCGGCATGAGGAGATCATGCCCATGCCCAACCTGCTGGAGAT
>CALXGG010000032.1 GCA_944387785.1 uncultured Oscillospiraceae bacterium | reverse complement strand
TGAAGAAGCTGCCCGGCGCCCTGTTCATCGTGGACACCCGCAAGGAGCGCAACGCCATCGCCGAGGCCCACAAGCTGGGCATCCCCGTGGTGGCTATCGCCGACACCAACTGCGATCCCGACGAGATCGACTACCCCATCCCCGGCAACGACGACGCCATCCGCGCCATCAAGCTCATCGCTTCCATCATGGCCAACGCCATGATCGAGGGCCGTCAGGGCGAGCAGGTGGAGGAAGCCGCCGCCGAGAAGGAAGCCGCCGCCGAGTAAGGCCTATACCGGAAACCCTATGGGGCGGGAGAGTCCCGCCCCATTTTCCTGTTACACAAATATCATACTGGAGGATCAAGAATTATGGCTTTTACCGCTGCTGATGTTAAGAACCTGCGCGAGATGACCGGCGTGGGCATGATGGACTGCAAGAAGGCCCTGGTCGCTTCCGACGGCGACATGGACAAGGCCATTGAGTACCTGCGGGAGAAGGGCCTGGCCGCTTCCGCCAAGAAGGCCGGCCGCATCGCCGCCGAGGGCATGGCTTACGCCGCCGTGATCGACGGTGTGGGCGTGGTGGTCGAGGTCAACGCCGAGACCGATTTCGTGGGCAAGAACGAGAAGTTCGTGGACTTCGTCAAGGGCGTGGCCGCCACCGCCGTGGCCTGCAAGCCCGCCGACCTGGACGCCCTGATGGCGTGCCAGTACAACGGCACCGACCTCACCGTCACCCAGCAGCAGCAGGAGATGGTCCTGGTCATCGGCGAGAACATCAAGGTCCGCCGCTTCGCCCTGTTCACCGAGAACACCTCCGTGTCCTACGTCCACGCCGGCGGCAAGATCGGCGTGCTGGTGAACCTGGAGGTCTCCGGCGGCATCGACGCCACTGAGATCGGCAAGGACGTCGCCATGCAGATCGCGGCCCTGAACCCCCGTTTCTGGGACAAGTCCCAGGTCACCCAGGACGTGCTGGACGAGGAGAAGAAGATCATGCTGGCCCAGATGGCCAACGATCCCAAGATGGCAAACAAGCCCGACAAGGTCAAGGAGAACATCGTCATCGGCAAGCTCAACAAGTTCTACGCCGAGAACTGCCTGCTCCAGCAGGAGTTCGTCAAGGACAACTTCATGACCGTGGAGAAGTATATCGAGTCCGCCGCCAAGGCTCTGGGCGGCGCCGTCACCTTCAAGAACGCCGTGCGCTTCGAGAAGGGCGAGGGCATCGAGAAGAAGCAGGACGACTTTGCCGCGGAGATCGCCTCCATGGTGGGCGGCAGCAAGTAAGATAGAGCAGCGCACGACAAGGCCCGGGGCATCCGCCCCGGGCCGTTTTTTGCCTGCTTCTTCTCGATGCCCGCCGCAGGTGCGGCGTACAAGCGTTTTGCCGGAGGCAAAACCTTGGCGCAAGGCGGGATCCACTCCCGCCGCGCAAGTGAAATCAGGGAGGGCCCCCGGGCGGACGGGGTCCGCCCGGGAAGAAGAAGCAGGACGACTTTGCCGCGGAGATCGCCTCCATGGTGGGCGGCAGCAAGTAAGATAGAGCAGCGCATGACAAGGCCCGGGGCATCCGCCCCGGGCCTTGCCGCGTTTTCCCGGCGGAAAGGAGAGCGCCCTCCCGTTTCCGGGAGGGCGCGGCAAATACACAGGAGCGCCTAGGCTTCGGGCGCGTGAGGGTCGGTATCCGGTACCTGCCGCAGGGTCAGCTCCGCCTTGAACAGGTCGCCGTCCACGCTCAGGGAGAAGGTGCCGCCCATAAGCTCCATCAGGCTCTTGGCAATGTTCAGCCCCAGGCCGCTGCCCTCGGTATGGCGGGAGGCGTCGCCCCGGACGAACCGCTCCATCAGTTCCTCGGCGTTGACGTTCAGGGGGTCCCGGGAGATGTTCTTCATGGACACCGCCACCCGGCCGTCCCGGGAGCTCAGGTCGATATAGACCCGGGTGCCCGCCAGGGCGTACTTGCAGACGTTGCTCAGCAGGTTATCCAGCACCCGCCACAGGAGGCGGCCGTCAGCCATGGCGTTGAGGTTCCCCTCGTAGGTGGTGACGATGACCTCCAGCTTCCCGGCGGTGAGCCGCTCGTCGTAGTCGCCGATAGCCTGGTGGACGATCTCATTGACCAGGATGGGGGTCAGCCGCACCGCCACGTTGCCGGTGGAGGCCTTGCTGGCCTCCACCAGGTCCTCCGTCAGCTTCTTCAGCCGCTTGGACTGCCGGTCCAGCACCGCCAGGTACTCGGCGGCCTTGCCGGGGAGCTCCTCCTTCTCCAGCAGGTCCACATAGTTGACGATGGAGGTTAGGGGGGTCTTGATATCGTGGGAGACGTTGGTGATAAGCTCTGTTTTCAGCCGCTCGGATTTCATCCGCTGCTCCACCGCCCGGGTCATGCCGGTACCGATGGCGTTGAGGTTCTCCCCGTGGACACGGATGTCCCGGAACATCTTCCTGGTGTCGATTTTGGCCTCCAGGTCTCCGGCAGCCAGGGAGGCCCCCATGTCCCGGATCTGCTGGAGCTGGCGGCACAGCCAGGCGGTGGCCAGGATCACCGCCAGGTCCAGGACCAGGGCGATAAGGAAAGCGGGGCCGCCGTTGTAGCTGAGGAACATCACCATGGTCAAAAAGGTCTGGGCCGCCAGGATGCCGCCCACCAGCAGCACGGCCCGCCAGGCCACGGGAAGGATCTGGAGGAGATCCCCCATCCCCCGCCAGAGCCGGCGGCAGCAGGAGACCAGGAACCGCAGCAGCAGGTAGCACAGGGAGTTGCGCCACCATTTGCCCAGCTTGAGCCGGGTGGCAATGGTCATCAGGGCGGCCAGGAAAATGATCCAGCCCAGCAGGATGCACGGGAGCAGGCCGCTGAGATACCCCACGCCGTAGAAGAAGCTGCCGCTGGCGCTGGAAACGGCGCTGTCCGCCATCACCAGCGTGACGTACAGCAGCAGGGCGTCGCCGGCAAAGTACAGCTCCAGGGGGATCCGGTCCTGCCAGTTGGGGACGATCCCCTCCACCCCGTCCCGGTGCCCCGCGGCGCAGAAAAGGAAGAGAAGGCATAGAACGGCGCCCAGGCCCAGGAGGACGGTCAGGAACTCGGAGATGCCGGAGAGGGGGTGTACGGTGTCGTAGAGCCGGCCGGAGAGGGCGAACTGACCGTAGGAGGGCAGGTCCTGGTACAGCCGGCCCACCACCGTGTAGTACCCGGCGGCCTCCGCGGTTTCCCCCGGAGAGGCTTCCCCGCTGGCATCAGAGGGAGGAGCGGCGCTGGTCTCCACGGCCATGGTAGTCTCCAGGCCCACAACGGCGTTTTCACGGAGCCCGCCGGAGCCCAGGAGCATGCCGTCGCCGGGGTCGCCGTAGTAGACCTCGTAGCCGAAGCCGGCGTATAAGGTCTCCTGCCGGTAGGCGTACTCCGAGGACGGGGAGCTGCCGGATTCCGTCACCAGATAAAGGGCGTTGTACATGGCCCCCTCCATGGCGTCCCGGCACAGCAGGTCGTCAAAGTACGAGGGGGCGGTGCCGTAGCCGCTCCAGATGGCCACGGTGGCGATATAGGACAGCACGGCCCCGGCGGCCAGGACCGTGGCCAGGATCAGCGCGCCGGCTTTGGCGAAAAAGCGGCCCCGCAGGTCACGCATCGTGGTAGGCCTTCCAGTTCAGGATGCCCCACAGCCCGGCCGCCAGCAGGGTCAGGATCAGCAGCGTGGTCATCAATTTTTTCATCGTGCAGCCTCCTTGCTCTTTCAGTTGTTGGGTTCCATTTTATAGCCCAGCCCCCACACTACCTTGAGATAGCGGGGCTCCGAGGGGGTGATCTCCAGCTTTTCCCGCAGGTGGCGGATGTGGACCGCCACGGCCCCCTCGGAGCCGAAAGCCGCCTCGTTCCAGACCTGCTCGTAGATCTGAGCGGAGGAGTAGACCCGGCCGGGGTGGCGCATGAGGAGCAGGAGGATGTTGTACTCGATGGGGGTCAGGCTCACCGGCTCGCCGTCCACGGTGACGGATTTGGTGTCGTCATCCAGGACGATGCCGCCGATGACCAGCTTGCTGGGCCGCTGCTCCATGCCGCCCAGGGCGGTGTACCGCCGGAGCTGGGAACGGACCCGGGCCAGCACCTCGATGGGGTTGAAGGGCTTGGTGATGTAGTCGTCGGCGCCGATGTTGAGCCCCAGGACCTTGTCCGTGTCCTCGCTTTTCGCGGTGAGGAGGATGATGGGGATGTTGTATTCCTCCCGCAGCTTGGCGGTGGCGGCGATGCCGTCCATCTCCGGCATCATGATGTCCATAAGGATGAGGTGGATCTCGTGCTTGCGCACGATGTCCAGGGCCTCCCGTCCGGTATAGGCCTCATAGAGGGTGTAGCCCTCGGAGGAGAGGTAGATTTTCAGGGCGGAAACGATGTCCCGCTCGTCGTCGCAGATCAGAATATTTGCCATATTGGGTATCTCCCACCTTTCCCTCGTATTTTAGCACATCCGGTCTTAAGATAAAAGGGGCCAGATCTTTAAGGGGGGATTAAGATTGGCGTATTAAGGAATCCTTAAAAAATCGCCTCTTGCAATTTAAAATAAATTTGCTATGATGCTAGCGTGAACCAGTGCCCAGGGCCGTGAAAGGGCGGCGGGCACGCGGAGAGCGAGGGCCCTCCGGGGCCGTTGGGCCTGGCCGGAGAAGGCCGGATGTGGTGAAGAGCGCGGGAGGAAGCTATGGATACGGTATTGTTTATCCTGTCCCTGTGTCTGAAAGTGTTTACCCTGTATTTCGCGGCGGTGGCGCTGTTTGCCCTCCGGCGGCGCCGGCGGTACCCCCGGACGGAGCCGCGGACGAAGTTCGCGGTGGTGGTGGCGGCCCGGAACGAGGAGGCGGTGATCGGGGACCTGGTCCACAGCGTCCTCGCCCAGGATTACCCCGTCGCCCTGCGGGACGTGTATGTGATCCCCAACAACTGCACCGATTTTACCGAGGCGGCGGCGGTGGCCGCCGGGGCGCGGATCCTTCCATGCACCGGGCCGGTGTCCTGCAAGGGCGACGCCCTGCACCAGGCCTTTGCCCAGCTGCTGCCGAAGGATTACGACGCCTTTGTGGTCTTTGACGCGGACAACGTCCTGGAGCGGGACTACCTGGCCCGGGTCAACGACGCCATCGCCGCCGGGGCCGCCGTGCTGAAAACCCGCACCCGGGCGGGGAACCCCACCGCCAGCGGCGTGGCGGGCTGCTACGGGCTGTACAACACCTGCTTCGACCTGATCTGGAACCGGCCCCGGGCGGCCTGCGGCCTGTCCGCCCGACTGGTGGGCAGCGGCTTCGCCGTGTGCCGGGAGGTTCTGGAGGAACTGGGGGGCTGGAACACCGCCACCATCACGGAGGACGCGGAATTCGCCGCCCAGTGCGCCCGGATCGGCCGGCGGATCTGGTGGGTGCCGGACGCGGTGAACTACGACGAGGAGCCCAACAGCTTCCGTCTGTCCCTGCGGCAGCGCAAGCGCTGGTGCAGCGGCGTGATGCAGGTAGGCAAGCGGGAGCTGGGGCGGCTGTGGACAGCGGACTGCCCCCGGCCAAGGCTCCGCTGGGATATCAGCATGTACCTGATCGCGCCCTTTACCCAGGCCATTTCCGGCTTGCTGCTGCTGGGAGGCGTGGCCTGCGGCCTGGCCGAGGGCGACGCGGTCACGGCGCTGGCGGCCCTTTGCACCCTGGGCCTCTACTATGTGGGCGGCGTGGCCCTGAGCGTACTGCTGTGCCTGCTGGGCGGCTACGGGCTCCAGGGCATGACCCGGACCATCCTGCTCTTTCCGCTGTTCATGGCCTCCTGGCTGCCCCTGCAGGTGGTGTCCCTCTTTAAGGACACCCGCCAGTGGCATGCCGTCGCCCACAGCGGGCAGCGGTCTACGGCGGCAGGCTGCCGGCTGCCGTGACCGGGGATACAGTGCGATATACAGTACGAAAAGGGCCGGCGACCCCTCGGGGCCGCCGGCCTTTTTACGGCCCCGGAGGGGCGCTTTTCCCGGAGGGAGAGCCTCTCTTCGGGGCATGCGCTTCCCGGGAGGACGGGGGCTTTGCCGGCGGCGGCGATGCCTTGCCAAAACGCCCATTTTCTGGTATACTGGGCGGGAACCGATACCCGCAAGGAGATACAATATGCTGAAAACGATTTTGTTTGACCTGGACGGGACGCTGCTCCCCTTTGTCCAGGAGGAGTTCATCCGGGCCTATTTCCAGGTCCTCCTCCGCCGCCTGGCCCCCATGGGCTACGACGGCGAGAAGCTGACGGCGGCCCTGTGGAAGGGCACCGGGGCCATGATCGGCAACGACGGCAGCCGCACCAACCGGCAGGTGTTCTGGGAGGTGTTCACCCAGGAGCTGGGAGTGCAGGCCCTGGCCCTGGAGAGCAACCTGGAGGACTTCTACCGCCACGAGTTCGACGGGGTGCGGAGCGTGCTGCGCCGCCAGGCGGACCGCCGGGCGCTGATCGAGGGGCTCAGGGCAAAGGGCTACGAGGTGGTCCTCGCCACCAACCCGGTGTTCCCCGCCGCGGCGGTGGAGACCCGGCTGGGCTGGGTGGGCCTGTGCGGCCAGGATTTCCGGCTCGTCACCTCCTATGAGAACTGCCGGCGCAGCAAGCCCAACCCCGACTACTACCGGGACATCCTGGCCGCAGTGGGCCGGGAACCGGAGGAATGCCTGATGGTGGGCAACGACCCGGTGGACGACATGGCCGCTCAGGAGGCGGGGCTCTCCGTCTATCTGGTCACCGACTTCCTGGAAAATCCCGGGGACAAGCCCATCGATGGATACCCCCGCGGTACCTTCGCGGAGCTGGAGGCCTATCTGGCCGCCCTTCCGGCCATCGGATGATGGCCGGCGAATACCGAAAAGCGGCGGGGCCGCCCATACATGGGCGGCCCCGCCGCTTCGTATCTGTTCCGCCGCTGTTTACTCCTCCAGCCCGGCGTAGCGCAGCTGGGTGAGGATCATTTCCACGGTCAGCTTCTCCGCCAGCAGCTCCTTAAACTGGACCGTTTTCCCCTTTCCGGCGGCACGGAGAGCCTCCAGCTCACCCGGAATTTCAGCCTTCCGCTGCCGGATATGCTGATGAAAGGCCTGGTATTTTTCCAGCTCTGTCATTTCAGCAGCACCTCCAAACGCTGTAAAAAGGTATCCACGTCCTCCCGGCTGGAGTACCAGCCGGTGACCAGGCGGATGCCGGTGCGGCCGTCCCGGGAGGGCTGCTGGATCTCAAAAGTAAAATCCTCCGCCAGCCGCTCCACCACGCTGTCGGGCAGGAGGGGGAATACCTGGTTGCTGGGGGAGTCGGAGAGAAGGGGTACCCCCAGGGCCCGGAGCCCCCGGGTCAGCTCCCCGGCCAGGCCGTTGGCCCGGGCGGCCAGCTCCAGGTACAGGTTGTCCCGGAGAATGGCGGAAAACTGCACGCCAAAGACCCAGCCCTTGGCCAGGACGGCCCCCTGCTGCTTCATGCACTGGCGGAAGTAGGGCTGCAAGGCGGGATTTGTGATCACCAGGGCTTCACCGAAAAGGAGGCCGTTCTTGGTGCCGCCGATGGTGAAGGCGTCGCAGAGGGCGGCGTAGTCGGCAAAGCCCGCGTCGGAGCCGGGGGCGGTGATGGCGGCGCCCAGCCGGGCCCCGTCGCAGTAGAGGAGAAGGCCCAGCCGGGCGCAGGTATCATGGAGGGAGCGCAGCTCCTCCAGGGTGTACACGGTGCCCACCTCCGTGGTGTTGGAGATGTAGGCCAGCCGGGGGACCACCGCGTGCTCCCCGACCTGGCCGGCGCACGCCGCCTCCAGCATGGCCGGCGTCAGCTTGCCGTCATCGGTGGGGCAGGTGAGGATCTTGTGGCCGTTGTGCTCGATGGCGCCGGTCTCGTGGCCGCAGATGTGGCCGCTCTCCGCCGCCACGGCGGCTTCATAGGGCCGGAGGAAGGCCCCCAGGGCCGTCTTGTTCACCTGAGTGCCTCCGGAGAGGAAGTGGACGGCGGCCTCCGGCGCCCGGCACAGCTGCCGGATCGCCGCGGCGGCCTCCTCGCAGAAGGGGTCCCGGCCGTAGCCGGGGCAGCGCTCGTCGTTGAAGCGGGCCAGGGCCTCCAGCACCGCCGGGTGGGCGGCCACGCTGTAATCGTTGCGGAAATGGATCATGGGGCAGGCCTCCTGACATGTTTTTCTCTCCGCAGTATAGCAAAGCCCGGCGGGAAAAGCAAGACGGCGCCGGGCGGAAGAAGGCCGGACCGGACAGGCGCTTTTGATGCCGCCGGGGGCTTTTCCCGTTGACCCCGGGGGCCATCTGGGGTACAATGGTAGCCGTGAATTTCGACAGGGAGAGACAACGCCCATGATACAGGATTTTGAAACACGCTATATAGCCGCCCGGCGGGCAGTGATCGCCCGGCGGTACGCCCGGATGAACCCCCAGCAGCGTGAGGCGGTGCTGGCCACCGAGGGCCCGCTGCTGGTGCTGGCTGGTGCCGGCAGCGGCAAGACAACGGTACTCATCAACCGGGTGGATAATCTTCTAACCTTTGGCCGGGGCAGCGACAGCGACTATGTGCCGCCCATGGCCACGGAGGAGGATCTCCGCTTCCTGGAGTCCTTCCCGGAGCGCCCTGCCCCGGAGGACTGGCAGCGGGCAAGGCAATTGTGCGCCGTGGAGCCTGCCGCTCCCTGGTCGGTAATCGCCATCACCTTTACCAACAAGGCTGCCGGGGAGCTGAAGGAGCGGCTAGAGCGGATGTGCGGCCCCGCCGCCAATGATATCTGGGCCGCCACCTTCCACAGCGCCTGCGTACGGATTCTTCGCCGGGACATGGAGCGGCTGGGCGGCGGCTTCACCAACAGCTTCACCATCTACGACAGCGACGACAGCAGGCGGGTCATCAAGGACATCGTCAAGGACATGGGCCTCAGCGACAAGGACTTCCAGCCCCGCTCGGTGCTGGCCATCATCAGCAATGCCAAGGACAAGGACCTCTCCCCGGAGGACTTTGCCCGGGAGGCCCGGACAGCTCATGACTGGCGTATGCCCCGGATTGCTGAAATCTACGCCGGGTATGACCGCCGCCTCCGGGAGGCCAATGCCCTGGACTTTGACGACATCATCCTCCACACCGTCCACCTGCTCCAGAAGGACGAGGGGGTCCGCGCCCACTACCAGAACAAGTTCCGCTACGTCCTCATCGACGAGTACCAGGACACCAACCACCTCCAGTACCTCCTGGCCAAGCTCCTGGCGGGAGGAAGGGAGAACATCTGCGTGGTAGGCGACGATGACCAGTCCATCTACCGCTTCCGGGGGGCCAACATCGAGAACATCCTCCACTTCGAGGAGGAGTACGCCCGCTGCCGCACCATCCGCCTGGAGCAGAACTACCGCTCCACCCAGAATATCCTGGACGCCGCCAACGGCGTCATCCGCAACAACGCCGGGAGAAAGGGCAAGACCCTCTGGACTGAGAGCGGCCCCGGGGACAAGGTGCTGGTGCGCACGGTGTTCAACGAGAGCGACGAGGCCAACTTTGTGGCCGGGAAGATCATGGAATCCTACGGCAGGGGGGAGAGCTGGAAGGACAGCGCCATCCTCTACCGGATGAACGCCCAGTCCAACGCCCTGGAAATGGCCCTCAAGCGCAACGGCGTGCCCTACCGGGTCTACGGCGGCATGAAGTTCTTTGACCGGGCGGAGGTCAAGGACATGCTCTCCTACCTCTGCGTCATCAACAACCCCGCCGACGACCTGCGGCTGCGGCGGATCATCAACGTCCCCGCCCGGGGCATCGGTCCCACCACCATGGAGAAGGCGGCGGACCTGGCCCAGCGGGAGGGGCGGAGCCTCTATCAGGTGATCTCCCAGGCGGAGGACTATCCGGAGCTGAAGAGCGCCGCCGGCAAGCTGGGGGCCTTTGCCCGGATGATCGAGGAGCTGCGCGGGGCGGAGGCGGACATGCCCCTGCCGGAGTTTTACGACCTGGTGTGTGAAAAGACCGGGTATATCCGGGCCCTGGAGGAGAAAAAGGACATGGAGAGCCGGGGCCGCATCGAGAACGTCCAGGAGCTGCGCTCCAGCATCCTGGGCTTCCTGGATACCGACCCCGCGGACAGCTCCCTGGCGGGCTTCCTGGACACCGTGGCCCTCTATACGGATATGGACGACACTGCCGAGGACGATAACTGCGTCTCCCTCATGACCATGCACAGCGCCAAGGGGCTGGAGTTCCCCAATGTCTATGTGGTGGGCATGGAGGAGGGTATGTTCCCCAGCGGCCGGGCCGCAGGGGAGAGCGAGGAGATGGAGGAGGAGCGCCGGCTGTGCTATGTGGCCATGACCCGGGCCTGCCGCCATCTCACCCTGACCACCGCCCGGCAGCGGATGCTCTACGGCCGCACCACCAACAACATGCCCAGCCGCTTCCTGGAGGAGATCCCCTCGGAGACCCTGGCGTGGCAGGGCAAGCAGGAGCCCCGCCCGGAGAGGAACAGCTGGGACGAGGATGTGAGCTACGGCGCCTCCTTCAGCGGCCGCACCTTCGGCCAGCAGGGAAGAGGGGAGGCCGCCGCGCCCCGGCCCTACCGCGGCGCCCCGCCCCGGCGGGATTCGGCGGCCGTTTCCGGCTTTACCTCCGCCGGGGCCGCCAAGGGCGGGCCTCTGCTCCAGCTCCAGAAGGGGGACCGGGTCCGGCACCGCACCTTCGGGGAGGGAATGGTGCTGTCCCTGCGGCCCATGGGCAACGACGCCCTTATCGAGGTGGCCTTCGACACGGCGGGCACCAAGAAGCTGATGCTCCGCGCCGCCGGGGCCCATATGACCAAGCTGTAATGGATTTTCCGGTACTCGAAATTTTTTCTGGAATTTGGGGAACAATTCTGTTGCCCCTCCGTCTAATTGGCAGACCCGGGTGAGCCGGGCAAAGCCAAATGAAAAAGGAGAATTCCTGTATGATGAAAAAGATGATCGCGGCCCTTTTGGCTCTGACGATGGTGCTGGGGCTGGCGGCCTGCGGCGGCAACGGCGGTCAGGGGAGCGAGGCCCCCGACCTCCAGGCCTACTACGACGACTTTATGGCCTCCCTGGGGGAGAACGCCCCCATGATGCTGCCCATCGAGGGCGACATGCTGGAGGCCGCCTACCCCGGCCTGAGCGATTACACCCTCAAGCAGAGCGTGCTGCAGATGGCCGGCATCTCCGCCGTGGCCTATGAGATGGCCCTGGTGGAGACGGAGAGCGAGGCGGACGCCCAGGCGGTGGAGAAGATCTTCCAGGCCCGGGTGGACAGCCAGATCCAGGGCGGCGCCATGTATCCCGCCACCATCGAGGCCTGGGAGGACGCCAGCATCCTGGTGGACGGCTGTGTGGTGGCTCTGATCGTGGCCGGCGAGGACCAGGCCGCGGCGGTGGACGCTTTCAACGCCCTCTTCGCCTGATCGGGGGTTCTCCGCCGGAATGACGGCGCCGCGGCGGTCAACGCCGCGGCGTTGTTTTGAAAAGATTTTGAAAGGAGGCGGCTCATGGTTTTCTCCGGTCTGCCCTTTTTATTCTTTTATCTCGTGGTGACATTGCTCATCTATAAGCTGACCCCGCTGAAGCTGAGAAACCTGGTGCTGCTCATCGCCAGCCTCTTTTTCTACGGCTGGGGGGAGCCGGTGTATATCGTCATCATGTTCCTCTCCATCGCCGTGGACTATACCCACGGCATGCTGGTGGAGCGCTGGCGGGCGGATGACCGGAAGGCCCGGATGGCGGTGGCCTCCTCCGTATTTTTCAACCTCCTGATCCTGGTGACCTTCAAGTATTACGATTTCCTGGCGGGGAGCCTCAATGCCCTCACCGGCTGGAGCATCCCGCTGCTGGGCGTATCCATGCCCATCGGCATCTCCTTCTACACCTTCCAGACCATGAGCTACACCATCGACGTCTACCGGCAGGACGCCCCGGTGCAGCGCAACATCGTCACCTTCGGCACCTTCGTTACCATCTTCCCCCAGCTGATCGCCGGCCCCATCATCCAGTACAAGTCGGTGGCGGATCAGCTCCAGTGCCGGCGGGAGGATCTGGAAAAGTTTGTCTCCGGCGTCCGGCGCTTCTGCGTGGGCCTTGCCAAGAAGGTGCTGCTGGCCAACGCCATCGGCAAGCTGTGGGATGTGTTCCTGGCCGCGGATACGGCGGAACTGACGGTGCTGGGAGGCTGGCTGGGCCTCATTGCTTACGCCTTCCAGATCTACTTTGACTTCTCCGGCTACTCCGACATGGCCATCGGCCTGGGGCGGATGTTCGGCTTTGAGTTCATCGAGAACTTCAACTATCCCTATATCTCCCGCTCCGTGGTGGAGTTCTGGAAGCGCTGGCACATCTCCCTGACCAACTGGTTCCGGGAGTACGTCTACTTTCCCCTGGGGGGTAACCGGGTGAGCCGGCCCAAGTGGATCCGGAACATCCTGATCGTGTGGCTGCTTACCGGCATCTGGCACGGCGCCGGGTGGAACTTCCTCCTCTGGGGCCTCTACTATGCCCTTTGGATGCTGGCGGAGCGGCTGTTCCTGGGCAAGCGGCTGGAGAAGCTCCCCGCCGCCCTGCGGCATATTTACACCCTGGCGGTGGTGCTGGTGGGCTGGGGCCTCTTTGCCATCGAGGATATGGGCCAGCTGGGGGGCTACCTTGCCGTGTGCTTTGGCGGCGGCTCCCTGGCGGACGCCTTCACCCTCTACCAGCTGTGGAGCTATCTGCCCCTGCTGGTGATCCTGGCCTTTGCCGCCACCCCCGCCGCCGGGAAGCTGTTCCGGAAGCTGCCGGAGCGGGTCCAGGGGGCCATAACGCCGCTGCTGGTGCTGGCGTCCCTGGTACTGTGCACCGCTTCTCTGGTGGATGCCAGTTACAATCCCTTCCTGTATTTCCGCTTTTGACGGGAGGTGTGATATATGAATAAAACCATGCAGCGCGTGACGGCGGCGATCTTCTGCCTGTTTATCGGCGGGTTGGGGTTGCTGCACCTCCTGCTGCCGGACCGGACCTTCTCCCCGGTGGAAAACCGGAACCTGGCCCAGTTCCCCGCCTTCAGCTGGTCCGCCCTGCGGGACGGCTCCTACACCGCCGCCATCGAGACCTATCTGGAGGACCAGTTCCCCTTCCGGGACAAGTGGATCGGCCTCAAGACCCGCTACGAGTACCTCCTGGGCCGCCGTGAGTTCAACGACGTCTATCTCTGCGGCGACACCCTGATCTCCAAGGTGTATGACGACAGCCGGGCGGACAAGAACCTCCAGTATATCCAGCAGCTGGTGGAAAAGACGGACCTCCCCGTGTACCTGGGGCTGATCCCCACCGCCGCGGAGATCTGGCGGGACAAGCTGCCGGAGGGGGCCCCCTCCTACGACCAGGCGGCCTATATCGAGGCGGCCAAGGACACCGGGGCCATTTATGTGGATATGCTGGGCGCCCTTTCCGCCCACAGTGGCGAGTCCATCTTTTACCGCACCGACCACCACTGGACCAGCTTGGGGGCCTATTACGGCTACACGTCCCTGATGGAGGCCCTGGGCGCGGAGGCGGAGCCCCTGGGTGAGGGGGAGACGGTGTCCCGGGACTTTTACGGCACGCTGTACTCCACCTCCGGCGTCCACTGGCTCCAGCCGGACACCATTGAGCGGTATATCTCCGGCGAGGGCGTCACCGTGGAGGACGTGTACAATGAGGAGACCCACGGCCTGTACGTGGACAGCTTCTTGAGCGAGAAGGACAAGTACTCCTCCTTCATGGGCGGGAACAACCCCCTGTATATCATCCGCAATCCCGATGCCGCCACGGACAAGACCCTCCTGGTGGTGCGGGACAGTTACAGCGATTCCCTGGCGCCCTTCCTGACCCAGTATTACAGCGAGATCCACCTGCTGGACCTGCGGTACTACCGCACGTCGGTGGCGGACTACGCGGCAGGGAACAATATCGACGAGATTTTCGTCTGTTACAGCGTGGAGAACCTGATCAGGGACGCCGACGCGGTGTTCCTTGGCCAGTGACCACGGAAAAAGAAACATATTCGGAGGATAATAGATCATATGAAACAGGTTATCGCGCTTCTGCTGACGCTCTCCGTGATGGTGCTTGCCATCGCCTGCGGCGGGACCGGTCAGAACGATGTCCAGAACGATACCCAGAACAATACCCAGAACAGCGTGCAGGACGACGCCCAGAACGATGTGCAGAACGATGTGCAGGACGACGCCCAGGACGAGACCCAGGAGGATGACGGGGAGACGGCCCAGGACGACGTCCAGAATGACGGCGGCGATCCCCAGGAGGACGGGGAGACTGACAGCCAGGAGGTGCCCACCCTCAGCCACAGTGACGTGACCCTGAAGGCCGCGGGGAACTCCTTTACCCTCGAGGTCAAGGGCATGAGCGGCGCCTACTCCGTGGCTTACACCTCGGCCGACGCCGGGATCGCCACGGTGAATGAAAAGGGCGTGGTCACGGCGGCGGCCCCCGGCACCACCACGGTGTCCGCCTCTGTGGAGAAAGACGGCCGCGCGTACGAGCTCAGCTGCACCGTGCGCTGCAGCTGGAAGGAGGACAGCGGCTCCGGCTCCAACTCCGGCGATAGCAGCGGTACGGCCTCCGTGGACCTGACCGCCTTCTACAACGACATGACCGGCAAGTATGAATTCCAGGATCTCCAGGCCTTCTCCGGCGAGGTGCTGGAGACCTACTACCCCGGTATGGGGGCGGTGTCCACCAAGCAGTGCCTCATTATGGGCACCATGATCACCATGAACAACGGTGAGTTCTGCCTGGTGGAGGTCAGCGACAGCAAGGATGTGGATACCGTCAAGTCCATCTTCCAGGCCCGCATCGATTACATGGTGAACGGCGGCGCCTGGTATCCCGCCCCTACCGAGCAGTGGACCAACAACAGCCGGGTGGTATCCAGCGGGAACTTCGTGATGATGGTGGTCCATGAGAGCTGCGACGACATCGTGGAAGCCTTCAACGGCCTCTTTGCCTGATAAGAGCCATACATATTTTACATACTGCTCTAATTCTTTTGCCGCTGTTTCCACTAGCTTTTCAATATTACCGTTCTTGTCACGAATCACTTTGAGATTGATCCCATCGCCTGCACTGCTGTCGCAGTAGGTGTTGTGGTCTGCATCATAGAGAATATGGATGATTTTTCCATCATACATCCATTTATGAGTAGACTGGTCATAGGAAACACCGAATGCGGTGTAGGCATCTAAACTATCATCACGATAGTTTGGATCGCCCATTTCAAAACTACCGCTGTTCCCGGTAATGCCGGCCGCGGCAAATTCTGATTTGATTTCTTCCTGCTTTTCTGTTCTTGCTTTGAAATCGGCGTTCGAGGACTGCTTCAACCCTGTCAGGGTGCCATTGGTGTCCCTAATCGGCTCTACATCTACGACCCCATCCTCAAAGAAGAACGAGTTTGTGTGTTCTGCACTGACCTGATCTTTGAAGTAACGCACCAACTGGCCGTCAAAAAAGAAGCGGTCTTTCTCCTGATCGTAGGTCATCCCATAGGGTTCATACATGGAATACTGCTCTGCGATCTCTGCACGGCGAAATTCCTCCTCCTTGGCCTGCTCCTCTGGGGAAATCACTTCGTCGCTTTCATAGGCCTCTGCCGCAGAGGTGGAATTTGAGGAAAAAGTATCGCTGCTGTTATGGGCTTGTTCCATGAGTGTTGAACTGGTCGCTGTTTGCTTGTTAGGCTCTTGTGCGGCCGTAGCGTTAGCTGCACAACCACTCAACGCCGCTGATACGCACAGTACCATAGTAAGCGTGAGATTTTTAAGATTGTGTTTCTTCATATCTGAAACAACTCCTTTCTGTTGATGCTTTTATGTTACCAAAACTTTTTGGGATACTATTGTGGCGAATATGTTTTTCATATGTAGTTGCAAAAATATGGGGCGGTGTTTATCACCGCCCCATATTTTTAGAATCGAATTGTAAATAAAACACCTCTATTTGTGTTCTCTATACGGTATTCCGCTTGATGTTGTTCCAGAATGGTTTTGACAATGTATAATCCCAAGCCACTCCCGCCGGTTCTCTTGTTGCGGGAATGTTCCACTCTGTAAAAAGCGTCAAACAGTTTGGGAAGCTGCGAATCAGGAATATGAACACCGGTGTTTTCCAGCAAAAACCGAACTCCCCCTTCTTCTATAAAAGCGGTCAAATAGACGGCGCTGCCCTCCGGCGAGTAGGCAATCGCATTGGACACCAAGTTATTGATTGCTTTTTGCAGCAGCGCCTTGTCGCCAACAACGCACAAATCGGGAGTAATATTTTCTTTCCAATCGATACCTTTCTGAACAATTAAATCTTCAAACAGCGCATACTCCTGCTTGAGCATATCCGAGAACGGGATGCTTTCTTTTTTCAGCCCGACTTTTGAAGATTTCATGCGGGAAACCGTCAAAATCTCCTGCACCATGCTTTCCATGGAGTTGATGATTTCCAACGAGCGCATCAGGTATTTTTTGCGGTCTTGATAATCCCCGATATTCAGAATCATGCCCTCGGTCTGTCCCTTGATGACGGTAATCGGCGTTTTCAACTCGTGAGAAACTGCGGAAAAAAAGTCTAATTGCGCCTGTTCCAACGCACGTTCTCGCTCAATATCCGCTTGTAATTTCTCGTTGGCACGTTTCAAATCTGCCATGGACACACTTAGCCTTTGTGACATTTCATTTAGACTATGCGCCAATGTTCCAAGTTCATCCGTTCGGCCTTCTTTACATCTCCAACTAAAATCCAGCTCTGCCATTCTTTTTGACACATCACTGATACGCAGAACAGGCTTGGTCACATAATGAGAATAAACCACAGAAGCCAATACAGCAACCAGCAGAACTACAAAGAGCAGAACGAGAAAGACCCCTCCTAAAGTATCTTTTAGTAAATCAACTTCCTGTGCACTTCCCGCAACCGCTAAGGTGTAAACCTCGTCCGAACCTGAAAATGTAAAGATATAGCTGTGCGTCGCCCGATAAGCTGCCGGATCGTCACTTTCAATCGCTACTCCACTTGTGACAAGAACCGGGAACGCGGAGCTACTTTGTGACGGAAGTTCAATTTCGTTATGAGAAGAATCAAATAACTGGATCAGCACACCGTTCTGGTTTAGTATAAATTCGTCAAAGAGTTTGCCACTTTCCAATGGAGTGACACGCTCAACTTCTGCAAGGAATGAATTTACTGCGCTGTCTAAACTCGTATCAAGGGTTGTGCTGTAAGTTTTGGGGACAAGCCATGCGATCACACCATACGTTATCATGCAACAGAAGCCCTGAAATCTGCCGACCAGATGGCATGGGTGCGCTCCATGAACTCCATCCACAACAGAGCCGAGGAAATCGTCCTGGCTGAGCTG
>CALXGG010000031.1 GCA_944387785.1 uncultured Oscillospiraceae bacterium | reverse complement strand
AGCAACCTGGACGCCAAGCTCCGCAACCAGATGCGCTCGGAGATCATCAAGCTCCGCCAGCGGATCAACACCACCTTCATCTATGTCACCCACGACCAGACCGAGGCCATGACCCTGGGGGACCGCATCGTCATCATGAAGGATGGCTTTGTCCAGCAGGTGGGCACCCCCCGGGAGGTGTTCAGCCATCCCGCCAACATCTTTGTGGCCGGCTTCATCGGCACCCCCCAGATGAACTTCTTTGACGCCCGGCTGGTCCGGGAGGGGGCGCGGTACTTCGTGGAGCTGGAGGGGGCCCGGGTGGAGCTCTCCCGGGAGAAGCAGCAGCGGCTCCTGGCGGGGGACGTGGGCTCCCGGGAGGTGGTCCTGGGGGTCCGGCCGGAGCATATGCTCCTGACCCGGGAGGACAATGCCGTCCCCGCCGCGGTGGACGTATCGGAGATGATGGGCAGCGCGGTGCATATCCATGTGGCCGCCTGCGGCCGGGACGTCATCATCATCGTGCCGGTGTCCGAGGACGAGGAGGAGGCCCGGCGGGCGGTGCCACAGATGGGCGCGCCCCTGCGCTTTACCTTCCACGGCAGCGCCGCCCATGTCTTTGACAAGGACAGCGGCGTGAACCTGGAGCAGCTGGCGGCAAGGGAGGAGCCCGTCCCTCCGGAGCCTCCGGCCCCGGAGGGGGAGCTGGCGGCGGCCGCCGCCGGCGTGGGGGACCCTTTCTCGGCGTGATTTGCCTGGCAGGATCCATACGGGCATACAGCGGCGCCCGGCCTTTCCAAGAAAGGCCGGGCGCTGCGATGCGTTCAGGGCTGTGTCTGCCGGGCGGGGAAGAATTTCCAGAAGTGCCAGATGTGCATGTCGCTGGGGTCGTCGATGCCGTGCTGGCCCAGGAAGCCGTATTGGCGGTGACAGCCGTGGTCCGGGGCGAAGGCCAGGACGGCGTTGCGGGCGCCCCAGCGCTCCCGGATGGCGTCGTGGAGGGCGCAGTAGGTGTTGATGTTGTCCCGCAGGGCCCGGAGGGCCCAGGGGGTCTCCGGGCCGCCCCGGTGCATCCAGTGGTCGTAGTTGCCGTTGTAGAGGACGATCAGGTCGTGGCGGTCCTCCCGGATGAGCGCCATGGCCTGCCGGTTGCAGCGCTCCACGGTGGGGAGGATGTAGTAGTCCACGTCCCGCCCCTGGAAGATCAGGGAGATGCTGTCCCCCTCGGTGGAGACGATGGCGGCCCGGCGGCCCGCCAGGGGCAGGTCGTCGAAGATGGTGTCCACGGTAAGCACCGGCTTGACGTAGGCCTGGATGCCGTGGCCGGCGGGCGGGAGGCCGCTGTACATGGAGGCGAAGCAGGCGGGAGTCACCGGCGGGTAGACGGAGAGCATCCCCAGCCCCAGGTCCGCCCGGACCTCCAGGGGGGCGAAAAGGGGCCGGTGGCCGGCGTAGATCCACTGGGCGATGGCGTCGGGGTTATAGAGGAACAGCCGGTCGCAGGGCCCGGTGAGGGAGCGGGCGGCCTGGCTGAGCACCGGGGAGAGGGGGGCGGCGGCGCCGCCGTGGCAGGGGACGCCCAGCAGGGCGTCCACGGTGGCGGCGATCTGGGTGATGGGGAAGCGGTCCCTGTTCATGTGCGCACCTCTCTTTCCTTACGCCACCGGCAGCAGGGCCCCCACCGTGGAGAGGAGGGTGCCCGCAATGACCAGGATCTGGAAGGGCAGCGCGCCGAAACGGCCGCAGATGGGGCTGACCCCGGCCTTCCGGCGGGAGCGGTGGTAGGCCACGATGATGCCTATCCCGGTGAGGACCTGCACCACGCTGGCCAGCCGGGTAAAGCCCACAAAGCTGGTGAAGCGCAGCAGGGCGATCACCAGGCAGGGCAGGGAGGCGGCCAGCCAGCTCCACCGGGGGCCCCAGTGCACTTGCTCGTCCACGATGTCCCGCAGGTTCAGGGTGTTGGCCCAGAAGGAGGTGGCCAGGGCCAGGAGGGTAAAGATGTAGCCGATGACGCTGACCCAGCCCCCCAGATGGGCGGCCAGGTCCACCAGGGCCCCGTTCTGGGAGATGTCCCGGCCCGCCCCCAGGAGGGTCATGAAGGTGATGACCAGGATCAGCAGGAGGTTCAGCCCGGTGCCGGCGGCAATGGCGGAGCGGATCCGCCCCACATCCCCCTGGAGCCCCTTGACCACCTGGGGGGTGGACATGACGGCGGAGAGGGAGAAGGCCACCATGCTGTACAGGGCCAGCAGGTTGGCGGGGGCGATGAAGGCGGTGCTGAGGGGGGAGAGCTCCGAGAGGAGGGTGGCGGCCAGGAGGATCCCCACCACGCCCACCATGGAGAACACGGCGATCTTTTCGCACACGCCCACCACCTTCAGCCCCAGGTAGACCACGGCGGCGGAGAGCACATAGAAAAGCAGCATGGCGACCAGCTCCGGCAGCCCCAGCCAGGCGGTGAGGGCGGCGGCGGCGCCGGTGATGAAGCCGCTGACGTTGACCACCGTGGAGAAGCCCAGCAGGGCGAAGGCGATCCAGGTGAGGAGCTTCCCCACCCGGCCCACGAACAGCTCCTTCTCAAAGCAGCGGATGAACTGGGCCCCGCCGTTGTTGTAGGAGAGTTCGGCGATCATGAAGTGGAGCAGGAGGTTGATGAGATAGGCGATGGCGGCGATCCACAGGATGTCCCACCAGCTGTTGCGGGAGGCGAGGTAGGGCACGGAGAGGATGCCCGCGCCGATGCCGTGGCCGATGATGATGCTGGCGGCCTCCCAGAAGGTCAGGCGGGAGGCGGACTGGATAGGTTCCATAGGCAGATGATCCTTTCTCTGTTCGGGCTGGTACCATTGTACCGGATGGCGGGGCCAAAAGCAATGGACAGCTGCGGGGAAGCGGCGAAGAAACACCGCCCGGCCCTTGGGGGCCGGGCGGCGGGACGCGGGGGAGGGGGCGGTCATTGGATGGCGTGGTAGCCGGTGACCTTGGCGTAGGCGTGCCTGCGGATGAGGAAGAAGAAGGTGATGTGGGCGGCGGCGGTGATGGCCCAGCTCACGGGGTAAGAGATAAAGAGCATGGTGGGGGTCTTGTAGAGCTGGAAGATGGTGACCACCCACAAAAGGCGCAGGCCGCAGGCCCCCACCAGGGAGGCCACCATGGGCAGCACGGAATAGCCCAGCCCCCGGAGGACGCCCACCTGGGTGTCCATGAGGCCGCAGAGGAAGTAGGTGGTGCAGGTGATCTTCATGCGCAGGATGGCCTGGGCGATGACCTCCTCGTCGCCGGGGGCGTAGATGGAGGCCAGGGGATGCCCCAGCAGCACCGCGCCCCAGCCCATGATCAGGCCCACGGTGGCGCTGAAGGACAGGCACAGCAGCATGATGCGGTTGACGCGGTCGCACTTGCAGGCGCCGTAGTTCTGGCTGGTAAAGGTGATGGCCGTCTGGTAGAAGGCGTTCATGCCCACATAGACGAAGCCCTCGATATTGGCGGCGGCGGAGGAGCCGGCCACGATGGCGGTGGAGCCAAAGCCGTTGATGGAGGACTGGATGACCACGTTGGAGATGGAGAACACCACGCCCTGGAACCCGGCGGGGAGGCCCACCTGGAGGATCCGCTTCACCACCCGCAGGTCGAAGCAGAGGGAGCGCAGCTCCACATGGAGGATGCCCTTGTCCCGCATCAGGCACAGGAGTACCAGGGTGGCGGAGATGTACTGGGAGATGATGGTGGCCAGGGCCACGCCGGCCACGCTCATCTGGACCACGATGACAAAGAACAGGTTCAGCACCACGTTGACGACGCCGGCGATGGTGAGGAAGTACAGGGGCCGCCGGGTATCGCCCTGGGCCCGGAGGATGGCGGCGCCGAAGTTGTAGAGCATGTTGGCGGGCATCCCCAGAAAGTAGATCCGCAGGTACAGGGTGGAAAGGTCGATCACGTCGGCGGGGGAGGACATCCACTCCAGCATCTGGCGGCACAGCAGCACGCCCGCCACCAGCAGGATCGCGCCGCTGAAGAGGGCCATGGTGATGGAGGTGTGGACGCTGCGGCGCACGTCGTCCCCCCGCCCGGCCCCCAGGTCCCGGGCCACCACCACGTTGGTGCCCACGGAAAAGCCCACGAAGAGGTTCACCAGAAGGTTGATGAGAGAGGAGGTGGAGCCCACCGCCGCCAGGGCCTCCTTGCCCACATAACGGCCCACCACCACCACATCCGCCGCGTTGAACAGCAGCTGCAGCAGGCTGGACAGGATCAGGGGCAGCGCGAACAGCAGCAGCTTCCCCGCCAGCGGGCCATTGCACATGTCGATCTGATATCCGTTCTTTTCTTTCGCCATAATTCACGCTTCCTTACTGCGACGATGGTTCTTGTCCCGCTTCCCTGTAAAGCGCATATAAAAATTTGGTAAATACGTTATACCATACTTTTTCCCAAAGGACAACCCTGGGGTCAGAAACGGGAGGCCAAGATTTTCAGGCGGAGAAAAGTCCCTCTTGACAAACTGTTAATACTGTGTATACTGTACATATACAGAAGGGGGGCGCGGGAATGAACATCATCATCAGCAACGCCAGCGGCCTGCCGATCTATGAACAGATCTGCCGCCAGATCAAGGGCGCCATTGCCGCCGGGAAGCTGCGGCCGGGGGAGGCCCTGCCGTCCATCCGTGCCCTGGCAAAGGACCTGCGGATCAGTGTGATCACCACCAAGCGGGCCTATGAGGAGCTGGAGCGGGAGGGCTTTATCAACACCGTGGCGGGGAAGGGCTGCTTCGTGGCGCAGCAGAACCTGGAGCTGGCCCGGGAGAACAGCCTCCGGGAGGTGGAGGAGCACCTGCAGGCGGCCCTGGAGCTGGGGCGGCAGTGCGGGCTCACCCCGGAGGACCTGCGCGGCATGCTGCTGGTATTGAGCGAGGAGGAATCATTATGAACGCCATAGAGATCAAGGGGCTTACCAAACAATACAAGGATTTTGCCCTTGGCCCATTTGACCTGACGCTGCCTATGGGGTGTGTGCTAGGCCTGGTAGGGGAAAACGGCGCGGGAAAGAGCACCACGATCCGTCTGATTATGGATGCTGTCAGCCGGGACGGGGGACAGGTGTCGGTATTGGGGACGGACAACACTTCTCCGGACTTCCGGCAGGTGAAGGAGGAGGTAGGCGTGGTGTTGGACGAGACATGCGTGCCGGAGTTCATCACCGCCAAGCAGCTGGGGAAGATCCTGGCCGGGGCCTACCGGAACTGGGACGGGGAGGCCTACGGCCGCTGGCTGGAGCGCTTTCGGCTGCCGCCCGACAAGAAGTACAAGGAGTACTCCCGGGGCATGACCATGAAGCTGGGCATCGCGGCGGCCCTGTCCCACGGGGCGAAGCTGCTGCTGCTGGACGAGGCCACCAGCGGCCTGGACCCCATGGTCCGGGAGGAGCTGCTGGAGGTGTTCACGGACTTTGCCGCCCACGATGACCATGCGGTGCTGATCTCCAGCCATATCGTCAGCGACCTGGAGAAGTGCTGTGATTACATTGCCTTTTTACATAAGGGTCAGCTGAGGCTTTGTGAGGAGAAGGACATGCTGCTGGAGCGCTACGGCCTCCTCAAGTGCAGCCCCCAGGAGCTGGCGGCGGTGGATCCCGCCGTCATCCACGGCAAGCGGGTGGGGGAGTATGGCGCCGAGGCCCTGGTGGACCGGGATGAGGCGCCCCGGGGCCTGCTGGTGGAGCGGCCCACCCTGGAGGACATCATTTTGTATCTGGCGAAGGAGGAAGTACGATGATCGCCTTGTTGAAAAAAGACGTCTTTGTCATGGATAAGCAGATGCGGGTACTGGTGCTCCTGGCGCTGCTGTTCAACCTCATTCCCTCTGCCAGCAGCCTCGGGGCCACCTACGCCATGATGATCGCCCTGATGCTCCCCATGAGCACCATCTCCTACGACGAGCGGTGCAAGTGGGACCGCTATGTCGCCATGCTGCCCTGGACGCCCCGGCAGATCGTGGGGAGCAAGTATGTCCTCAGCTACACGACCATGGCGCTGGGGGCGGCGCTGATCGTCCTGGGGAATTTTGCCCGGACGCTGTACAGCGAGGGGGCGGACTGGGGGGAGACCGGTGCCCTGATCGCCCTGTACCTGGTCCTCATCGGATTGATAACGGCGGTGACATACCCCCTGCTCTATCGCTTTGGCAGCGAGAAGGGGCGGCTGGTCCTGGTGGCGATCTTTGCGGCGATGTTTATCCTGGCTTTTGGGGCGGTGGTATTGGCAATAGACGATATGGAAGGGGTTGTGGGGAGGCTGAAAGCGGTCCCCGCCCCGGCGCTGGCGGCAGCTGCAGTGATCGTCCTGGCAGGGGCCAATTTCCTGTCCTACCGCTTGTCCGTAAAGATCTATCTCCGCCGCCGGGACGGCCGGTACGCATAAAAACAGTACGCATAAAAGCAATACGCCGCGGGGCCTATGCCCCGCGGCGTATCTTGTTTGTATCAGGTTTTCCGCAGCCAGTCCGGCAGGGAGCGGCTGCGCACGCCGGAGACGATGCCCATGGCGGCGTACAGGGTGACGATGGAGCTGCCGCCGTAGCTGAAGAAGGGGAGGGTCAGGCCGATGACCGGCATGACAAAGAGGCACATGCCGATGTTCTCCACGGTCTGGAAGATGAGCATGGTGCCGAAGCCCACGCAGATCAGGCTGTCCATGGTGCTCTTGGCGATCCGGGCGGTCTGAAAGCAGCGCCACACCAGGAGAAATTCCAGAAGGATGATGGCAAGGCATCCTACCATCCCCAGCTCCTCGCCGCACACGGCGAAAATGAAGTCCGTCTGCCGCTCCGGCAGGTTCTCCGCGAAGGAGGACTGGGTTTGGATGCCGTTGAAGAGGCCCTGGCCGAAGATGCCGCCGGAACCGATGGCCATAAGGCTCCGGGTCTGCTGCCAGCCCACGCCCTTGGGGTCGTAGCTGTGGTCGAAGAGGACGATGAACCGCTGGAGCATATGGGTAGGCAGCTTTTCCAAAAGTACCAGCGCCCCGATCCCCAGGCCCATCACCGTGAACCCGGCGGCAAACCAGTACCAGGCGAGACCCGCCGCCAGGGCCATGCCGGCGTAGATCATCAGGTAGACCAGGCCGCTGCCGGCGTCGGAGGAGATGGCGAAGATCCAGGCGAACATCAGCCCCGCGTGGGCGGCGGGCCAGAACAGGGAGTCGAGGCCCCGCATCCTCCGGTTGTCCCGGAACCAGGCCATCTGCCGGGCCAGCAGGACGGTGAAGGTCAGCTTCACGATCTCCGAGGGCTGGATGCTGGTGGGCAGCCAGCTGGCGGCCAGCCAGGACTTGTTGCCGTATTTCCCGGTGCCCAGGGGGGTGAGGAGCAGGGCGATGAAGCCCAGGTTGAAAAGGAAAAACCACATCCATTTCTCCGAGTAGTGCTCCATGTCCAGGGCGGAGAAGATAAAGTAGGCGAAAAGACCGATCACCGCCGCCGCCGACTGGACAAGCACATCACGATAGCTGCCCGTGTAGTTGGTGGCGCTGGCTATGAGGACGATGCCAAAAATAGTGGATACCAGGCAGATCCCCAGCAGCACCATATCTGCCTTTTTCACGATATATTTGACGGCGCCCAGCACCTGGGCGAAAATGCGCAACGGCAACACCTCCCATCATACAGCATGCAGAGTAAGTGTACCACAGATGGCATATTCTGTAAACTGCGGTTTTCCCGATCCCCGCCGAAAAAGCCGGGGGGACGGGCGCGGAAGGCAGGCGTTTTGCGCCTTCTCTGTTTTTTTGCCAAATTTCAGGAACATCGGCATTTTATTTTCGTCTATCTTTATGGTAAGATGTTGGCAAAGCACTTAGGAGAATGGAGGTATACGATATGAAACGGAAGCTGCTGAGTCTGCTGCTGAGCCTGCTGCTGGCGGTCGGCGGGACTGTCCCGGCGGCCGCGGCGGATACCGCCGACGCCAGGCTGGCCCGGGTCACCCAGGCGGTCAAGGCGGCCCTGGACCTGGACACGGAGGCCTATGACTACTTCCAGGGCGACTACGAGGAGCAGGAGCTGATCCCCCTGTGGGACCTTTACTGGGAAGGGGAGGCCGGCTCCCTCTCGGTGACCGCCCTGGAGGACGGCACCATCATCAGTTATTCCCTGGGCAGTACCGAGACGGATTCCAGCGCGTACCAGGGCCTGCCCGCCTTCCCCAAGGGGGACGCGGCGGCGGCCGCGGCGGCGGCCCGGGCGTTCCTGGAGCGGGTGCTGGACCCGTCGGTGGAGTCCGCGGACCTGGAGGAGCCCAGCGGCTTCACCGCCCTGGACAGCACCACCTTCCGCTTCAGCGGCGACATCCTGCTCAACGGCCTGCCCTCGCCGCTGACCTACTCACTCACCGTCCGGGCCTCGGACAATCAGGTCATCCGTTTTTGGCGGGACGCGCCGGAGACGGCCTTCCTGGGGAACATCCCCGCTGCCAGCCCGGGTACCGCCCAGGCCGATGCGGCGAAGGCCCTGAAAGACACATTGTCCCTGCGGCTGGAATACGTCCTTCCGGACAGCGACAGCACCCAGGCGGTGCTGTACTACCTGCCGGACGCCGGCCATGAGTTTTATGTGGATGCCCAGACCGGAAAGCTGGTGGATCTGACGGCCCTGGAGGAGGGGATGCTGGCGTCTGGCGGCATGGGCGGTGCCGAATCGGATAACGGCGCGGCGGAAGACAGCTCCACTGAAAGCGGGCTCTCTGACGCGGAGCAGGCGGGGATCGCCCAGATGGAGGGGGTCCTCTCCTCCCAGAAGCTGGACAGCGCCCTGCGGGCCGTGGCGGAGTACGGCCTGAGCGGCTATGAACTGGTGTCCGCCCGGTTCTCCGTGGGGGAGGCGGAGGGAGAGGAGGCCGCTCCGGTGACCTGCGCCCTCCGGTACAGCCGCTCCGCCGAGGAGGGCGTGTACACCCGCACCTTCACTGTGGACGCCCGCACCGGCGAGGTGCAGTACCTCTACGCCTACATCCCCTGGGACGAGGACTCCCAGGCGTCCCTCACCCGGGAGGAGGCCCGGGAGAAGGCGGAGGCCTTCCTGGAGGCCCGTTATGGGGCGCACTATGCCCGTCTGGCCCTCTATGGGACGGAGGACGGGGAGGAGGACGCCTCCGTCTCCGCTTATACCTTCCGCTTTGTCCGGCAGGAGAACGGCTATTTCTTCCCGGACCACTACTACACGGTCCGCGTGGACGCCACCGACGGCTCCGTGTGCGGCCTTTCCTACTACTATGACGAGGCCGTCGCCTTTGCCTCCCCGGAGGGGGTCATCTCCGCCGACGAGGCCCTGGACGCCTGGATGGACACCTACACGGTGACGCTGCAATACCTGCTGGTACCCCAGAAGCTCACCGGCTCCGACGCCGTGTCCCAGCGGCTCAAGCAAATGGGCCTTGCGTCCTATTACTACCTGAAGCTGGGGTACAGCCTGGAGCGGGAGGAGACGTTCCGGGGCATCGACGCCAAGAGCGGCCAGCCGGTGGGCTACGCCTGGCAGGGGACGGACAGCGGCCTGACCTATACCGACGTGGCCGGCACCTGGGCGGAGACGGACGTGCTGCGGCTGGCCCAATACGGCGTGGGCTACGCCGGGGGCCTGTTCCAGCACAGCAAGGCCCTGACCCAGTGGGACCTGGTGTGCCTGCTGTACAGCCTGCGCTACTACCCCCTGGACCCTGCGGCGGCCACAGAGGCGGAGCGGGACGCGGCCTATGCCGCCGCCTATGAACTGGGGGCCCTTGCCCGGGGCCAGCGCAGCGACGACGCCGTCCTCACCCGGGGCGAGCTGGTGCGCCGCCTGCTGGACGCCGCGGGCTATGGCGCTGTGGCCCGGCTGGAGGGCATCTTCACCTGCGCCTACCCGGACCGTTCCTCCATCCCCGCCGCCGAGCTGGGCTACGCCGCCCTGGCCCAGGGCCTGGGGCTGGTGAGCGGCGCCTATAACGGCAGCGCCCAGGCCACCCGGGGCCAGGCGGCGGCCATGCTCTGCCGCCTGATGGACCGGTAAGGGCCCGGATTTTTCCCCCGCCCCCTTTCCAGCGGGGATATTCTGTGGTATACTCTCCAGTTGAGTACAGCGACGGAGGAACGGACATGGAGTATCTCTCTCACAGCGAACAGGAGACGGAGGCCCTGGGGGCGGCCCTGGCGGAGAAGCTGGGCCCCGGGGACGTGGTGGCCTACCGGGGGGACCTGGGGGCGGGCAAGACCGCCTTTACCCGGGGGCTGGCCCGGGGGCTGGGCTGCACCGGCCGGGTCACCAGCCCCACCTTCACCATCGTCAACGAGTACGAGGGGCGCGTCCCCCTGTTCCACTTCGATCTCTACCGCCTGGGGGATGAGGAGGAGCTGTGGGACATTGGCTGGGAGGACTATTTGGGCCGGGGCGGCGTGTGCGCCGTGGAGTGGAGCGAGAGCTGCCCCGGGGCCATCCCGCCGGAGGCCGTCACCGTCACCATCCGCCGCTGCCCGGAAAACGAGAATTGGCGGCGCATCACCGCAGAGGGGGTGTCCCTGTGACCATTCTAGCGCTGGAAACCACCGCAAAGGCCGCCTCCTGCGCGGTACTGCGGGACGGTATGCCCCTGGCCACCGCCTGGCAGGCCACGGGCCTGACCCACAGCCGCACCCTGATGCCCATGGTGGAGGACATGCTGAAAAACAGCGAGCTGTCCCTGGCGGACGTGGACGCCATCGCCGTGGCGGCGGGGCCGGGCTCCTTTACGGGCCTGCGCATCGGCATCGCCGCGGTGAAGGGCCTGGCCTGGGCCGCGGGCAAGCCCTGCATCGGGGTGTCCACCCTGGAGGCCATGGCCTGGCCCCTGGCCCACCTGGGCGGCACCATCGTCTGCGCCATGGACGCCCGCCGCCAGCAGATCTACAACGCGGCCTTTGCCGGGGAATACGGCGTGCTGCGCCGGCTGTGCCCGGACCGGGCCATCTCCCTGGCGGAGGCGGCGGAGGAGCTGGGCCGGCTCCCCGGCCCCCTGACCGTGGTGGGGGACGGCTGGCAGCTGTGCGCCGGCTACCTGACGGAGCGGGGCATCCCCTGCCGGGCCGCCCCGGCCCACCTGCGGCTCCAGAGTGCCGTGGGGGTGGCCATGGCGGCGGAGGGGCTGGGGCCGGAGGCCCGGGTGAGCGCCCAGGAGCTGGCCCCGGTGTACCTGCGGCTGAGCCAGGCGGAGCGGGAGCGGCTGGCCCGGCTGGGCGGCCTGGGATGATCCCCGCCTGGGGGCGACGGCGGCATGCCGTCCCGCCCTGTGGGATACAAGGATACCGGCCGCCTGCGGGGCGGCGGGAAGAGGCCCCGGGACGAAAAAGTCCCGGGGCTCCTTTTTGCCCGGGCATGGGTGCCGGGCTGAACTGATCCCATCAGAAATTCTGTATCTGAGACTTTAGTGGGGCCAGTTGGTCTGCTATAATACAGCAAACCAAGAAAAAGGAAGTGCCTTACATGAAGCGTATCGTCAGCATCCAGGACATCTCCTGCCTGGGCAAGTGCTCCCTCACGGTGGCCCTGCCCATCCTCTCCGCCATGGGAGTGGAGTGCTCCATCCTGCCCACGGCGGTGCTGTCCACCCACACCATGTTTTCGAACTTCACCTGCAAGGATCTGACGGACCAGATCGGCCCCATCGCCCGGCACTGGCAGGCGGAAAAGATCCATTTTGACGCCATCTATACCGGCTACCTGGCCTCGGCGGAGCAGATCGGGGACGTGTGCGATTTCTTCGACGCCTTCCGGACGGAGGACAACCTCATCGTGGTGGATCCGGTCATGGCGGACAACGGCAAGCTGTACCCCGCCTTCGGCCCGGAGTTCCCGGCGGAGATGGCCAAGGTCTGCGCCAAGGCGGACCTCATCGTGCCCAACCTGACGGAGGCCAGCCTCCTCACGGGCCTGCCCTACCGGACGGAGCAGGACGAGGGCTATATCCGGGAGATGCTCCAGGCCCTGGCCCAGCTGGGGCCCCGGTATGCGGCCCTCACCGGCGTCAGCTTTGAGAAGGGGCGGCTGGGGGTCATGTACTACGACCGGAAGGAGGGGACCTACGGCAGTTACTTCACGGAGCACCTGCCCGCCAGCTTCCACGGTACCGGCGACGTGTTCGCCTCCACCTGCGTGGGCGGCCTCATGCGGGGGCTGCCCCTGGGGGAGGCGCTGGCCCTGGCGGCGGACTACACGGTGGAGTGTATCCGCCAGACCCTGGAAGCTCCGGACGCCAGGTGGTACGGTGTGGAGTTCGAAAGCGCCATCCCCTACCTGGTGGGGCGGCTGGCGTGAGGAAAATGGGGGAGCGCTCCGTCTTGCAATTCAGCCCCTCCTGTTGTACAATAGCCAACAGGAATCGAGATGGAGTGTGCGCGGGTGGGACAGCCTCTGGGAATGGATGATTCGCCTTGCTCCGTCGTACATCAAGAAGGGAGTACATCGCCATGTACAGCGAAAAAGTCCATATCGTCAGCCACCCCCTGGTGGCCCACAAGCTGACCATCCTCCGGGACAAGAATACCTCCACCAAGGACTTTAGGGAGATCGTCTCCGAGATCGGGATGCTCCTCACCTACGAGGCCACCCGGAACCTGCCCCTGACGGAAAAAGAGGTGGAGACCCCCATCTGCAAGACCATGGCCCCCACCCTGAAGGGGAAGAAGTTCGCGGTGGTGCCCATCCTCCGGGCGGGCCTGGGCCTGGTGGACGGCGTGCTGCGGATGGTGCCCTCTGCCCGGGTGGGCCACATCGGCCTCTACCGCAACGAGGAGACCCTGGAGCCGGTGAAGTATTTCTGCAAGATGCCCAAGGACGTGGCGGAGCGGGACATCCTGATCGTGGACCCCATGCTGGCCACCGGCGGCTCCGCCGCCGCCGCCATCGGCTTCATGAAGGAGTACGGCTGCGCCAACATCAAGCTCATGGTGCTGCTGGCGGCCCCGGAGGGGATCGAGCGCATCCAGAAGGAGTACCCCGACGTGGACATCTACTGCGGCGCGGTGGACAGCCATCTCAATGAGCACGGCTACATCGTTCCCGGCCTGGGCGACGCCGGTGACCGGATCTTCGGCACCAAGTAAATATCGAGCGGGAACAGCATGCCCGCCGGCGCAGCCGGCGGGCATGTTCGCTATCCTGCACAAAAATGAACGCCGGATTTTCTGCGGGGCGGGAGCGTTGTTTTTTTGCCCAAACGGTTGCATTTTTTCTCACGCTGCTTTATAATATAATCACAATCCAAGAATGATAGCTGTAAGGAAGTGCTTCGCGCACGGGCTGAAACTATCACTCCGGCGTATGCTTGAGTGTTTCAAATCCTGAGGAGGATTTGAAACATTTTTTATTACCGGGGTGTGTCGCAGACAGGACAACGAAAAGGAGGACGAAACTATGTATCTTCTGGCAAACGGACGGCTCATTACCCGGGACAGCGCCCTGCCCTATCTGGCGGACGGGGGCGTGGTCATCGACGGGACCAGGATCCTGGAGGTGGGCGCCACCGCTGATCTGAAGGCGAAATACCCCCAGGCGGAGTTTATCGACGCCAGGGGCGGCGTCATCATGCCGGGCCTTGTCAACGCCCATACCCACATCTATTCCGCCCTGGCCCGGGGCCTCTCCATCAACGGCTACAACCCCACCAATTTCTTCGAGGTACTGGACGGCCAGTGGTGGTACATCGACCGCCACCTGACACTGAAGGGCACCCGGGCCAGCGCCGACGCCCTGTACATGGACTGCATCAAGCAGGGCGTCACCACCATTTTTGACCATCACGCCTCCTACGCAGAGATCCCCGGCTCCCTGTTCGCCATCGCGGACAGCGCCAAAAAGTTCGGTATCCGCTCCTGCCTGTGCTATGAGGTCAGCGACCGGGACGGCGAGGAGAAAGCCCTCCAGGCCATCCAGGAGAACGCGGACTTCATCACCTACTGTGAGAAGAACCCCAGCGATATGCTGGCGGCCATGTTCGGCGGCCACGCCCTTTTCACCATCTCCGACAAGACCTTTGACCGGATGGTGGCGGCCAACAACGGCCGCACCGGCTTCCATATCCATGTCTCCGAGGGCATGAACGACGTCTACGACAGCCTCCAGAACTACGGCCGCCGCCCGGTCCAGCGGCTCCAGGACCACGACATCCTGGGCCTCAAGACCATCCTGGGCCACTGCATCCATGTGAATACCGCGGAAATGGAGATCATTGAGGCCACCGGCACCATGACGGTGAACAACCCGGAGAGCAACATGGGCAACGCCGTGGGCTGTTCCCCCATCCTCCAGCTGATGAAGCGGGGCATCACCGTGGGCCTTGGCACCGACGCCTACACCAACGACATGCTGGAGAGCATCAAGGTGGCCCTCACCATCCAGCGCCACAACGCCTGCCTGCCCAATGTGGGCTGGTGCGAGGTGACGGACATGCTCTTCAAGAACAACCCCCTCATCGGGGAGAAGTACTTCGGCGTGCCTCTGGGGAAGCTGGCCCCCGGCGCCGCCGCCGACGTGATCGTCATGGACTACAAGCCCTTCACCCCCTTCTCCGACGCCAATATCGACGGCCATATGCTCTTCGGCATGACCGGCCGCCAGTGTGAGACGACGATTTGCAACGGCAAGCTCCTCATGAAGGACCGCGAGCTTATCGGCATCGACGAGGAGGCCGAGAACGCACATATTCTTGAGGAAAGCAAGAAGCTTTGGGGCGCGCTGAACCACTGCTCCTACTGATCAGCGCCAGAGGGGGGAAGCTGTTATGCAGAAGACAAAGCAGGAAACACGCTGGTATCTCCTTTGGTTTGTGACAGCGGCCATGTGGCTGGTCACCTTTTGCGGAAACTTTGCCGCCGGACAGCGTGATTGGGTCGTATGGCTTCAACTGTGCAACATTGTAGTCTCCTTTGGCGCCGGTCTTGTCAACCGGAGGCGCTATATACAACGACAGCATTCTGATTCTTAAACCCCACAAGAAGTGAGAACAGGAGGAACCTTTATGTCTGAACTGATGATCCCCATCCCGTTCCGGGAGCTGATGACCTGGATCACCACCGAATACGCCCGGGAGGGCTCCGTGTTCGGCGTCCACCGCCCCTACAAGGCCGGGGAGAAGAAGCTGCCCATCTTCGGCGGCGAGACCATCGAGACCCCCTTCGGCCCGGCGGCGGGCCCCAACACCCAGCTGGCCCAGAACATCATCGCCTCCTACTTCGCCGGCGCCCGGTTCTTTGAGCTGAAAACCGTCCAGAAGATGGACGGCGCGGACCTGGCGGCCTGCGTCAACCGCCCCTGCATCCTGGCGGAGGACGAGTGCTACAACTGCGAGTGGAGCACCGAGCTGTATGTGCCCCAGGCCTATGAGGAGTATGTGAAGGCCTGGTGCGCCTGCAAGATCCTGGCCAAGGTCTACGGCCTGGGCGACCCCGACGGCTTCATCTTCAACATGTCCGTGGGCTACGACCTGGAGGGCATCAAGGGGCCCAAGATCGACAAGTACCTCACCGAGATGGTGGACGCCTCCGCCACCCCCATCTTCCGGGAGTGCATCGCCGTCCTCAAGGAGATGTTCCCCCAGGAGAGCGCCTACATCGACGCCATCTCCCCCCGGGTGTCCGACAGCGTCACCGTCTCCACCCTCCACGGCTGCCCGCCGGACGAGATCGAGCGCATCGCCTCCTACCTCATCACCGAGAAGCACCTGCACACCTTCGTCAAGTGCAACCCCACCATCCTGGGCTACCAGTCCGCCCGGGACATCCTGGACTCCATGGGCTATGACTACATCGCCTTTGACGAGCACCACTTCAACGAGGACCTCCAGTACAGCGACGCCATCCCCATGTTCCGGCGGCTGAAGAAGCTGGCCGGGGACAACGGCCTGGAGTTCGGCCTGAAGCTGTCCAACACCTTCCCGGTGGACGTGAAGAACCACGAGCTGCCCAGCGAGGAGATGTACATGGCCGGAAAGAGCCTCTTCCCCCTGACCATCGAGATGGCCCGGCGGATCAGCAGGGAGTTTGACGGCAAGCTGCGCCTGAGCTACTCCGGCGGCGCCGACTTCTTCAATATCGACAAGCTCTTTGCCTGCAACATCTGGCCCATCACCATGGCCACCACGGAGCTCAAGCCCGGCGGCTACCAGCGCTTCAAGCAGATCGCGGAGAAGCTGGAGATGCTGCGCTTCCACCCCTTCACCGCCGTGGATGTGGAGAAGGTGGAGGCCCTGGCCGTCGCCATCCGCAGCGATAAGTACCATGTGAAGGCCATCAAGCCCCTGCCCCGGCGGAAGCTGTACAGCAAGGTGCCACTCATCGACTGCTTCACCGCTCCCTGTAAGGGCGGCTGCCCCATCGGCCAGGACATCCCCGAGTATGTGGAGCTGTGCCGCAAGGGCCTGTACGCCGAGGCCCTGGAGGTGATCCTGGAGAAGAACCCCCTGCCCTTCATCACCGGCACCATCTGCGCCCACCACTGCATGGACAAGTGCACCCGGAATTTCTACGACCAGTCCGTCCAGATCCGCTCCACCAAGCTGGTGGCGGCGGAGCGGGGCTATGACAAGGTGCTGCCCGGCCTGAAGAGCGCCGCCCCCGTCACCGACGGGCGGAAGGTGGCGGTCATCGGCGGCGGCCCCACCGGCATGGCGGCGGCCTATTTCTGCGGCCGGGCCGGCATCCCCACCACCCTCTTTGAGCGGGAGGCCGTCCTGGGCGGCATCGTCCGCCAGGTGATCCCCGCCTTCCGCATCAGCGACGAGGCCATCGAGAAGGACGCGGCCATCATGAAGAAGATGGGCGTGGAGGTAAAGCTGGGCGCCGCGGCCCCCTCCGTGGAGGAGCTGAAGAAGCAGGGCTATACCCACATCCTCTTCGCCGTCGGCGCCTGGAAGGCCGGGAAGCTGGCCATCCCCGGCAACGTAAAGCCCGTCATCGGCTGGATGAAGGACGTGAAGGGCGGCAAGGTGGAGGCCCTGGGCCACGTGGCGGTCATCGGCGGCGGCAACACCGCCATGGACGCTGCCCGGCTGGCCCTCCGCTGCGGCGCCGAGAGCAGCACCCTGGTCTACCGCCGCACCAAGAAGTATATGCCCGCCGACGCCGAGGAGCTGGAGCTGGCCATCGCCGACGGCGTGAAGTTCCTGGAGCTGGTGTCCCCGGTGGAGCAGAAGGACGGCAGGCTGATCTGTAAGAAGATGGTGCTGGGCGAGGCGGACGCCTCCGGCCGCCGGGCCCCGGTGGAGACCGGCGAGATCGTGGAGATCCCCTGCGACACCGTGATCTCCGCCGTAGGCGAGAAGGTGGACAGCGAGATGCTGGCCGCCTACGGCGTGGATGTGAACGAGAAGGGCCGCCCGGCCTTCGAGACCAACCTGCCCGGCGTGTATGCCGCCGGCGACGCCCTCCGGGGCCCCGCCACGGTGGTGGAGGGCATTGCCGACGCCGCCGCCTTTGCCGAGGCGGTCATCGGCAGCGCTCACCAGGTCAATATCCCCCATATCGCCCATGCCTCTCGCGAGGAGGCCATCGCGCGGAAGGGCATCCTCTGCGAGAGCGCCAAGTGCGAGGGCGACCGGTGCCTGAGCTGCAACGTGGTCTGCCAGTGCTGCGCCGACGTGTGCCCCAACCGGGCCAACGTGGTCATCACCCTGCCCGACGGCCGGCCTCAGATCCTCCATGTGGACCGGATGTGCAATGAGTGCGGCAACTGCGCCGTGTTCTGCCCCTACGACAGCGCCCCCTACAAGGATAAGTTCACCCTGTTCTATGACCGTCCGGGCTTTGATGAGAGCCCGGAGAACAGCGGCTTCCTGCCCCTGGGGGGACGGAAGGTGCTGGTCCGGCTGGACGGCAGGGTATTCGAGGCGGATCTGGACGAGACCAACGGCCTGCCGGCGGAGATCGACGTGCTGATCTACACCGTCCTCGTCAACTACGCCTACCTGCTGAAATAAACCGTACAGGAAGAGGCGGCCCCCAGGGGCCGCCTCTTCTGCCGCGAAAAAACGGGGGAGCCGGTTAACCGGCTCCCCTCGCTGTATGCATTCCTTGTGCCGCCCGCCGGGCGGGCCGGCGGCGCGGGGCGCGTCAGGACACCACCTTGCGGTACCACCTGCGCATGTGCCAGCCCACTGTCTCCGACATCTCCCGGGAGGCCACGATCTTGTCCGCCAGGGTCAGCACCCAGGCCTCGGAGTTCCTCGGCACGGGGGCCAGGGGGAACATGTGGCTGGTGATGGCGGCGCGCTGCCGCTCGTTGAGGCCGAAGAGGCGGTTGGCCCTCCGGGCCGCCATGGCGCCGTGGACAAAGGCGTGCATATGGGTCAGGCGGCGCAGCCCGGAGTAGTGGCGCAGGAACTGCTTGTGGGCGTCGCTGCGCCAGTCGTAGCCGAAGAAGTCGTGGAGCAGGGCGGCCCGGGTGACAGATTCCACCCGCTCCTCCCGCATACCGAAGCGGCGGGCCAGCCGGTAGGCGCACTTGGCGGTATCCACCGAGTGGTCGTACAGGGAGTTCTCCCCGCCGTGGTGAACAAAGGTCCGCATCTGGGTGAACAGCGGATGATAGATGATATCATCCGCGATCCGGTGGAAGTCCTGATCCTGCATCGGGTATCCCCTCCGATCCGCGCGCTGCGCGGGAAGTGCTGTTTCCAGCCATATCTATTATATACGGCTCCCGCCTGGGGATGCAAGGGGAAAATCCTGGGCGGATCTTAAATAGTGTCTACACGAGTAATGTGGTATAATAGGGACAACAGCCCAGAAAGAGGTGTTCCTATGAGTAATGGAC